>DUCD01000318.1 GCA_012959985.1 Verrucomicrobiales bacterium | reverse complement strand
GAAGATCCGAACCATCGTCTCGACTTCCGCTGCATCCAGCCCGTTGTGCTCAGTTTCGATCAAAAGCCATTCAAATCCATGGTGACCAAATAGTTCCGCCACATTAGGACTTTCCAACCCGAGAAATGCACCGATCGAGGGTTCTCCACGCCGTAGCTTGTCCCGGACATAGTTGTTTCTCATGCGCACCAATGGTCACTCCTAGGATCCGCTATTTAAGGTAACGAACGTTTCTCTGGGATCATACAGACATGATTAACGTCAAGCGAAATCCGCGGTCCCAGTACCTCTGCTTCCACGAACCGCTACCAAACCCGCACTGAGACATCAGGTGTGATACGGGACGCGTAACTAGGCCACCTCGTTCTGATCGATGACCGTCCTCAAGACTATTGAATTGAACCCCGAATCACCGGCGCGGCGGCATCGAAAACACCGTGCCATGAAGCCAAGAATAGTCAAGGCTTGTCACGAAGTTCGATGAATTATTGCTGGCGGAGATTTCTGGAAGTCTGCAGTTTGCCCCGGATGCTTGCTAGTAGTTGATTGTTAACCAATCGCTTAGTACACCTACCCGGCCCAGGTCCGAACCGGGTAGATTTTAGGCTGAGAGTATGATCGATTGATGGCAAGCCGCTTACGCGACAAAACTAGGGATGAACTTGCGGAGCATTTGAATAGGATTGGCATCAATGCTGTCCTTTCTTCAAGAGGCCTGCCTCACGAAAGTGTTGGCAACAAGTGGTGGAGGCGTTCGCAAGGCATCATAGAACTCTCCGGTGGACCAATCGGGTGGATCAACATCATCAAGAAAGACAGGAGTAAAGACTCCCCACCCAAGTGGTGGATATTTCTCGGTATTTCCGATACTCGTGCAATCCCTCAATCCAAGTCCGTCAATATTAAGACCAAGCGGAAAAAGTCATTCCCGATTTTTGGCAAAGTAACTAGCGTGACCTGGGAAGGGCAGGATCGTGATTTAGGATTGGCGCACGAGTTATCCATGGACAACGAGATGAAAGAACTCGCCACTGAGTTAGGAAATATCCGAGTGCAAACGCTGCACGATGAGTTCAGCGGATGGGTAATCGAAATTGATCGTAAAATCGCTCCAACGAAGGAACAATGGACAACCCTCGAAAAGATTGCGGGGGTATGTCTGAGGACGAGCGTGGCTCTATGCAAGCAACCGCCACCGCCGGTCTCAATCGATTAGGACGCACCAGCAGGACACCGATTCATATTCCGGTTATGTATGAGAGCCGGATGCATGCAGGGTTATTTAAACTTCGGGATAACTTTCTCGCAAAATAACTCGATGGAACGATTTATCTTCTCTTCCGGTAAACGTTCACCAGGATTGAATTCGAGGACCATACCGCTTAGCTGAAGTTCATGACCGAGCTCTTTTATTTTGTCAGCCACTATATCTGGTGTCCCGATGATCGCCTTTTCGCTACGGTAGATATCTTCCCATTCCAAATTCCCAAGTTTTGTGATGCGCTCTGAACGCTCGTCAAGGTTATTTGCCTGACCTGAAGCAACCATATTTTGCAGTATCTGCATGGCTGATTCGTATCTAAACATGAGCCCTTCTTTGGGCGTCTTCAGTGCGTCATCCATAGTATCCGAGACATAGACGGGTATCCGTAACTTGGCATCACGCGGGTTATTGAAACCGGCTCCCCTTTTTGCTTCATCGTACGAGGCCAGTAACTCGTTCAGTTCTGCACTCGAAAGTTGAAGTACCCCGCAGAAAATCGGCAACCCCAATCTCCCAGCCATGCGGAATGTTGAGTTGGAATTGACTGCCCACCTAATCTGTGGACGTGGGCTTGTTAGAGGTCGGGGTGTCATCTGAACGTTGTCGTATTTGTAGTATTTGCCGTCGTAAGAAAAATACTCATTCCTCAGGGCGCGATCTACCACTTCGAGACATTCCGAGAAACGTTCTTGACTTTCAGAATAATCAGCGTTGAAGCCTTGATAGTGCTTTACACCGCCAGCTCGTCCCACACCCAACTCAAACCGGCCCTCAGAAACGTGATCCAGAACAGAGGCCTCTTCAGCTACGTGAAGAGGATTATGAATCGGTAAAACAACAATCGAAGATCCGATTTTTATACGCTCTGTAAGTGCTGCTACCGCGCCAGCCATGACCATAGACGCCGAGCCAAATGAAGTTTCTGGACTGAAGTGATGTTCCGATATCCAGAGGTAGTCCATCCCTCCATCTTCACAAATTTGCACCTGCGTGAAGAATTCACGGAATGCATCATGATGGGTTTGTGCTCCTGCCCCACGGGCGTGCGATTCCATCGAATTCCCGAAATCCAAGCGACCCTCCTAGCGTTAGTTCGGTACCACTTTAGAAACATTCACGCTGAATTGGTATCGAATGCGCACCGGACCCGAAAGCTGATGTGGTTCCGAGGCCGGTTTTAAGATTGTTGTTCTGGTGGAGTTGGCGAGGATTGGATTCGAGAGGCCCTGGTTGCAAACTGTGGCCGACCTGTCCAGCGTAGTCCGTCAAAGTCCAATATCAAAGCTAAATTCAGGCAATTACCGCTCTATTCGTCCGTGAACGGTTGCTGTCATTCACCCCAGTTGCTGTCAAATCTGCTGTCAAACGCGAACCGGCCCCGGTAGCAATTACGCCGCCGAGGCCGGTTATACGATTGTTTTTCTGGTGGAGCTGGCGAGGATTGAACTCGCGACCCCCTGGTTGCAAACCAGGTGCTCTCCCACTGAGCTACAGCCCCACTGATTGGCCCAGGTTCTTTTATGATCGGGCCTCTATAAGCATAATCGCCAGTTGACCCTGCGCGCCATCTGCGATTCAATTATTAGGACGAAGTCTGCCAGCGTAGCTCAGGGGTAGAGCAGCTGTTTCGTAAACAGCAGGTCACAGGTTCAAATCCTGTCGTTGGCTCCATTCGTAAAACAAACGTGAGAGGGGCATCCAGAAATGGGTGTCTCTTTTCGCGTATTGGTCACAATCTGGTCACAA
>DUCD01000317.1:17694-18130 GCA_012959985.1 Verrucomicrobiales bacterium | reverse complement strand
AAAAGGAAACCGAAGCCGAGTTTCGGGAGTTACGATATTCATACCCGACTGCTTCAGCACCAGTTGATCGAACTGAAAAACCGCAAACCCGACCTTCTGGACAATCGGGCTTTTGTTGAACAATACCTGAGCCACCTTCGTCCTTTCCTGTTCGAGGATTCAGGAAACAATCCTGAAGTCAGGAGAGCCTACCTTGACCGGTTGTGGGCATTCGTGAAGGATCTGAATGCCCCCTTTAATTCTCTTAAGGCTAATGTTCTCTATCACCATCTGAAACATGATCTTTCGGAAGTTACACTAAACCGAGAACGTTTTATTCAGTATCTCGAAATTCCAAGAACCATCTCTTATGCAAGTCCACGGTTTTCTCAGTCCGTCCGTGATCGGGGATTTGCGGCCGATCTGAACCGTGGATTCCAATCTTTGATGGATATGC
>DUCD01000317.1:16860-17684 GCA_012959985.1 Verrucomicrobiales bacterium | reverse complement strand
AACGACCGTCCTTTGGTGCGTGATTATCTTCTCGAATTCTTCAAATCAGCAAAAAACCATAAAGACTATTTACCCTTCATTTCAGAGAGTTTTCTTAAGACCGTTTTCGCTGAATCCAAAATCGTCAATGGAATTGGAGATATGGAGGAATGGTATTCCCTCCTGAATGATCCCCGAAAGTATCAGGAATTGAAGGATCGGGTGGATATGGATTTTGACGATGCCAATCCCGTTTATTTCAAAAAGGATGATTTAATTCGCTTGGATCTTCACATTAAGAATGTTGATCGATTACTCGTCAAAGTCTTTCACCTGAACGCATTCAACTACTACCTTGAATCAGGAAAGGAGATTCCATCCGATATAAATCTCGACGGATTGATTGCTAATGAGGAGTCCGCGTTCGCTTACAGTGAATCTTCATTTAGGCGAATGCGACGACACTTCGAATTCCCCCAACTACAAGACTCAGGAGTCTATGTGATTGAGTTCATCGGCAACGGAAAAAGCAGTCGGGCTGTCATCCGGAAAGGCCGACTTCGCTTCCTGGAAAGGACCAGCGTCGCTGGACAGGTCTTTGCCATTCTTGATGAAGAGAATAAACATTTGGAATCCGCTTCTCTGTGGTTGTCCGGAAAACAGTATCGAGCGGATGAAACGGGAGTCATCACTATCCCTTTTACTAAAGAACCAAAAAGCCAAACCCTTATCCTGCAGAATGGAGAGCAGGCGGAATTGGTTTCTATCCATCACCGGGCGGAAGATTACCATTTACAGGCCGGATTTCACATTGACAGGGAATCCCTGTTGCGTGGCCACAATGC
>DUCD01000317.1:11499-16817 GCA_012959985.1 Verrucomicrobiales bacterium | reverse complement strand
CATCGTTCTGCGACCTGTTTTGAAACAGAGCGGAGTTTCCGCCCCCATTTCTTTATTAAGCAAGCCCGTGCTGGAAGTGAGAACGACAGACCGTGAAGGTATTTCCGCCAGTAAGGAATTCCGAAATCTCGATTTCAGTGATGACCGGGAGACTAGGATTGAGATCCGGATTCCTGAAAACCTGATGGAGTTGAATCTTGTCTTGAAAGGATCCGTTAATAGAATCGATGGTGGCGGAGTGATTGGGTTGCAGGAGTCGAAAAGCTTTCCCGTTAATAGAATTGAATCCACAAACTTTCTGGAAGACCTGCATTTGGCCCGAACGGCAGAGGGTCATGTTCTTTACGTTCTTGGGAAAACTGGAGAATCCGTCACGGGTACTGTGGTTCGGCTGCGATTGAGGCACCGCGATTTCAAGGATCGAGTTTCGGTAACTCTGCAAAGCGATACCAACGGTCGAATTGAGTTGGGTAATCTGGAAGAAATCGCAGAGGTTCAGGCCGAACTACCGAATCGGGAAACTCGAACTTGGCGGCTGCGGTCACCGGTACAGGGTCAGCGTTTCACCTCGACGTTTCACGTCAGGGTAGGGGATCCAATTTTGATTCCTCTAATCAATGCCTATCATCCTCTCGAAAACCTCGCTGTCTCATTACTCCGGGTTAAGGGCAGTGGTGCACGGCCGCATCAACAGTTCAACACCTATGTAAAGGAAGAGTCCGGATGGTTGAGGATTATTGATCTTCCTCAGGGATCTTACGAGTTGAAGGTTCCCTACCTCCATACCCTGTTTTCTATTAAAGTTACCGAAGGAGTAGACAAGCTGGGTTACTACTTAGGGGGGACTCGGTTTTTTCAGAAGAATCCATCTGCCCCGTTGCGTTTAAAGGCCGAAGTTCGTTCTGAAAAAACTCTGCAAATTCAGGTGAATCCTAATTTGGCCAATACACGAATCCATGTGTTTGGACATCGCTTCCTGCCTGAATTCTCAGCTCTCGATTCCTTGAATGTCAGACGCGATCCTTCCACACACCAAGTCCGGTTTTCCAAGCGTTTTGCGCGATATCTTGAAGGGAGAAACTTGGGCGATGAGTTGCGCTACATCCTGGATCGTCGGTCTGCTTTGAAATTTCCAGGGAACATGCTTCATCGTCCAGAGCTTTTGCTGAATCCCTGGGCGATCCGCCAAACCGATGCTGAAGACCTTCGTTCGATTGCAGGCGATGACTGGTCGGCGGAATCCGAAGACCTGGGAAGGAAGTTGCCCAGACTGACATCTTCTGCCATTGGATCCAAACCTATAAATCAAGGTGCCTTTTCAAACCTCGACTTTCTCGCCACCGCCGCCGAAGTCTACTTGAATCTGATCCCTGATGAAAAGGGTCGACTTGAGATACCGCTTCCTGCCGATGGAGCGCATCAGGCTTATGAGGTCGTTGCCATACATGGGGATCAGATTGTTTCTCAGTCTGTATATTTGCCTGAAATGCCCCTTGCTATACAGGATTTGAGACTTCCAAAATCTCTGGATGGGGAAAAACATTTTGCGGAGAACAAACGCATTACTGAAATCACTGCCGGACAAGTTCTGGAACTGAAAAGCGCCGGTACAGGTGAAATGGAGGTGTTCGATAGTCTTGCTAAGGTCTTTCAACTTTTTCAGACCTTGTCCGGAAACAGTGCCCTGCAGGATTTTCAGTTCATCCTCGATTGGCCGGATTTATCCAATGAGGAAAGACTGAAGAAGTATTCCGAGTTCGCTTGCCATGAATTGAACTTCTTTGTCTACAGGAAGGATCCGGAATTCTTTCGTGCCGTTGTGTTGCCTTATCTCGCAAACAAACGCGAAAAAACCTTCCTGGATCATTTCCTGCTCCATACGGATTTGACGATATACCGGCAACCCTGGCATTACGCACGACTCAATACAGCGGAACGATGCTTCCTCGCGGATCGTCAGGAATCAGAGCATCCCATGACGCTTTCTTTCCTCCAGGATTCTTTCGATTCACAGACACCCGATTTGGAAAAGTGGAATCGTCTGTTTCAAACCGGTCTTCGAATTGGACGCATGGAGAATGCTTCTCGCCGCGGTGGAATGGGTGGAGGAGGCATCGGAGGTGGAGCGTTTTTCGGAGAACCATTGGAACAAGCCCAAGCGGCTAATAATACGAGTGGCATGGCCGCTAGATACGGTATGGCAAAGTCCTCTCTTGGGATCGATGCGGACGGCCTCAGACGAAGTTCAGGCAGAATTCGTAATGCTATTCTCGCCGATGCCAAACGTAAAAAGGCACCGGCTCCAGCCGCGAAGCCGGGACTGGGACGTGGTCGTGCCGGGGGAAGTAATGACAAACAACTTGCCAGTGATCTGGCGCGTCGCCAGACAATTCGGAGTTACTACCGGGAAGCTGAGAAAACCCAGGCCTGGGCAGAGAACCATTACTGGAAACTTCCGAAGGACCAGCAATCCACCGGATTGGTTGGTATCAACTCTTTCTGGGTGGATTACATTCAACGTGATCGAACCGGAGTTTTTCTTTCACCCGCCATTGCCGAAGCGGCGGGTTCATTTTCTGAAATGATGTTGGCGCTTTCTGTTCTGGATCTTCCCATCCGTATTAATCAACCGGCCTTCACCGTTCAGGAAGATGGATCGGGAATTCGTTTCGATTCCCCTGCCATTACTTTTCACAAACAGATTCGTGAGGTCTCGGTAAGTGACGAAGAGCAGAACCCGGTGTTGGTGAATCAGGCAATCTTCAAGCCCAGGGCCACCTCCGGACGACAAGACGCAGCGAAATCTTTAGATTACACCAATGGAAATCTACAGATGCGGACTCTTTACGGTTGTGAAATAGTCGTCACCAACCCGACCGGTGAAGATCGAAAACTGGATATTCTTCTTCAGATTCCGGAGGGAGCGGTGCCGGTTCAAAACGGGTTCTACACCCGCAGTCGCTACGTTCAGGTTCTCCCCCATACCACCCATCGAATTACCTACTTCTTCTATTTTCCTGTTCCCGGTGAATTCATGCATTTTCCGGTCCATGTTTCCAGTAACGGGAATCCCGTGGCATCCGCCCAGACGCGAACAATCACGGTATTGGAAAGCCTGACGGAAAAGGATACTCAATCATGGGAATACATCGCTCAGGAAGGCAGCATGGAACAGGTCATTGATTTCCTGAAGAACAAAAACCTGAAAAACCTTCCGCTTGATCTAGTCGCTTGGAGAGTGTCCAAAAAATCATCCTACCTTGCGATAACCGAAGTCCTGAGAAATCGACACTACTTCAACC
Source organism: Verrucomicrobiales bacterium (assembly GCA_012959985.1). GTDB lineage: Bacteria > Verrucomicrobiota > Verrucomicrobiia > Limisphaerales > DUCD01 > DUCD01. The sequence goes on along the minus strand of DUCD01000317.1, from coordinate 13,515 downwards.
ATGATATCTGGGCCTATTCCCTACTTCACAAAGACCCGACTGGAATTGAGGAAACCCTTCTTCACCAGAAACGATTCATCAATCAATGTGGATTGTCTCTGGATTCTCCTCTTCTACAGATCGATCCTGTTGCCCGAGGGTTATACCAGCACATCGAGTATCGTCCGTTATACAATCCCCGAATTCACGCCTTCGGTTCGAAAAGGCAAATTCTGAACGAACAGTTCTTCCTGCAATACAAGCAGTTTTTGGAAATCCTCAGTTATCGGTCCGAACTCAACCAAGAGGATCTTCTGGCCATTGTCTACTACCTCCTTCTGCAGGATCGGGTGGAAGAAGGTCTGCATTTTTTCAACCGAATCGATGGAATTTCCCCGGTGAGTAAAATCCAGTTTGATTATCTGAAGGCCTACCTTTCGTTTTATCTCTTGGATCCGGAGGAAGCCCGTCGTATTGCTGAATCTTATCGGGACTACTCGGTCATTAAATGGAGAGAAAAGTTTTTGAAAATCCTGAATCAAGTTGATGAAATCCAGGGTGAACAATCACTGATTACAGATGAGAAGGATCGGGATCAACGCCAGACACAACTGGCTTCGACAGAACCCGATTTTGAGTTTTCAGTGGATTCAGGCAAGGTTCGATTGAACTATCAGAATCTGAACGAAGTCTCGGTAAGCTACTATTTAATGGATCTGGAATTTCTCTTCAGTCGGAATCCATTTTTGCAGCAGGGCGGGCAGCGGTTTACTTTCATTCGTCCGAACCGTATGGAATCCTTAAGTCTGCCGGAAGGAAGAACCACCTTCTCATTTGACTTACCTTCGGATTTTCAAAACCGGAACATTCTGATTGAAATCAAGGGGGGCGGAAAACGAAAAACCCAAACTTTCTATTCCAATGACTTGAATGTCCAGATTGTAGAAAATTTCGGTCAAGTTAAAGTAGTTCATCGTAACTCTGGAAAGCCATTATCCAAAGTGTATGTCAAAGTGTACGCGCGAACAGAGAATGACGAAATCAAGTTTCATAAGGATGGTTACACTGACCTCCGAGGCCGCTTCGATTATGCCAGTTTAAACGACGGGCAGATCGGACAGGTAAGCCAATTCGCCATGCTGATTCTCAGTGAGAACAATGGTGCTGTCGTCCGTGAATTCGATCCACCTCAACGATGAAATGAAGAGTGCATGACTGGTCAATAATCAGAACCGACCCCCAAACCAGCCTTTTAGATTACCGACGGAATGGATGATGGGGAGATATAGATTACCAGAGTGTCGATGCCTCTCTATAGTCTAACATCAAACGATCTTTTGTCAGAATTGTTGCGCCTTGGTCCTGGGCTGTGGCGACGATTATCTGATCAGCTGGGTCGTTGTGAAAAGGCGGCGGCAGGATAGTGGATTGATAAGCGATTCCGGGCGTTAAGGGCACCAATCGAAGTTTCGGCATTGTGAATGCGGCGGACAGCCATTCCTTCGGATTCCCAATGATCCCGAGGCGGCCTTTTTCAATAAGTTTGCAAAATTCCCATGGTGAGATCGCTGAAATCAATAGCTCTTCATAGGCTTTTTTATTTGAAATCAAGCTCCTTACCTTTTTTGACAGACGGTTGGGCTTCATGTGCCACCAAATCCAGGTATGCGTATCCAGTAGGTATTTCACTCGCTTGAATTCCACATCTCCGCCCCGAGCGGTGATACAATGTCTTCTTCAAAATCAAACATGTGACTCAGCTTTCCAGGTGCTGCCTCTTCAAGATTGTCGCAATATGGTACGACCTGAACAACTGGTTTACCGCGTTTTGTGACCACAATTGGTTCGCGTGAATCGGACACTTCTGCAATTGCCTTTAAGGCCCGTGCTTTGAATTCCGTTACCGTCATCGTCTTCATAACACCTTTTCTATCGAAAAGGTAATGTAGTCATGTCAAATGACTATGTCAAGTTTCGCATGGTATATTCTTACGCATCAAGTTTTCGGATTTAAACCTCGGAATTCTTCACAAACTT
>DUCD01000317.1:0-11333 GCA_012959985.1 Verrucomicrobiales bacterium | reverse complement strand
TTATATTCCAGCCCATCAAGTCCGACAATTTCAGCCCCTGGGATTTTCCGAAAACTTGATGCCGATCAGTATATCTGGGCAGTAGATTCAGTGGAACGCTTAAATGAACTTTATCGGTTCGTACTTACTGAAGCCAAACGCGTGACAGCAAGCCCATGGTACCATTTGGGTCTTCCTAAGAGTTACCTCGAAAACGGCTTTTGCCCCGCAGCACTTAAAAGCCTTCAGGAATTCCTGGTGTCACATCGTTTCGAAAACGGACTCATGGATACTTTTAATAAACATGATGGTGAAGAATGGGACCTTCCTGAAAAACTTAATAAGAATTTGATTTATCCAAAATATTTGATTGAAGATTTAACATTTCGTGAAGGAAAGGAAGTTGAACCTACTGTCAGAGTCCGGGCAAATCAGAACGTGTTTCGTAGAATTATTCTCAAAATCTATCAGCATCGCTGTTGCATTACCGGCCTCGATATTCCGGAAGTGAATCGCGCAAGTCATATCATTGGATGGGCTGAAAATGAGAAATCGCGAATGGATCCCCGTAATGGCCTCTGTCTCTCGGCTACCTACGATGCTGCATTTGACTGTAATCTCATCAGTTTCGATGAGAATTACAAACTGATACTCTCAAAAGAGCTAAAACAATACAGCTCGAGCGAAAGTGTAAGTGAACATTTTCTGAAAAGGGAAGGCCAGATGATCCAGTTACCCATACGTTATCGACCCCTTCAGGATTATATGGAATTACACCGTGCCAATGGTGAGTTTTAACCAATACTCATGAAATTCAACCACGATTTCAATACGTTTTGAAGACCGACCCTAGCTAAATTTTCTTGGAGGATAAGACTTAAGGCTTTCCGCCTCACCCCTGTTTTGATTGAGAACCACACGAAATCCGGTGTCCTGACGTTTTTCATTATTGTTGGTGGGATGGAATCGTGCTGCAGATCTGCGCAGAGAAGGATTTTTGCTTCTGAATCCGCCTCCACGAAACGTAAGCTCTTCCGGAAACTCATGTTAGCCGGAACATAAAGTCCTTTCTCCCCCAGGAAGCGTCCCCTTTAAATCCCAACTATCAAGAACACATTCCATGATATTGCCGTGCAGGTCATGAAATCCCCGGGGATTGGGTGGTCTTGTCAATTAGGGTCGCTGGTTATTGACAACTATCTATTTATGGGGCTGCGGCAACATTCAACTGGAGGAACTCACTTTCTTGGTGAGATTGGGATAGTCCTCGATGCATCCCTGGTATTTTTGCCGAATCCATTGCTTTTGAATTTCCGATTAACATTGAAACTCAGAGATCCCAATTATGATGGTGAAAGATTGAGTGTGGCTGGACATTACAGTCCCAGTTTTTCCAGCATTTCCTTTGGGGGAACCTCGAAATTGTCGGTCGGCAGGTTTGAATCATGATGTTTGATGATACCATCGCTTCAGGGTGTAATGATAGGGTTGCACTGAATACCTGGGGCTGCGCCCACAGGCCGTCTTGTGTTCCCTTTTGAGGTAATTGCGTTTCTAAAAACTCCGTCTTGCATCTCACCTGGAATTTAACACAATTGATTAGATTATTGAATTTCCAGTTCTCAGAAATTTGAAACAACAATCAGTGGATTTGAATAAACAATGAAAAAGTTAATAGTCGGATTGTTGCTGGTGGCTCTGGTTTCCTGTCGCTTAATGGCTGACAATCCCGCCAATAAAGCCCAGAAAAACTGGCCGCAGTGGCGCGGTCCGACATGGAACGGAGTTGCAGCGCAAGCCGATCCACCCGTTACGTGGAGCGAGACGGAGAACCTCAAGTGGAAGACTCCGCTTCCGGGCAAGGGGTGGGCGACTCCGATTATTTGGGGCGACCGAATCTTCGTATTGATTGCCATCCCACAGAATAAGGAGCTGCCCGTACCTGATGTTATTCCACCCGGTACGCCCAGGATCAATCCACACCCTCGGGTTATCACCTCATGGAAACCTCAGGAATTTGGAATTGTATGTGTCGATAGAAGCACTGGTCGGCCACTCTGGAGACGAATCGTTCACGAAGCCATGCCGCACCAGGGGCACCATCGCAAGGGAGGGTATGCATCCGCCTCACCCGTGACCGATGGCAGATACCTCTACTCATATTTCGGTTCCTTTGGACTTTATTGTCACGACTTCGAGGGGCAACTCATCTGGAAGAAGGAATTGGCACCCCTGGCGATTGAAGATTCACTGGGCGAAGGCAGTTCTCCGGCACTTTCAGGGAATACATTGGTTATTATCGTCGACCATGAACTACAGTCGTATGTTGTGGCGATTGACAAAAGGACCGGCGAGGAGATCTGGAAACAGAATCGCGATGAAACTTCAAACTGGAGTACCCCAAGGATTTTCACCCACGCCGACCGTCAACAGGTGGTGGTCAACGGAAAAACCGTTCGGTGCTACGATCTGGGTTCGGGTGAACTACTTTGGCAATGCAGCGGGCAGAGCGAGGGAGCGATTCCCATGCCGGCAGTTGGCCATGAACTTGTTTTTGCCACCAGTGGCTTTAGGAAGGACACACTCCATGCGATTTCCCTGGGTCATCGAGGGGATTTGACGGACAGCAGTCACGTGGTCTGGTCGCTCAATCGCGGAACGCCCTATGTACCATGCCCAATGCTTTGGGGCGATGAAATCTATCTGCTGGAGGATCGAAGTTTCTTTTCCTGTCTGCGTGCCGTTGATGGAACACCTCACTACCTCAAACACCGTTTGCCCGGGACTCTCAATTTCAGTGCTTCGCCTGTCGGCGCTGCCGGTCGTATTTATTTGCTCAGTGAAAACGGGAAAACCGTCGTCCTTGAGCGTGGGACGAACATAAAAATTCTCGCGATCAACGAATTGGACGAAACCTTCTATGCCTCACCCGCTATCGTCGGTAACGCCATTTACCTCCGAGGCGATAAACATCTGTTTTGTTTTGAGAAAGCTTCGCACTGAAAGGTATCCGGAACCTGAACCTAAAGCTCCCCCGCATTATCCGTTCCCCATTATGAAGTCAGGTTACTAACCGATGAATAAGCTGCTTTTCAACAAAGAGATCTACCAAAAGGTCATTCATGAGTTGTTGCCGGCTGCGGAAAAATTTGTATGGGTCGCCACAGCCGATATCAAGGACATGCATGTGGAATATCGCGCCCGTAAGTTTGATACTTTTCTGGCGGTGTTCGCCGACCTGCTCAGGCAAGGCGTTCACATACGACTGATTCATGCCAAAGAACCGGGACCGCGCTTTCGCGAGGACTTCGATCGATTTCCCGAATTGATCGAATCCGATAATTTTGAGCGCATACTCTGTCCTCGCAATCATATGAAATGCATTCTGATCGATGGTCGGATTGCCTTCGTAGGTTCGGCAAACCTCACTGGGGCGGGCATGGGTGCCAAATCGCCCACACGAAGGAATTTTGAAGCAGGAATTCTAACCGATGAGAGTGAAACAATCAGCCAGCTGATGGAGTTCTTTGATACGCTTTATATGGGGGATTTCTGCAGTAATTGTGGAAGACGGGATATCTGTCCCGATCCAGTGGTATGATTTGGGTCTTCTTTCAGTAGCGACAGTTCACCCAGATGTGTCGTTGCTGCCTCCTCCTCCGATTGACTGATCCGTCAGACAAAAAATTCCTAATACACTGGGTATATTCATAATAACCCATGTTACAATCGACTTTTTGGGTTCTTATTATTGACCTTTACGCGGTATGTTCTCCAAGTTCATTCATGCTTTGTTTCCCATTTTAGGGCTTGCTCTCCGAGTGCGCCACCTGAGCAGTGAAAGTTTAAGCAGGAAGCTTGAGAAATCACCCGACTATCGAGTATTCAGTACTGTATGCGGCGCGCTGGGACAGCACGCCCTACCATTCTTAACTTAGTGCCATTCGGGACTGCAGGTCCATTCAAGCGCAGTCAACGCTCTTCGTTAATGGGATCGTGATAGTCGTTGATGCTTCCCCGTACCTTTTTTCCAAATCCATCGATTCTGAATTTCCGATTAACATCGAAACTCAGAGATCTCAAGTATGTTGATGAGGGATAGAGTGGGCCAGACCTTACAGTCCCAGTTTTTTCAGCACTTCCTGGGGAGGAACTTCGAACTTGTCAGTTGGCAGGTTGCCGACGTATCCGATGTCCAGCCAGCCTTGGCTTGTAGCGTAATAACCACCAGCGGCAAGGTTGCGGAAGCTTGCAAAAAATTCTGCGGCGATACGATACTTGTCACTTGCTTGATCCAGATAACAAATGTCGTCGGCAATCGCCGACTGCTCCTTGAGTGTCAGGTCGGCAAATTTTTTAGAAAAACGGTTTTCCGATTGCTGATTCAACCATGCGAGCCCGTCGAGTATCTGCTGGCGATCGCGGCGTTGCCCTTCGTATGGGGCGCTGATCCATTCGTCGATGAAGTCAACGGTTCCCACTTCGCTCGCCGCAGGTGATTTGTCATCGGCTGGAAGAATTAAATCGGTCAGTGCCAAGACCGTTGCCCGTTGCTCGGTATTCAAGGTTAGCGGCCAGAAATCTCCTGACTTATATGCTTTGTTCAGCAATGGATCAACGCCGTATGGCTGTCCGGCTATGGTCGCGGCCGCTCCGAAGGTCTTTTGTTGCAATACCGTGATTGAGGCAGTAGCTGCGGCGACTAATTTGATGGCTTCGCGGCGATTGAGTTTCGTTGGTTTGGGATCCATATTGAGGTCCTGAGGTGGAGTAGGTGTCACAGGTTACCCTTTCTCATTTCTTCGAGCATGTAGTCTGCTGACCGCCATGCCAGCGCCATGATGGACAGTGTCGGGTTTTTGTCCGCGTTGGAAACGAAAGGGCCTCCGTCGGTAACGAACAGGTTTTTCACGTCCCAGGACTGGCACCACTGATTGAGTACAGATTTTTTTGAATCCGACCCGATGCAGGTAGTGCCCACCTCATGAATAATCGCACCGGGCGGATAAATGGCTTTGCGTCCGTTCGTCTGGATTTTGCTGGTAACGCGTCCGCCCATTGACTCGATGATTTCCTGGAAAGTTTTATGCATGTGTGCGGCCTGTTTGATTTCATGATCGGACCATTGGAAATGAAAGCGCAAAGCGGGGATGCCCCATTTGTCCTTGCGATCAGGATCAATTTCGCAATAGCTGTTTTCGTTCGGAATCATTTCCCCGCGTCCGGAAAAATTCATGAATGACCCGTAATAGCGGCGCATGTCTTCCTTGAATCTCTTCCCATATCCACCGCCGGTAATGTTGGTTATGTTTTCCGCGATTCCCGGTTTCGGCATCTCGCGTCCGCCATTGAACTCGATGTGATAACCTCGGGCGAAATCCAACTTGCCGGCCAGTTGTTCCCGATACTTCCACCACGGTATGTAGCAATGAACTCCTGCGCCGTCCGTGTTGTGCGGTGGCAGATTCTCCAATGCCGGGATCTGACCGTCTACTGACGCGCCGACGGTATCCATCAAGTAACGCCCGACCATGCCGCTTGAGTTGCCCAGACCGTTTGGAAACTGATTCGACTTGGAATTGAGAAGGATGCGTGCCGATTCGCAACCACTTGCGGCGAGCACGACGATGCGAGCTTTGACCGAATGTTCCCTACCGGTCAGCTTGTCGATGTAGACGACACCTGTGGTTTTACCTCCCTCGTCGAGCAATACTTCACGAACCATCGCATTGGGAATAATGTCCAGATTTCCGGTTTCCAACGCGGGTGGAATATGCACTGTCGTCGATTGGTAATTTGCCCGAGTCGAACACCCTCGACCGCAAGGCGTCGCCCAAAAACAGGCCTGACGGAGTTCCATATGGTTGCCGATGATTTTCTGCGCCTTGGCGTTGTGTGGATGAAGTCTGCCCGGAACTGTCCGATGATCCTGCTTTGCTGACAAGACCGCGCGATGGATGGGAACGACCGGGATCTTCATGTCGTCGCAAATCTTTTTCGTGAAAAGCTCGTGAGCCTTGGGTGCGGGTGCCGGCAGCAAGGTTCGATTCGGAGAATCGGGTGTGTTTTCCAATCCCTCGTTGGATCCGTAAACACCGATCAGCATTTCCACCTTGTCGTAGTAAGGAGCCATATCGTCGTAACCCAACGGCCAGTCGAGTCCCAGCCCGTCGCGCTCAAGCGGCTTGAAATCATACGGTCCCATACGTAGTGAAATCCGGCCCCAGTGATTCGTTCGCCCACCGAGCATGCGCGATCGCCACCACATCCAGTTTTGGTCGGTGGTAAGAGCATTCCAGTCCGTCGCCTCGTGCCAACCGGGTTGATTGCGTCGTCGCACGGAGTAAGGTTCTTCCGGCACACGCCAGCCACCGCCGACCGTAGCATCATGAAAACCGAAGTTTTTGTCTGGCGTATTACTCGCAGCCAACGGGGCCTGTGCGTTCGTTTGGAACATCGGCGTTTCCGTCACTGGATCGTAATTACGACCGGCTTCGAGCATCAAAACCTTGGCCCCCTCCATCGTGAGCGTGTAGGCCGTCTGACCTCCCGCAGCGCCGGAACCGACGATGACTACATCATACTCCGGTTTCGATTTGGAACTCGTGATCAATGGCATGAATTGAGCAAGCCCGAAAATCCGCGCCCAGTCAATTCAATCCTATCGCGCTCATCGTGGGCGGACCAACCGGAATAGGGCAGGCAACCGCACGCCGACTTCTCAGTCGCGGTATGGATATTGTACTGGTTGCTCGCAATGCCGATAAACTCGCCGCCACAGAGAAAGCTCTTTCGCCATTCGGAAAAACCGAAACCATCTCCGTTGATATATCAGATGCCGCTCAGGTCGACGGTTTAATTGCTCCACTCAAGATTTGGGCTACAGCAGAAGTAACGGATGCTTCAGACAATCCCGACTTGGCGGCAACGCTTATCGATCCGGAATATCGCGCGAAGGTGGAACGCCTCATTGTCTTCACAGTTCAGGCCTACGATTGGAATTGTCCCCAGCACATCACATCGCGATACACTAAGGATGAAATGGCTGATGAAATAAAGACGTTGAATCGGGATCTCATCGAGTCATGCCATAAATGTGACTGATCCGGGGGGCAAGAATAAGGTTCTATTCATCTTAAATTCTTACACACCTAGAATTATCCGCGGGCTTTTTACTTCTCCTTTATTTTTTGGCGTTGACCAGAAAGCAGGTGTATTCAGAGCCTTTAGGGTGTCCATCGTAGGCTTTGGCCATTGCCCGGGTAACCCGCTCAGTATCAAAGCGGCTTTTATCGACATGGGCATGCAGTGAGTCGGTGATGAGAACTTCACCCGGCTGGGCTAATGGTTCCAGTCTTGCGGCTTCAGTGAAGACCGACCCTGACGGAGTCACATCTTCAGCCTCAGGGTCACCATGGATTTCAATCAATCCATGGCTTAACCCAATGCGTGATTTGAATCCATCCACTGCAAGATGTTTAGAAAGCTTTAAAGCGAACTCCAAAGCATTATCGGGATTTTCAAATACGCCTAAGTAGGCATCACCCCAAGTTTTTGGGAACTTGGCTTCATATCTTTTTCCGAGCATAGCGCAATGTCCCAGCAACACCCTTTCCGCTTCCCGCTGAAGATCCCTGTCCATTTTGGAATACTCTTTGATATCAATGAAGAGAACGGCCGCATGCAGGTCTTTGGAGATTTCTGAGAAGGCACTTTCAAATTTTCCGGGAATGTAATCCGTTTTGATTTCACCTTCCTTGTCCCAATAAGCGTATTCGCATTTCACTCCCTTTATGGACCATCCGGATCGTTGCGTTTCAAACAGTCTAGCACCTGTCATCACGCTTCCATCGAGGATACAGTCGGTCAGGTTTGAAAACCTGAAGTCAACATTGGAAAGATTCGATCCCGATAAATTAACGGAGCTCAAATCTCTATTCGCAAGTGTGCAACCGAGAAGTTTTGCTCCCTGCAATTTTGCCTGGACCATATTCGTCTCTAACAGATCCGCCTCTTCCAAGTTCGCATTTTCCAGTATTGCCCCTTGCAGTTTGGCGTTTTGAAGATTCGCTCTTCTCAAATTCGCATTTTTCAAATCCGCCTTGCGCAGATCGGCTTTGCGCAGATCCGCCCCTTGCAGATCGACCCCCTGTAAACTCGTAAATGGCAGTATTGCCCATTGCAAATCTGCTCCATGCAGCTTCGCCTGATCAAGAGAAACCCCGGTCAGATTGACTCCCTGAAGTTCTGCTCTTATCAGATTCACCTCGGCCAGATTCACGCCGGTCAAATCCGCCCAGTTCAAATCCGGTTTTTTATTAGGGTTGTCCTTTCTCCACCTGTTCCAATTTTCGGTTCCTTTTATCAGGATTTTCAGATGTTCTTTGTTGGGCATGGTGACAATAAACAGGAAAAAGGATTTCTTGAAAGACGGTTCTTTTTATTGGCAACTAAACGATTGTAACATGGGGTAATGAAGTTTAGCCTTTGAATAGAAATCCACTTTTCTCCATGAGTTGGTATTCCCTGAGGTTGAACCGGTAATACCGAGCTGTTCGGTGGGCGACGGTTTTCGATCAGCAGAACTTTCAAATCCTGTTCGTTCCGCCCGAAGACAACACAGTCTAACTGTCATGGCTGGTTGTAGGTGATCGTATGCATAGGATTTTCTTTTCATGCGTGTCGATCAAATGGGATCTTGATCATTCAATCGTGTTAAGAAAACACCATAAAATGGAAAGAATGTCGATGCAATATTGAACGTTGAGTCGTTCCTCGGTAGACTTTTATGCATGAGCCGTATGCATTCATATTTGTCGAAGCTTTCCCTGTTCGATGTTCATGAACACCACATGCCGGGGATTCTATTGAATCGCGAGGTCAGTCTTCTGGATCTTTTTCGGCAGAGTTATGCCGGGTGGACCCAGGAGCGTCCGTATCCTCTGCTTTCGGAATCGCGATCCGATGACCCCATGCTTGTGGCGGCTCCAGAGACCCGTTGGGAAACCTTGGCTCCTTTCCTTGAGCATAGCGGATCCAATTCATTTGTCCGTAATCTGGAGGCGGGAATCTGTGATCTCTATGAGATTGAGGAAGGAAGGATTACTTCCAGTAACTGGAAAGAGCTGGACCGGAGGGTTCAACTCAATCATCGAAATCCGGAATGGGTTCCTTCTGTACTTGACCGAGCCGGCATCTCGAGGATTGTGACTGATCCCTATGATGATCCGCTCATGGATGCCGCCGGTTCTCTGGGTTCTCGATATCATTCGGTGGTTCGGATAAACTCCTTTGCCTTTGGTTGGCATCCGGATTCCAAAGACCATAACGGAAACAGCGCCCACGAGTTTGCGGAGAGAATGGGTGTCGAGCTTTCCGGTTTTGATGATTATATAAAGCTCATGGAAAAAACCGTTGATTCCATGAAGGGGCTTAACCAAGTCGCACTCAAGAATGCCTTGGCGTATGACCGGGACATCTGCTTCGATGAACCGGATGAAAACTTGGCCCGAAATGCCTGGGGTAAATCCAACCCGAGCCCAGAAGAAAGGAAGGCGTTCGGGGATTATATTGTGGACCGGTTTTGTCGATTGGCCGGAGAAAGGGATATTCCGATGCAGATGCATCTGGGCAGCGCTCTGATTCGGGGTTCTCATCCGATGAATGTTGCAGGATTAGTTGAGCGACATCCGAACACCCGATTTCTCCTGATGCACCTTGCCTATCCATGGACCCAGGATTTGTTCGGCATGGCTTTTGTTCTTCGAAATATCTGGATTGATCTGACCTGGTCCATGTTGCTGAGCCCTTCACATTTTAAATCTTCTTTGAGGCAAGCCATCGAGATTCTGCCTGATGAATCGCGAATGATGCTGGGTGGCGATAATTGGCATGCCGAAGAGACATACAGCACCTTTGCAACCTCAAGAAAGTTGATCGGCGAAGTGCTCGAAGGCAAAGTCAAAGAGGGATATTTCGAATACCAGGATGCGGAACGATTGGCTCGGAAAATATTCTCTGAGAATGCCGAAGCCTTTTTCGGGATTGGAAGCTGATAGATTGATTGAAACGATACGGTTATGTGTTCAACGTGGTCCTGCAATTTCCCCTTGACTCCCTCCTGATCCAAAGCGGCGACTCCGTCGCGCACAGTCCAAAACCTCCCGGAAAATCAGAGCTCTTTAGATAAACGCGTCAGCGGCTTGGAGTGCGGCGGAGTCGCCGCTTTCCTTTGGATGATAACCGAATGGCCGTGACAAATCAATGATACTACACCTGTTTTGGCTTGTCTTTCCAATGCTCCTCTCGGAGCCGTCTCTTTTGGATTTTGCCTGTGGCTGTTCTTGGTAATTCTTCGACAAAATCCACTGATTTCGGGCATTTGAAGTGAGCCAACCTGTCTCGGCAGAACGTGATCAGTTCGTCTTCAGAGATTGCGCAACTTTGTTTTAGAACGACATAAGCTTTCGGGACTTCGCCCCAGCGTTCATTCGGGACTGCGATTACGGCGGCTTCCAGAACCGATGCATGCTGATACAAAACCCCTTCAACCTCGATGGAGGAAATATTCTCAGCACCCGAAATAATCAAATCTTTGGAGCGGTCAACCACCTCAATGGCCCCTTCCTTGTCAATGGTGGCCACGTCACCTGTATGAAACCATCCATCAACAATTGCCGCTGCTGTTGCTTCGGGTTGTTCCCAGTAACCTTCCATGACCACATTGCTTCTCGCTAACACTTCTCCGGTAGCGACTCCATCGTTCGGCACTTCGTTTCCCTGATCATCGACGACTTTCAGATCGACTCCAATCATGGGATAACCGGAACGAGTCTGAACGCGGCACTTCTTGTCTTCATCCCAATCCGTCATGTGGGGTTTCAATTTTGAAACGGTAAGGAAAGGGGAGGTCTCTGTCAGTCCATAGACCTGAATCACTTCCCATCCCAAGCGATGTTGTAATTCCTTGATGACAGCCATGGGTGGAGCGGAGCCCGCCGTTCCGATTCGTAGATTCCTCTGAAGTGCCTGAGAATCCAGTTCCGGATGATTGAGCAACATGCTTAGCATCGTAGGAGCCATACAACTGACAGTGACTTTTTCTTTCTTAATCAGATTACAGACGATTGCCGGATCAAAGTTATCGAGAATCACCTGGGTACCTCCGACGGCGGTGGTCGCGTAGGGCATACCCCATCCATTGCAATGGAACTGGGCGGTTGATTGAAGAAATACGTCCTTGTCCTGCAGACCGAATTCGATCAGTGCGTTGATTGCATTCAGATACAGGTTCCGGTGAGTCAGCATAACTCCCTTGGGCCTGCCCGTCGTACCCGAAGTGTAAAGCAAGGCGG
>DUCD01000316.1 GCA_012959985.1 Verrucomicrobiales bacterium | reverse complement strand
CCAATCGACATTTCGTTTGATTTTCACGTAACATAGAATATACAATCTGATTTATGAATATATATTCTATTTTTAGGATTGATTATGAGTACAGAAATGGCTATAGGCCGACGTGACCGAAACCGGATTCGAAATCGCAACGAGATTCTGGAAGCGGCACAAAAGGAGTTCTCCAAAAACGGTTACCACGACACATCGATTCAGGCAATCGCAATTCGAGCGGATTTCGCTGTGGGAACCCTCTATCAACTCTTTGGCACCAAGGAAAACCTCTATCGCGAATTACTGGTGGATTACGCGGAACAGGCTCGAGTTCAATTTGCTGATGCACTCAGTACTGGCAAGACCGCATACGAGCGATTGGTGAACTACGTGCGAGCGAAAGGTGACCTTTTCGAGGATCGGATTCCACTTGCGCGCCTGATCCTGATGGAGACGATGGGCACGGGAGTGTTGTTCAAGTCTGGCCCCAAACCGGAACTCAATTTGATGTATGACGTGTGGCACAAAATATTGGCGGATATCTTCGAAGAGGGAATCGAATCGGGGGAGTTTCGCCCAGTGGATGCCATGGGTGCAGCGGTGGCGCTGGAAGGGATGACGAACCAGTTCATCTATCACTGGCAACAGGAGCCGGACACGTTTCAGTATGACCGCGCGGTCGAGCAAATCGAAGAACTGTTTCTGAAAGCGCTTCGGACATAATACGAGGACTCGAACTAAAGGAGATGAATGAAATGGCAACGGCGACTCAGATACAAGTGACAACCCCACCGATGGTAGGCGGACGTGAACCCCTCATCGGTCATGCACGAAAATTTATGAGCGACCCGGTTAACTTTCTGATGGATTGTTATCGGGAGTATGGCGAGATATTCCGTCTGCGCCTGGGCAATCGCGAACATGTCGTGATGCTGGGCCCGGAGTTTAACAAGTTCTTTTTCGCACAGACGGACAAGCTCCTTTCGATTCGTGAAGGTTACCCTTTCTTTCTGAAAATGTTTAGCAAGGATTTCTATTTTTTTGCTCCACACGACGACTACATGATGCAACGCGAAATCGTTATGCCTCGTTTCAAGGGAAATGCAATGCGTTCGTACGTATCGTTAATGGCGCAAGAAACCGAGGATCTGGCTGAGGAGCTTGGCGAATCCGGCGAGTTCGATCTCATCCCCACCCTTGGTCCGCTGGTCATGAACATCGCCGCGCACGCCTTTCTGGGTTCCGATTTTCGCGGCAAACTGAATGATGGATTCTTTGACGATTTTCGCGATTTCTCCGGCGGGATGGAGGTGATTTGGCCCTTGTGGATGCCGCTACCGCATCTGCGCAAAAGTCGTGCCGCCCGTAAAAAACTAAATGGGATTTTGAGCAAGTGGGTTGATTATCGTATTGAAAACCCGATGGATCCTCCGGACTTCTTCCAAGACCTTATAGGCGCGAAATTGTCCAATGGCGAACCTCTGTCACGTGAACTCATCATCAATATTATTCTGCTGCTCGTGTGGGCGGGGCACGAAACGACGGCTGGTCAGATCTCGTGGGCGTTAATCGACTTGCTTCAGCACCCCGACTATCTGAATACTGTTCGCGCACAGACGGATTCTACAATGGGCGATCGCCCCTTTGGTGAGATGGGGTGGGAGGACGCACGCGCACTAACGAACATCGAAATTGCCGTCAAAGAAAGCGAACGGCTGCATCCCGTAGCCTATGTACTGATGCGGAAGGCGCAAGAAGATCTGGAGGTCGGTGGGTATCGAATCCCGAAAGGCACTTACCTGTTCGCCGCGCCCGCTGTATCCCACCGCATGCCTGACGTTTTTCCCGACCCCCATGCTTACAAACCATCCCGATTCGCGCCTGGCACTGGCGAGGGAACTGCTGAGACGAATCGATTGATTGGTTTCGGCGGAGGACTCCACCGCTGCGCGGGCGTCAATTTTGCGCGACTTGAAATGAAGATCATTCTTACTATGCTTGCCCGTCGCTACGATATGGAACTCATCGACGCGCCACGTCCTATCAGTGGTACCATGACGCACTGGCCCGCCCAGCCCTGCCGCGTCCGATACTCAGCCCGCTCCGATTCTGACCGAGCACATGACAAACAACGCGCCGCCGCGCTTGAATCCCTCCAGCCGGCGACCGTCATTACTTCAGCAGAGGATCCTTTCACAATTAGTGAAGATGATGACGGTGCTGGAAAAACAGGAGGGTGCCCGTTTCACGGCGGTTAAGAAATTTTTCAATCCAACCGTGGAGTGCGTGGAAATGAATCTGCGGCGAATTCATCGTAGAATATCGGGTGGTTACGGCTTACCGCAGCCCTTGGCAGAACGCATATTCCGAGAGGCTCAACGGTAGCATTCGCCGAGAGTGTCTGGACAGGGTCATTATTCTCAATGAACGACATCTACGCCGTGTTTTGAAAGATTACTTCGAGTACTACAATCGCTACCGCGTCCATCAGTCTTTGGAGATGGACGCGCCAGCGGGCAGGAAGACTTACAACCCAGAAGATGGGGAGGTTATTCCTATACCTCACCTCGGCGGATTACATCATCACTACGAACGAAGAGTTGCATGATGCCCGTAAACAGAAGCGGATCGGTTTTCGGGACGCACAATCGACTTCATGCAGGACACGCTCTACAACGGTCGCTGTTTCAGGACGTTGAACGTACTTGATGAAGGCGTGCGCGAATGCCTGGCCATTGAAGTGGACACGTCACTTCCAGTCGAACGGGTCGTGCGTGTGCTCGATCGCTTAAAAGAATGGCGTAGTCTACCCGAACAAATCCGCTTGGACAACGGCCCTGAATTTATCGCCCACAAACTCATCGACTGGGCGGAAGAACACGACGTGAAGCTCGCTCATATCCAGCCCGGCAAACCTACCCAGAACGCATTCATCGAACGATTCAACAGAACCTACCGAGAGGAGGTGCTCAACGCACACCGGTTTCATTCATTAGAAGAAGTACGCGAAATAACCTGGTGGTGGATGATGGACTACAACGAAGAACGCCCACATAG
>DUCD01000315.1 GCA_012959985.1 Verrucomicrobiales bacterium | reverse complement strand
CAGTTAATGACGGAAGCACCTGATTAAGCAGATTCTTCATTCTGAGAAGAGTTTGATGGCCGTTTTTCTTGAAACAACATATCAGAACGCTTACCTTCTCAGAATGTTCAAAAAGCAAATTCCTATTAGTAACCCTTGGCCATGACTATTATTCCTGCCAGGGGGTTGGTTTTATCATTTCGTTTACACGCGGTGTTCAATAGGCGGCGAGAGGAAAAGTGACTCAGCCGATACCGAAGGATTTTCCGACGGCTAAGAAATCTTCCGAGCGTGAGTTTAAACTAAAAAAGAAAAAGAGTGTTAAATAACTGTATCGTAGTTCTAATTCGGTGAGCTTGCGCTCACGCGTTTTTGTTATATTTTTTTATGATAAGGAATAAAATTATGAGTTCAAAAAATGAGGTTAAAACGATTATGAGACGACGTGATTTTCTTGGGACCGCCGGTGTGATTGCCGCCGGTTCTTTTACAGGCGGAACTTTCAACATCCTCAAAGCGGGTGAGTCACCCAACAGTAAAGTTAATGTGGCGATGATCGGCGGCGGGGGGGTTGCCGGGCAGGCATTTGGTGGCTGCAAAGGCGAGAACATTGTCGCGGTTTGCGATGTTGACAGCAAATCCAACAAACGCGATGGCGCCAAAAGCTTTACAGATTTCCGTGTGATGTTCGATAAGATGGGCAAAGAGATCGACGCAGTTTGTATTAACACACCCGACCACACTCATTTCGCCGCAACAATGGAAGCCATGCAGCGTGGTATTCATGTTTGTACTCAGAAGCCTTTGACACATAATATCTGGCAGGCGAGAACTCTCTTAAAAGCCGCCAAAAAGTATCCCAAGGTCCTTACCAACATGGGGAATCAGGGACATACCTATAACGGCATTCGCACAATGAAGGAGTGGTACGAAGCGGGTATTCTCGGGCAGGTCAACGAGGTTCACAGCGGCATAGGCTTCAATTTTAAAGGTGGATATTTTGGGAAACCCGAAAACATTCCGCCGGCAAAAACAGATGTACCTGAAAATTTAAACTGGGACCTTTGGATCGGCCCTGGCATGGAAACTGACTACAACCCGATTTACCATCCACGAAAATGGCGTGGTTTCTATAATTACGGCGGGGCTCAACTGGGTGACTGGTTCTGCCATATCAACGACGGCCCGGTTTATATCCTCGATCTTTATGAGCCAACAGAAGTTGAATGTCTGGAAAGAGAAACAAACTTGGGAAATCTCGTTACCGATAGCTGTCTGATTCGTTGGAAGTTCCCCAAACGCAGCGACAAAGCACCTTGTAATCTTTACTGGAGCGATGGCCCAAGTCCAAAGCTCAATTTCCCAGACAATTGGAGTCATGGCAAGAAACCAGGAAGTGGTTCAGTCTGGCTTGCCGAGAAGAACCATGCATATCTTGACGAACGGTCCAACAATCCAAGGTTGACAGAGCGCCAAAAGCAGGGCGAATTGAAAAAAGAGAACAAATTACCCGCTGAGAAATATCCACGCGTCAAGCACGGAAGCCCGCATAGAGAATTAATGGAAGCGATTAAAGGCGGACCAAAATGTGGGTCACGCTTTGAATACTCAGCACGCCTGACAGAAACAAGCCTGATTGGCGTTCTCGCTCAGCGTTTCGGCGGTAAGATTGTATGGGATGCAAAGAACATGAAGATCACCAACCGCCCGGAACTGAACGCTTATATCAAAGAGCCTGTTCGTAAGGGCTGGGAAGATTATGGTGTTGATCTCTGGTAGAGAGGTCTGTTTTGTGGCACACAGGATAGAATTGCGATAAAATGTTTTCTATTCGATAAAATATCATTAACACCTGGATTTATCCAGGTGAATAGATGACTGGTGATAACCCGCTCCCCTCGCCGGGGAGGCGAGGGGATGTTTTTTGAGTGATAGTCTTGTCCCCTGGCTAAAGCCAGAGGTTAATGAGAAGGAATAAATGATAAACTGCTTCGCCCAGTCGCTGGACCGTCTGTAGTGAACTTGATGTTCCCCGGTTTGAGATCCCTGTGGATGACGGTCTTTTCGTGAGCCGTTTCCAATGCCTCTGCAATCTGCTTGGCTACTTCCAGAGCTTCTTCGACTGGAAGTGGCCCTGACTTCAAACGAGCTGAGAGATCCTGTCCATCGACCAACTCCATGACAAGGTAATGACTGCCCTCATGTTCCTCAAAACCGTGTGCATGGCGAATTGTAAATTTGCTGAATTTTCGAGGTATCATTGCGGGACTTGCCGTGAATTTTCTTCGCTGGTAATGTGTTCGGCGTGAAGTGGTTTCTCATTCTAGTGGCACATTTTCTTAAAACCATCGTCGTCCTTCTCGGTTCCGGTGGTTTCAAATCTGTCGTTGCCGAGAATCTCCGCCTCAAACACCAACTTTTGATTCTTACTCGCGGTCGAAAGCGAGCTCCCCGAGTCTCTTCCCTTCCTCGGTTGCTGCTTGGATTCTGGTGCTCGTTCCTGAATCGTCGTCGGATTCACCGCTGCTCGGTCGTCTTTCGGCCTTCGAGCCTTTTTCGATTTCACGACATTCTCAAGAAGTTTAAGTATCGCCTTCTCTTTTCATCCACCAAACGCCGCAAACCGGGTCCACACGGACCAAGCGCCGATCTGATCGCGGCTATCGTCGAGTTCAAACGGCTCAATCCACGTTGCGGGTGTCCGCGAATCGCCCAACAGATTTCTCACAACTTCGGTATGAACGTTGACTAAGACCTCGTCCGTCGAGTTCTTGCTGTTCACTATAAGCCTCTGCCCGGCAGCAAAGGTCCTTCCTGGCTGACCTTCCTCGGGCATACAACTGACAGCCTCTGGAACATGGACCTCTTCAGAACAGAGTCGATCCTTTTGAAATCACATTGGGTGCTCGTTGTTATGGATCAGTTCTCGCGCAGGATCATCGGCTTCGCGGTCCAACCAACGGACATCGACGGTCCCAGCCTCTGCGGCAGTTCAATCAGGTCATCGCCGGCACTGGTCTCCCCCGGCGTCTCAGCTTCGACAACGCTCCCCTTTTCGACTTTGC
>DUCD01000314.1:2726-3068 GCA_012959985.1 Verrucomicrobiales bacterium | reverse complement strand
GAAAGAAGGCAGATTGCGATTGCCTGACCCAAGCCCGTAGTTCACCCAGGATCCCAGGGAAGGTCTTCCTGCAAAATTGATGCAGGTATTCATTTGGCAGACACCACCGGCATGATTGATACCGTTGGTCCAACAGGATCGGATCACGGCAATATCGTCCATGCAACCGGCAATATGCGGAATCCACTCGGATGCCCACAGGCCGCTTTGGCCATGCCGCTTCCAAGTCCGGGGAGCCTCCAGCAACGCAGAGCCCTTTTCGCCCATGGCGGTAATCGGCTCGGCGAAGCTTTCCGGAAGAGGCTTTCCTGCTAATCGATTCAGCAGCGGTTTGTAATCGAC
>DUCD01000314.1:0-2654 GCA_012959985.1 Verrucomicrobiales bacterium | reverse complement strand
TGCCAACTGTCGGGAAACAGCCGCCTCAATCGAATCCCGCTGCAGCATCCAGTTCAGTGCAATCCCACCCAATCCGAGAGTGGATTTGGATAGGAACCGGCGTCGCGTTACTTGACCGGCGATTATCCCGGATGTTTTCAACTGAATTCGGTCGCCCTTTCGTTGACGATCTGCTGAATCCGGATCAATCGACATAAATGAATTCATTGGAGTTGAACAGCACATGACACAAATCCGCCAGTTTGTCCTTCTCGACCATCAAAGTATCTTCATGATCAGTCGTGCCGAGAAACTGTAGGGATTGCGCTTCCTCAATTTCCGAAGGTTGACGTCCCCAGGCAAGAAGAAAGGCTCGATTCAATAGTCCACGATGAGTAGAAAAACCCATATGAAGGAGCCGGGCGGCCATCTCCCCGGCCTGATGAAGCGCATAATCACCATTGAACAAGAGTAATGATTGCGTGGGTGTTGTGGTTTTGTTCCTTTCAGCAACACTCTTCAATCCATTGGCGACATCGAATGCATGCAGAAATTTGTCGGGCGTATTGCGGAAGCTTTTGACGTAGATCGATCGGCGGGGAGAATCACTGTCACCGCCGGCGCCCCCCAGGCTCCTGCGAAGTTCACCACTAATCGAAAGCATCGCATCCCGGATCTGTTCCGCAGAGAGTCTCCTCACTTGGAATCTCCACAGTAATTTTTCTTCGGGATCCATTTTCTGGTACTCATTCATCCTGGAATGCTGTGTCGATTGTCGCCAGGTTGCCGACATTAGAATCTGCTTGTGCAGCCACTTGAAACTCCAACCACTATCAATAAAGCGCAATGTCAGCCAATCCAGCAGTTCAGGATGAGTCGGCGCCTTTCCCATAAGTCCGAAATCGTTGGGCGTCCGCACAATACCTCGACCAAAATGATGCTGCCAGATGCGATTGACGATGACGCGCGGCGTTAAAGGATTATCCGCACTTCCGATCCACTGCGCCAGTGCCGTCCGGCGACCCGATGAACTGGGTGCACCCGGTAATTGTGCAATGACGGTATCATTCGAATGGGAGGGATCTGTTAACACAGTGGGAAAGCCTGGCGTGACCGACTTCCCTTTATTGCCTCCGGGAATCAGGGTCGGAGAAATGGGACCCTCAAAATCATGGGCCGTCATCAACGGGGGCAGGCTGTCCGGTTTAAGGGTATCAAAGGTGCTCAACTCTTTGATCATGGCAGCGTAGGGTTCCTTGTCCTCTTTTTTCAGTTTTGCCAATGGCCCTCCTCCTTCCTCCAAAAACTGACGTTCCACTAGGTAGGCCATCTGATGTTCCCAGGACGTGCGCTCTGCCACCGGTTTTCGAAAACACGCCTGTATATTCAATGGAAATTTATCAACCGTCGTTTGCCATTTTCGATCGTGGTAGGGCTTGATCAAGGCATCAATGCGTGCACGAACATCTTTGGTGGCCTCTTGCCAGACTTCCATCTGCTTCCTATGGACGATCCGGTTCGCCGATGTAGCAGCCGAACCGTCATCCCGCCATACAATCGGTTCAAAAAATGCCCGGAGTTTGAAGTAGTCAACCTGCGGAATCGGATCGAACTTGTGATCATGACAACGTGCACATGCCACCCCCAGACCGAGAAACACATCCGCCGACGTGTCGGTCATCTCGTTCATGATGTCATCCCAATGTGATCGGGCATCTCTCTGGTTGTATTCGTAGATACCCAGTCTGAGATAACCCGTTGCGACAAGAGCGTCCGGATCATCTCCAGGTATTTCATCACCCGCCAATTGTTCCCGGACAAATCTGGGGTAAGGCAGATCCTTGTTGAAGGACCTGACCACATAATCTCGGTACCTCCAAATATTAGAACGGTAAGCATCCTGGTTCCATCCATCAGATTCCGCGTAACGAACTATATCCAGCCAATACCGTGCCCAGTGTTCTCCATATAGGGAATCCGATAGCAAGCGGTCAATCAACCGACTCCATTCATCCTCCGATTCACTTTGAAGAAACTCATCGATCTGATCCGGTGTTGGAGGCATTCCGATCAGATCAAAGTAAAGTCGGCGGACCAGAGTAGAGGCGTCTGCCTGCCCGGCCGGCTCCATTCCTTTCTCCGAAAGGCCCTGAAAGACAAATCGATCCACAGAATTCCGAGACCACGAATCGTTTGTCGCTGAAGGCAGGGGTGAATCTTTTAATGGTTGAAACGCCCACCAATCACGGTCTGCTTCGGTACGATCGGATGATCTTCCCACTAAGGAGTAGGAAAGAACTAACCCAGTAAGTATTAATCGAAGAAATAGTGCTCGGTTCACATCTCCATCCGGTAGGGCTCGCTGTCCCCAGCGCGCCGTTTGGCAGACGCTGTCCCCAGCGCGCCGTTTTGCAGACGCTGTTCCCAGCGCCGTGTAGTTAGAAACTGCTGACATTATCAGCCGATTGGCGGCGCGCTGAGACAGCGAGCCCTACCTTACGGCATCTGTAGATTTAAACAGTAGTCCAGTATCAAATGTTATTGATTTTGATGTCGCATCAGGAAATGTATCTACCGTGAATTCTATAAATGGTGGAGAAAGTTTATACAAAACAAAAATTAATTCAGATCAAGCACTATTACTAATAAGACCAAAAGTATTTGATCCTGTTGAG
>DUCD01000313.1:16995-18494 GCA_012959985.1 Verrucomicrobiales bacterium | reverse complement strand
ATCCGGGCGGCGGTTTTCTTAGCCTGTTTGATTTGCAGTCGCGAGCGCTCGATGCTCAGTTGAATCCATTCCCCGTTCAACTCTTTGTAACGCTTATACTCCGCCAGTTCCCGGCGAATCTCCGGCACCGAGTCCTCAAGGATGTATTCGGTTTTGCTCCTCATTTTGTAAGTATAACTTAATTGGTAGTAGGCGCCCTTTTTGCGCTGCGGATCCCGATACTGACGGGAGAGGCACCCCGGGCGCATCGGGCCCAGTTTGGCGAGTTCACATTGGAGGCGGATGATTCTCTTTGTAATGGCTTTAAGATCGGTGATTGGTTCCATGAATAGCTTACAGATGCTATCTTCTGAATTTTGTCAAAGCATACTTTCAATTTTCTTTTTTTTGCACCGAAACAAAAGAACCGCATACGCGGTAGGCTAGGTACACTTGCGCGGGGTGGGAAATTGGCGCGAAGAGAAGAAACGAGCCTAACAATAATCAATATACCAAAGGAGCGTCTACGCCGCTCTTACCAATGGTCCTTATTACATTCAAACTCGCAATCCGTATTTAATACAAGTTGAAATGAATCCAGGAAGATTTTGCCTCCTGTTCGAGTCCAATGCCGGTATTGATTGCCAAATAACTACGTTCCTTGGGAAAATGAGCTCGAAATTATCGCCAAAATGTGAGTAATAAAAAGCGTTGTGAAAGGGCGAAGCGTCTGCCGAAGCCCGAGGACAATGGAGCACCTGTGCGACCGCCCACCGCCCGGAAGGCTCGCAAAAAATGGGCGGCTCTGATCATGCAGGTTTACGAGAAGGACCCACTGCTCTGTCCCAAATGTGGGTGTAAATGAAGAGGATCGCCTCTATCGAACCGGGGCAGAGCGAAGTCATCGAAAAGATTCTCCGTCACTGCGGTTTATGGGATGAAGATCCGGCCCGGGCGCCGCCTCCTCCAGAAGAGTTGGTTGAGTTGCAGTTGAAGAAAAGAAGGAGAGCGAGCATAGGTGTCCGAACCGGATTATGAAAAATGTTTACGAGCAACTGAAGGCAGGATCATTGAGTTCATGCAACTGAAATTACCAGCAAACTTACCTGCCTAAAGAATCTGCTTTTTATGAAGGGTGTTAGGGCTTGTTTCATTGATTCAACACCTCGGAACGGTAATGCTCGAAAGACAAATAACTATTAGTTTTACTAACCCTTTCACCACCATGAATAAGTTCCAAACTCTTTACCTCTGTCTGATCACCATGGCAATTTCACCTGTCTCTATTTTTGGTCAGGAAGATTCCTACGGCCTCAAGGAGAACATTTCTTATTACAGTGATTCCCATTCAGATCCCTATCTTCAGGAACGCTGCAAGCTCGAGACCGTAACGTTTAGACTGATCGCTTAGTTTTCTGATTAAATTTCGGGGTAAATCTGACTCTTATATCCGAAATACCCGATTTTATGGCACTATTCCGCCGGATATCAAATCTTCACATGCATGATATTTTACAAAT
>DUCD01000313.1:12629-16983 GCA_012959985.1 Verrucomicrobiales bacterium | reverse complement strand
CAGTCCAGATGTTACGGTCTCGACTACTGATCCTTCAGCAGTTTCCTTCACTGGATTACACTCTGACGAATTGTTTATGCGACACTCTGACGAATTGTTTATGCGGCCCAGATTTAGACGAATTGCATATTCTAATCCAGAAATGCTGAAATCTCAGACATGGAAAACCATTCTGCACAATCATATTGCCGTTTCCTGGGTGATGGAATTCAGATTTCGCTAAATAGGTGCATTTCCCCTACCTGTACGTTAGTATCAAGGTCATGCGGAATTTTTTTTATTCGGGTGGTCCGTTGGTCTATTCTTTTGCGCTCGCAGGGAACCTTTTTTCCGTGACGAATCTGGTATCTTATGCGAGCGAACTGAATTCTGAGAAAGAAAAGACAGCGGCTGAGTATCGTATTCACGCCCTGCGCAACGAGGGAAATCCAGAACGCGGACGCGTCCTCTTCAACGATCCTCGAACGCTGTGCTTCCAATGCCATACGGTGGGTGGGAACGGCGGTAAAGCCGGGCCTGATTTGTACGCGGCGGGAGATAAATTTTCACGCTCGGATCTCATCGTCTCGGTTTTGGATCCCTCCGCAACAATTATGATGGGTTACTCCACTACGGTTCTGTTAACTCAGGGTGGAGAACAAATAGAAGGTGTGCTGAGGTCTGTGTCGGATTCAGAATTGGTATTGATGGGCGTTGGCAATGTCCAGACACGAATCCGTCTCGAGGACATCAAGGAACGACTGACCAGCCCGACCTCGCTCATGCCCGCGGGACTGCAAACTGGCCTGTCAGTTGCTGAATTCGCGGACTTGATCGCTTATTTGGAAAGCTTGAAACAACCGAATATGAGACTGAGAAATGAAGTTGGAACTCCAAAGGACATTCAGCAAATTGCTCAATCGGTGGCGTTGACGCCGTTTCACCATCAAGCCAATCGATTCACCAAACCGGTGTGGTTTGAAGAGCATCCCACCCTTGACGACTTATTCATTATAGCGGAACAAACCACGGCACGCCTATGGTTGCTGGAACAACACAACGGCTCCGAAGCCAAGACACTTTTCGTAGACGTTCGAGATGAAGTATTCGTGTCGGAGTTCGAAGGACTGCTTGGTGTTGCGTTTCATCCGAAATTCCTCGAAAACCGGAAATATTACTTAATGCATGAATTTAAGGAAAACAACCATTACTCCATGATTATAGCCGAACGCACGGCTCGGGAAGACTTGCGTGCCGATTCCGGAAAATCGTCCCGTCGTGTCATGAAGATTGATGTTGCCACAGAAGTGCATCACGGTGGCGGGCTGGAGTTTGGACCGGATGGGTATCTGTACATCGGAATAGGAGATACCGGACCACAGGAAGACCCGCTTGGTCATAGTCAGGATCTGACGTCCCTCGCGGGCAAGTTGCTCCGGATTGACATTGATAGTTCCGAATCGGATCGAGGTTACGGCATCCCGTCGAACAATCCTTTTTCGAACCATTCGAACCCCAAGGTTCGTCCCGAAATCTTCGCTTACGGCCTTCGACAACCCTGGCGTTTTAGTTTTGACCCCGAGAACGATGATCTGTGGGTGGCGGACGTGGGACAGAATCGTTTCGAGGAAGTAACCATCGTGCGCCCCGGGGAAAATCACGGCTGGAATGTCTATGAAGGATTCGAATTGTTTTCAACGAAGTTTCTAAGAGATGAAGAAACCCATGTCCCGCCTGTTGTCTCATTCAGGCGACGACATGGGGTTTCCGTGACGGGCGGTTTCGTTTATCGCGCCAAGCCCCATTCATCCTTTTACGGGGTTTATATCTGTGGTGACTACGAATCGAAACGAATCTGGGGAATCACCCATCGAAACCGAAAGTTGATATCTATCCGGGAGATTGGATCAAGCCCGGCGAAAATTGTGGCATTCGGAAAAGACCGAAAAGGGGAACTTTACGTGGTCGGTTACGATCTTGGCATGATTTACAAAGTGAACTTCGATCGAGCCTTGTTTGAATAAAACCGGTCGATAACTGTTGCTTCACTCATAAACTGGGTGCTTCCGCAATCAACTGTGAAAAGAAAAGCGATAAGGTACTCATGACAAGGAAGTTAAGAGGGGTATTTTGGTTCTTCCACGTTTCCAGTGGAATGCTTACCGAGCGGGGAGATGGAGTTTTCCGGCGATGAAATAGAGCATCGTGATCAAGTAGACGCTGGATCGATACCCTCGGGCTTTTCGCTTGGTGGCCTGGAAGACACTGTTTAGGCCTTCCATATAGGCGTTTGTCAGACCGCTTTTCCAATGGGCTACGACGCCTTTAAAGTTCCGTTTGATCGTCTGCGCTACAGTGACCATTGGATTGAGTGTCGAATGGGAATATCTTCGGGCTGTTCGTTCTACCCACCAGCACCAGATCCTCAGCCTGCGGGCTGCTTCCCGAGCGTTCTCCACCCGTAGTGTAGAATAATTCGGTTCGTACGCAATTGATTGGAATTGAGGGAGTTAGGAATCGATTATTTTAATATTCAAGATCGCGAACGAGAGGGTTTTCGGCCAAACTTGAACATTGGATCCAATGAAATTCTTGAATCGAGAGATATTGATTCACCTGAGAATGGCAAGGTCACAGTATTTCCCAAAGTCGGTGGATTGCAGTATTTCTACGCAAGGAGAGCGGCTTGATTCTGACAGTGGTCAATTCACAGGAACTATAAAACCAGCAATGGTCGGATACCCCAGCGTCCCGTGCCCCAATAAGGGTCAAGTGTTCCGCTTTTAACCTCAATGACCATCAGGCCACCATGAGGTCCTAGAACAAGAAAATCCCCCT
Source organism: Verrucomicrobiales bacterium (assembly GCA_012959985.1). Lineage (GTDB taxonomy): Bacteria > Verrucomicrobiota > Verrucomicrobiia > Limisphaerales > DUCD01 > DUCD01. The sequence continues at coordinate 14,166 of DUCD01000313.1, read as the reverse complement.
CCCGGTTGACATTCTGATTGTCCTTGTAGAAAAACCCCCAACGTACAACCCAATCATCCGACAGTTTCGTAAGAAATTCAGCTACCTTCAATTCTTGAAGATTGCAGGAATCCTTCGGTCGTTGCAGTAACCACTTTGCCATAAACCCCCTGTTTTTGGTTTGAAATCCAAGGATGTTTCCCAAAATGACGATCCGAATGATACAAAAAACTCAAGCCAACCAGTCGAATTAGCAGCATCCGCATATTTTGAAATACCATCGACCTAGATCCACCTTTTTGGCATAATCCCCATTCAACAGATCAGCAAAGCACAATAGTCGATGCGAAAAAAGAAAATCAATAGTCTCACACTGCTGGGGAAACCCGTTTCCGAACTTCCAAAATCACCCGGCAAGGCAAAACTTGAGGTGTTCAAAAACAATTTTCCAAAGAGAAATTACGAAATATCTATTGATTGTCCCGATTTCACCTCACTTTGCCCTGTGACAGGCCAACCGGATTTTGCCGAGATTGAAATTATTTATGTCCCCGATAAGGTGTGTGTCGAAACTAAATCACTCAAATTGTACCTGGGCGCATTCCGAAATGAACCCTCATTCAATGAGGAAATCGTTAATCGTATTCTAGATGACTTGATTGAGTCTGTGCATCCGCGAAGTATGTCGGTCATTGGCAGATTTGCTTCTCGCGGAGGTATTTCACTGACCATTAAGGCACTTCACTCTAACCCCAGCGAATAAGATGAAAACAGTAGTTCTCCTCAGTGGCGGAATGGATTCGGTCAGTGCTCTTTATAATGCAAATGAAGAGCATGATGTCATGGGCGCTTTGAGTTTTGATTACGGATCAAAGCACAATCACAAGGAAATTCCCTTTGCCAAACACCACTGTGACAAAATGGGTTTTCGCCATCAGGTGATTAGGTTGAATTTTATCGACGAGTTATTCAAATCAGACCTGCTTCAGTCAGGAGGAGAGATTCCGGATGGGCACTATGAAGAGGAAAACATGAAGCAGACAGTGGTGCCTTTCCGAAATGGGATCATGCTTTCAATCGCAGGTGGTTATGCTGAATCACTGGAAGCAGATGGATTGGTGATCGCCTCACATGCCGGGGATCATGCGATTTACCCCGATTGTCGGGAAGAATTCATGAAATCCATGGGGGATGCAATCCGGCTGGGCACCTACGCTGAAGTTCAATTGTTGCGTCCATTCATTTCTATGACAAAAGCGCAAATTGCTCGCAGAGGACATGATTTGGGTGTCGATTTTTCACAAACTTGGTCGTGCTACAAAGGTCTGGATACACATTGCGGTGTTTGCGGAACATGCGTGGAACGTCGTGAGGCTTTTGAATTGGCTGGATTGATGGATCCAACTGAATACATAAGTCTAGATCCACTCCCCCAAAAACCCTCACCGGCTTAACTATTCGATGTTCATTTCCGAGATTTTTCACTCGATTCAGGGAGAAGGGGAATTAACCGGTGTGCCGTCAGTTTTTGTACGCACTTCAGGTTGCAACCTCCGCT
>DUCD01000313.1:0-12619 GCA_012959985.1 Verrucomicrobiales bacterium | reverse complement strand
GCAACTGGTGTGATACCATGTACGCCTCCTGGCAACCTGAAGGGAGGCAAATGACCATCGATGCCATTGTTCAGGAGGTTTCTTCTTTCTCATGCAAACACGTTGTCCTGACAGGTGGGGAGCCGATGATTGCAAAGGAGATTCACAAACTGGCCCAGAGTCTCCACAAAGCAGGAAACCACATCACAATTGAAACGGCCGGAACAGTATCTCCAGATGACATTGATTGCGATCTGGCGTCAATCAGCCCCAAACTGAGCAATTCCAAACCGGATGAACGGTTGTCTAAGGAATGGCAGGAGAAGCATGAAAAATTTCGTATCCAGCCGGATATTCTCCAAGAATGGGTGGATGATTATCCATATCAACTGAAATTTGTGGTTCAAACTTCTGATGACTTGATTGAAATACAGGACCTTCTTAGCAAGATCACTGGGAGTATTTCCCCTGAAAAAGTTCTCCTAATGCCCGAAGGAATCGATGCCGCCACGATACGGGGACGGGATGAATCTTTGATCGATGTTTGCAAGCGATATGGTTTTCGTTACTGTAACCGCCTGCACATTGAGATTTTTGGAAATAAACGAGGAACCTGATTAATGCCCTATCGCATCTGTAAAACATTTGAAATTGAAAACGGACATATGCTGTCGAAGCATCCTGATCTGTGCAAATTCCCTCATGGGCATACCAGAAAAATTGAGTTTGTTTTAGAAGTTGAATCATTGGATGAAAATCAAATGGTCTGTGACTTCAAGTTGGTTAAAAAGACGATGAAGAACTTTCTTTCCTCCTGGGATCATGCCTTGTGCATGAATACGGATGATCCGGCTTTCGCCGACTTCCAGAAACGCTACGGAGTCAGGGTGATTGGATTCAAGTCCAAGGACCCAACAACTGAAGTCATGGCTAAAGTGATCTATGACACTTTCGTTAAAGAATTGGCAGACTACAAACCTGATTCAAATACTCCGTATTTGCTGAGACAAACTGTGAAGGTGGTTAAAGTGCGTGTATGGGAAACATCTTCATCCTGGGCGGAATATTCCGATTAAAAGCAGTGAACAAAAAGCTTCCAGACATACAGGCGAGTGGGGACGATCGAGGCATCGCGATCGATCGAGTTGGTGTCTCCGATCTTCAATATCCAATCCAGGTTATGGATTCTACAGGCAATCTGAAACCGACTGAGGCAAAAATCTCTATGTCAGTGCACCTTCCTCATCATTTCAAGGGAACGCATATGAGTCGATTCCTGGAGGTGCTATCCAAACATGAGGGCGAAGTGACCATGCGGACGCTTCCCAGCATTTTGCATGATTTGAAAGATAAATTGGAAGCTGAGAGCGCCCACATTGAGATCGAATTCAATTATTTCATAACCAAAAAAGCTCCGGTAACAGGAATGCAGGCCAAAGTCAGGTGCCGTTGCACATTTATAGGAGAGTCCAATGGGGAAAGTGATGATTTCACGCTTCGTGTGGAAACTCCGGTAACGACTCTTTGCCCTTGCAGCAGGGATATCAGTGATCGGGGGGCTCACAATCAAAGAGGTTATGTGTCCATCGATGTGAAACCAACCCGGAAGACAAATGGATCTTGGGAATTGATTTTGATCGAGGAACTCGTCAAAGTCGCCGAAAGATCCGGGTCCGCTCCGATCTACACGCTTCTCAAACGCCCGGATGAAAAGCACGTCACCGAAGAGGCCTACGATAATCCTGTGTTCGTCGAAGATGTCGTCCGCAACGTTGCAGAAATTCTACGTGAGGATAGTCGGATTGCTTCCTTCAGGGTTAAGACTGTCAATCATGAGAGCATCCATGACCACAATGCGTTTGCCATTGTGACATCAGATGATTAAACGTCGGGATGCGCCGAGATCCTCCCTTTTATAGTGCTCTGGACTTGATTGCGGATTGTTGTTCCCAAAGTGCCGGTCCCGATTGGAAAACGGAATGGCGGCACCGTAATCGAAAAACACCCCAACAACTTCCTTCTGATCGTAATATGATGCGGCACTTTGCCGTTGCCATCGCATACAGTCAGGGAGCACGTTCCAGCATTGTCCGTCAACTGGTGAGGGATCCCGTCTTTGAAAAAGCGTTTGTCGGCTTTTACCCGAGATTACTGGCGCGAAAGAATCCAAATGTAATTCTTACCAATTACTGGGCGGTACTGAGCCACATCCGGTTTAGAAGTAAGGTTATTCAGATAGTAAAATGCGCTAAAGTATTGATCGAAATATCTCATGAGTTCGACGGTTTTTCTTCCTATCTGAAATCCTTCCGGATTCCGCGACGCCTAAGGTTGCGTAAGGACATTGATATATTCTGGGAGCGATTCGATCATCTTCAGAAGGACCTTCATGAACGGGAGATGCCGTTTTTCCGTTCAACGACCAGTCTGCTTCAACTTCTGTTAGATTTGGATTTCGATTCGGTGAAACCAGACCTGATTGTCATGCGATTGGCAAGGCGTATAGGAATCATTGAATGTGAAACAGGAGAAACCCAGTTGCGAATGGCAGTGCGAAAAATTCAGGAGTTTTCGGTTTTGAGAAAAATTAGGGCACCGGTAATTGATCTTCAGATCCTTGCTTTTGGAGGTCAGACTGGATCAAGGGAGTTGTTGGAAAATCGTTTCTGTCCCTCTTCAGATCCTTGCATCAACACTGATTGCCCAGTCGGTAACAGCAATTTTTGCAAAGCAATGATCTCACCGATAGGAACAATTTGAAATATGCTCTATGACGATTGGTGTGGAAGAAAATGAATAAATTGAAATTGACCCTGCCTCTCTACCTCTACCGCGCATTCGGTGTTGCTTCCGCCCAATCAGTGCTAGGTCTTCCAGCAAGACATCTTAATGTGCCAAACCGGTGTCATGTTTTACAGGACATCACCGGATTCGAATCGGTTTTGCACAATTTTACACGTAACTGAAACCTGTCATCTTGACAATGCCACAGTTAACTTGTTCGATTAAAACGGCAGAATTGTTGAGATTCCGAAAGTCGGTGGATTGCATCATTCCTACGAACGAAAAGCAGCGTAAAATGGTTGTGTACGAATAAACAGGAACCACAGGAGTCATCGACTGCCGCAGCCGACTGGGCGGGCTCTCGAACTACTACCATCGAAAAGCCGCATGAAAACAGGTGTATTCAACTTTTGGCACCCTACGCGGTCTGGGAGAGACCGTAATTTCAAAAAAAACCGTTGCGGAGAGTTCTGGGGAGGGTTAGCGGCGATTTTCAATTGGCGATTGGCAATCCCTCAGAACTCACCCCGGCCATCGCCCGCCCCTCCGGGAGGGGGGCATTCTGAAGATCCAGCGAAACGACTCAACATGGAAGCAATGTTGAACCAAAAGCACTACCTCTTTCAATTTAACGCTGCAACTCTGTAGTCGGCTTGTCCGAAGGGCTGCAGCTTCGTGAATTACTCAATCACGATGCGATAAAACAGCTGTCGATTCAAATCAACGGCCGTTTCGTGAATGGTACCGGTCATGGTTCCGGTGGCGGTCACGGCTCCCACTTCATCCCAGTTGAGCAGGTTCGCCGAAACCTGAACTCGATAGGTGACTCCGACCGTCGAGGCCCAGACTAAATGCACCCCTCGATTATCGGGTAGGATCGACGACGGACTGAAAGTCTCGATCAGGGGATCCTCGGCAAGATCACTGACTCCCAGGATTCCGGTGTCGCTACTGACCGGGTTCGCGACATTGTTCGTTATCCGAACATGGTAGCTGCCGGCATCCTCTATCGTCACCGCATCAATTCTCAGAACCGATTTCGTACCCTTCTCGATCTCATCCAACATTGGAAAACCATCCTTGAACCAGACAAATTGAAACGGTTCGGTTCCTCTCACCACCACTTCAAAGGTGGCACTCTGCCCCTGAACCACGTCGAAGGACTTCAGCTGCGCGAGTATCTGGGGTCCTGAAAGGACTTCCAGATCGACGCCGTCACTTTCCACACTGCCGGCTTCATTGCTCACTACAACCGTGTAGACCCCGGCATCATCCAGGGTAACTCCTTCCAGCAACAGGACTGCGCTGTCCTGTTCACCGGCCGCGAGATTCACCCCGTTCAGGCGCCATTGGTAACGCAGGTTTCCAAAGGCTTCGGTGTCTTCCCCGACGTTCGCTGTCAACGCCACCGTTCCACCAACCACCGCCTGAGCAGGATCCACGCTGACTACAATGGCGCCGACTGTTTCAACCTGACTGATATTCAACTGCACCAGACCGGTCGCCCCATCGACACCGTCCACCGCGATAAAATAAAGTATGCCGGTTGTCGCCTGAAAACTCAGGGCACTATCCAGTCCATCCTGCCCGCTGTCAGTGTCGCAGGCCACCAGCGTCAAATCACTGAAATCCGCGGTGGTACTGGTATAGACCGCCAGGATGGTATCGAAATCACTTCCATTCGTATCGATCAGGGTTCGTCCGTCACTATCCGGAACGAAGGGAAACCATTGGGAAGCACCGCCCACCACATCACAGTGATTGGGCTCTCCGCTTTCGGTGGTGGATCCGAAGGTGTTGAAAATCTGGGTATTGGTAAAGCCTCTGGAGACCGCCGCTTTGCCTTGACCGCGATTCAATCCGGCGCGAAGAGCGCCTCCCGATCCGGGAATCCCGATTCTCTCAGGATCGATCGCGACGACTCCGGCGAAAACCTGAGAGTACTTGGCATCGGCGAGTTGTCCGCTTTCGCCGATCTGCAACACCAATGGCTTACTGTTCTTGAGCTCCCCATTCGCGGTATTCTGAACCCTGACGATATAAGGCCCGACGTCGGCGACGGTTATCTGATCGATTCTCAAGGTCGAAATTTTGTCGACCGTCTCCACCTCCCGGGTAACGGGTTGCCCTCCCACAAACCAGGTGAATACGACATCATCAAGTGAGGCTACCTCGACCTGCAACACTAGATTCTGAGCATCGGAAGGCACTAACTGTGACCCGCCTCCCTGCCCCACGATGATTGGACCGAAGATCTGGGGCGAGACCGATTGGGTTGCTTCCAGATTCCAGCTGAGCACGATATTACCTTCCGCAAGACCGGATCCGGCAACCGCTATATGGTATTCGGTTCCGGAGATGACATTGAAGCGGATCTGACTGCTCAGAAATCTCTGGCCACTGCCCCCGTCATCATTACTGACCAGTTCATTGCCAAGGAATTCTCCCTGCGCTGCCTGCGCCTGCAGCAATCGATAAGCGGCCAGCACCGTGTCGAAATCACTACCCTCGGTCGAAATGGTCATGATCCCGGTATCCGGCGCGGTCCATTTCAACCAACCGGATGCCGTGGTCACTTTGCCGGCATGAAGGGGCTCGCCGGATTCCCGGCTGAACCCGGCATTGCTTCCATGCCCGACTCCGGAGAGTTCGGTGAGGATTCCGGCATCCACCAGATCATCCCCAAAATCGAGTTCGACCCCATCGAATGTCACATCCAGGGTACCGATCAGACTGACGATGGCATCGTTGTCATCCTGAACAACCACCGTATACCGGCCAGCGTCGGCCACCCGTACCTCAAGGATGTTCAGCACGGCCGTTCTGGTCCCAGAGACATTGCCGGCATCAATGAGATTCACTCCGTTCTTCCTCCACCGATACTGCAACTCGCCCGATCCTTCAGCGATCACCTGAATGGTCACTTCTTCCGCTCCGAAATTTACTTCCTGGCTTTGCGGATGCTGAAGTATCCTCGGTGGCTGTTCTTCGATGACTTCGACCCGGACCCGGGACGACTCCGTTTTCTGGCCTTGCTCATCCACCGCAATCGCCACGAATTCATACAGATCTGGAGAGGCGTTGAAAATAACGCCTTCAAAGGGTGCCTCTACATCAAATCCCAGCAACCTCCGAACCGAAACTCCATTCTCTTCTATGATCTCGAAGAAATCCACCTGAGAAATTCCATTGGCATCGAATGCCTCGGCTACCAGTCTGATATCCCGGACTCCCAGTCCCTTCTTGGCTACCAATCGGGCTCCGTCCGTCGGTTCGACAATGGCCACCGACGGTGCATCATTAACCTCGATCCCGATCGAGACCGTCCCTTCCAAACCCTGGGCATCAACCGCAGTCGCTCGGAAAATATAATTGACACCGGATTGAAGGACTCCTCCGTCCAGAGACACTCGACTGGTCAGAGGAGTATTTTCAAAACGGATGAAACCGGCCGTTTCAAGCGCTGGCAGATCCAGCAGACCCTCCGGAGAGATCACCTTCCACAAGAAAGTGAGATTTGCATCGGGCAACGCGAAGGCAAGGACCCCGATCTGGACTCCTTCATCCGGATTGACTCTCAGTTGAACCGGTTGCTCAATACTGAGCAAAGGAGGATTACCTCCCACCACGAACACCATCACCTCGTCGGTTGCGCTACGATCTCCGTCGCGGACTCTCAGGCCGAACTGATTGTTTCCGGGTGGTAAACTATGAGACGCAAAGGTCACCGCCGATCCGGTGCTCACCAGGGTCCCGCCGCGGGTCCATTCGAATTCCAGCTCGGTATCGGGGCTGTCCGGATCATAGGAATTCATTCCGTCCAGTGTCATTTCTTCCGAAAATATAATCTCACGATCTCCCCCTTCAATATCGGCGATCAGTGCACTCCGGATCACGGACAATGTCAGCTCCGCCTGCCCGGACAGTTCACGCACAGAGGTCAGACCGGACTCCAGTTGAATTTGATAATCAATACCCGGTTCCAATGTCCCCGAAGGTATCGACAAATTGGATTGATTCAACAGCAGGTTTGCATCAGACGGAAACGGTTCGATCCGCCATTGATAAAAGAACGGTTCGTCCGATGCGCAATCCTCGACGATTACATCCGCTCTCAACAGAACCGATTGGGATCCCAGAACCTCGGATTCAGTCGGACCACCGATCGAGACTTCAGCCGTCGAAGGTAAAGCCCGGACCATGCTTAATTCCGCGGCACTTTGTTGTCCGATCGAATCGGTGACACGAACTCCGACACGGTATTCTATACCTGGACGATCCAGCAGAACCGAATCAATGGTGATGGCGGCTTCCGTCTGCTGTCCAAGATAGTTTCTCAGTCTTGCCGATTGCGGGAACAACAATTCCCATTGAAAGGATAGGGAATCCTCTCCGTCCACTCGACTGATCGAGCCCATGGCATCCAATTGAAATTCCTCGCAGAATGCGATTGCATTCGGACCGGTCAGGCGTGGCGTCGGCGGTGAAAAAACCCCGATCACGTCGATCAGAAGTTTCGCCTCGGCTATAGCCCCCAATTTGTCCACGACGGTATAACCGAAGACTTCACGCAGGCGCTCACCCTTCTCCAATCCGATTAACGGCGGTTGGTATACCAGTTTTTCATCGGCATTCAACGACAGCTCTCCCTGCGCGTTCCGCGTATCGATGGTCAACACCCGAATCTCATCTCCCTGGTCCGGATCAAAGTCGTTGCCCAGCAAATCATCCACAGTGGATATTTCCCTCGGGGCGGTTTCCAGGACTTCCAGAAAATCATCCTGTGCGGTAGGAGCATCATTTTTCCCCTGGACCGTGACTTCAACCTTGCCTTCACTGCTGCCGCCACGACCATCGGTCACTGTGTAACGGAAAATTTCAACCACGGTTTCTCCTTCGGCAAGTTGATCCAGGCGACCGCCCGGATCGTAACGGACCTGACTGTCCTCAATCACCACCAATGCGAAGATTCCGTCCCGGGATACGGACTCAAGGATCTTCGGATCTCCCTCGTCCAGATCTCCATCGTTGGCCAGAACATCCACCAGGATTGAGGTATCCTCATCGGTGAGAGCCTGATCCGGCTCGGCGGTCGGATTTCGATTCACTCCGATCACCTGAACCATGACTTTCACCGAACTTTCAAGTCCTTCGGAATCACTGATGAAATAATTAAAACTCGCCGTTTCCCGCTCCCCTTCAGGTACTCCGTCAAAATCTCCGTTCGGATCAAACTCCAGCAGGCCGGCCGATTTTTCGATCACAAGACCTTTCCCCGGTTGCGTGAACCGCTCGAAGGTAACGCTCGAATCCTCCACATCCCGGTCATTGAGAAGAAGCTGCGCGATCTCAATCTCAAGCGCACTGTCCTGATTGGTCTCAAACACATCCTCTCCCCCCTCGGGCGGATCATTGATGGATTGAACGGTAATACTAATAACTGCCTCCTCTGACTGAAGCAGACCGTCGCTCGCCGAAAACGCTAGATCATCGACCCCGAAAAAATCCTCCCCCGGAAGATATACGAAGTTCGGGGCACTGCCGGTCAGCTCACCATGGGTCGGCAACCTCAGAATCTGAAACGTCAGGTTGTCTGCATCCGGATCACCGCCTCTTAACTCAATCGGTAAAACCCCGTCCTCATCCACGGTCAATGCCTCGTCGATTGCGATGGGGCGATCGTTCACGGAGCGCACGGTAATGGTCACCTGTGCCGGATTGGATGTTCCCTGTCCATCGTTGATGCGGTATTGGACGGTTTCCTCCCCATGGAAACCTTCCGCCGGTTCATATTGAATGGACTGGCGGTCGCCGCTGAGTGTGGCCTGCCCCCTTTGGGATGGCGAACCGACCGCCTCAATCCGGATTGGCTCGCTTTCTCCCGGACCTGGCGAATCGTTTCCGAGCACATTCAGCAAAGAAAGGCCGCTGTCTTCATCAACCACATAGTTATCGGCCCTGGCCAAGGGAGCATCGTCTATGTTGTTGACCGTTATCAAAACGCTTGCAGTGGTGGTCGATCCTTCATTGCCGTCACCGGCGGTGTATTCAAAGGATTCGGTTCCAAAGAAATCAGGACGAGGAGTATAACTGAGCAGGGTGCCGGAATGAATGATGGCAATCTTTCCCCCCTGAGATCCATCGGAGAAAGCGATGACCGATAACGGCAGGTCGCTGGTCAATGATGTCGAGTCATTGGCAAGAACATCAAGGGATGCGTTGATTGAATCCTCCTCCACATCGAATGAATCATTCGCCCCCACTGGTGGCTGATTGATGACCAATCCGGGTGAAAACTCTGATGTATTGCCGGCATTGTCGGTAGAAACAGCCAGCACCAGACTCTCGAAGTTAACGGTGGACCCAGTAGAAATTCCGGCCACCTGAACCGTGCCGCCGGCCGATTCCAAATAATCGGTATGGCCCAGTAAAAGGAAGCCCTCTCCGCCATTGGGGTCCGATTTATAAAAATCCACCCGGAGTGGAAAATCGGATTCAGTTGGATTGGAATCGACCAGGAATTCCACCCGCAGCAACCCATTCTCCAGACCGGCGAAACTCAGCTCGGGATAATTCTGAAGATTATTCGGACCCGAATCACTGTCTCCGGCGTCGTTCAAAGTGACCCCGTCGGAATTCAAATCGATGCCCGGCAACTGATTTTGCGAAAACAGATTACTGAGGATCGCATTGTTGATCCCGTCGGGAACCGCCACACCCGCGCCTGCATTACGGGCAATGAGATTGCGGTCCGAAGGTTCAAGACCTCCGATCGTATTATTGGACGAATCCTGGATGAGAACACCTTCCTTTCCATTCCCTTCATTGCCACTCACCGTGGAATCACCGATGATATTTCCGGCGATGACATTGCCGCCGATCCCCGGTGCCGATCCCCCATCGATCCAAATTCCAATTTCAGGAAAATTGCGAATATGGAGTCCGCGGATGGTGACGTTGGAGGATTGAATCACAAGGCCATGCTGCAGGGCCGAGCTGCCGTCGATGACGACAGCGACTGATCCGTCGAAGCCGGGAAGGGATCCGTCAAGCGGCTCGGCATCGGGTTCGGAAAAACCGTCGATGATCACCTCATCGGTGATGACCGGAAGATCCTGATGCTGAACGGAAGTGATCACAGTCCCGAAATTGGCGGGTGTCGTTCCTTCTTCGATCAGGCGAATTTCCCAACCGTTTAATGGATCATTGAACCAAAAATCATTGAGGCTGCCGCCGACTGTGGGGGGATCGTAGATCAGCAATCCCACCTTCCCTTCGGCTGCAAACCTCACGGTCATCGTGAGGGATTCGGTTGCATCGGGGATTTCCAGATTTAAGCCGTCCAAAACTACGGTATTAAATCCGTTTTCGAGATTGATGCCTGAACTTTCAAAAATCAGATTGTCGAAAGAAGGAGTGCCGCCGACTTGAGGATTGGCATAGATACGGGCGACCCCGGCGCCGGCGCCGGTGAAATCCCCCAGATAATCAAACCTGATTTCGGAAACAGCCGTCACTCCGGCAGCCAAAGGATCCAAAACCGGAAAGATCTCGTCGCCGAATTCCCGGTGGGTAAATAGACTCTCGCCGGAGGAAAAGGTTACGTTCTGGAAATTCCCGGTGTTTTGGTAAATGACTGTTTCTCCTGACCCCGGGAGAATCACATGGGGTCCTTCGCCGGGAATATCGAAGCGGATCGTCTGCAATCCCGGTTCATTGTTTGCATCGAGAATCGCCTGCCGCAGCGATTCCGGCCCGAAGTCGTTCGTGTTGCGGACCAGAAAAGTGTCAGCGCTGATTTGGAGGGTCAGCGTTGCGCTGGAGAGAAGACCGTCGGAGGCGTCCTCACCGAAATCTTCGATTTGAAGCGTCCAGTTTCCATTGGCTTCCATACCGTCAAAATCCGACAAGGGATCTCCAACCGGAAAAAACTCACCGGTATAGGGAACCGATCCGTTGCTCAGCGACAAACCGGGATTGACACCCTCGTCATCCAACTGAGTAGCGGTCATCGCACTTCCCGCAAGGTCCCCTGCATTTGCGATCACCACCGTCTCTGAGGCCGGGTTGATCAGCCGTATCGAGATATCGGAGAGGTCTCCCTGGGTTAAACTGAACTCCAGGTCCACATCCCCGACGGCACCCGAAACATTCACTGAAAAAGAAAACTCACTGACGGTTCCATTTGCAATCGATCCGGTGGTATTTGATGAAAAAACCTCTGGGGATGATGAAGAAACCTCATGGTATGCCTGACACGGCAAAATGGCACCCGTCAGAAAGAGTATCACCCCGCATGCTCGCCGCTCGAACCAGTGAATCATTGACTTTCTCATAAAAACTTCCTTTTTCAAAAACAGTTGGGATTGAACTGAAATTCCTTAATCCGTGCAGGATTGTAATAACACGAGATTTTACAGACGAAAACCACTGGGGTTCGGTCAGTATCAAGCCACCCGGACTCATTCATCTGAAAGCGGCCTAAATCCGGAAACGCTAACACCGGCAGCTTTCAATTTTCGTCCACCTGGAAAACGACCCTATCCAGAAACCCGGTTCATTCTGTGATCGAATCCACATTCATATCGAATAAGCGCCGTTAGAATTAATCCTTGCAAACAGTTATATATGAATGGTCGAAATCTGAAATTCACTAGCGGCTTAAAACACAATGTTATTACGGATCCTTCGACTCCACCGAAGTCGAAAAACGAGTCAACATCGTGACCCCCTGCTCCAATCCGGCAAATCGCCAATTAACCGAATTCCATCCGAAAGCGCGTATCAAGAATCATAATAAAAGTCAATCTAATTTATGGACAGATCACCGGTGAGGGGCTTCACATCGAATACAATTTGCGCGGCTTGGCCCGGGCCAGGGAAAGGAAATCCACCACACCGGAATAACAGAACACGCGATCGCAATTCTCGCCAACCCCTGTGGATCCTGAGTCTCATATCCTCATGCTAAATCGATCAACGCCGTTTTTGAGCGGACTGAAGCCGGAATCAATCGTCTCAATGGATCATGGTCAACGAGCCCGAATACTTTTCCAAACAGGTCACAGAAGCGCGCCGTTGGTTTTTGGCCCTGCCAAAACCGGAAGATCAGGGCATTATCACTGTCAGTGTCGGATGCGAACGATGCCAACCGGACTATGTGGTTCAACGCGACACTTTTGACTTCGAATGCATTGAATTTGTTGCCGAAGGTGAAGGCTCTCTTCAGTTGAATGACCGGGAATACGCCCTGCAGCCGGGTGTCGTCTTTTCATACCGTCCTGGAATCCCGCATCGAATCGAAAACACCAGTCGCAGCCCAATGCTCAAGTATTTCCTCGATTGCGGTGGTCGGATTTCCCGACAGCGATTCGATCAAAGCAGCGTCGGGAGTGGCCGAATAGTGCAGGTGGGGAGCGTCGGGGAAATCGTCGATTTATTCGAACTCCTGATCAGCAACGCGATGACGGAATCCGAACACAGCCGACAGATCTGCGCCCTCCTGGTCGAGGCATTGCTCCTGAAGATCACAGAAAAGACCATCACCGGGCGCAGCGCAGACACGTGGGATTGGGCCACTTACGAACGGATTCGCCGGCACAGCCAGGAGCACTGCATTCGACTCAAGACCATGACCGAGCTGGCCGAGGAAACCGGCGTGGACCCTGCCTACCTGTCACGGGTCTTTCGCCGTTTTCATCGAATGAGCCCCTATCGGTTCCTTCTACGACTGAAAATGAGTCACGCCGCGTCGCTGCTTCTAAATCCCAATACGCTGGTCAAAGAGGTGGCTATAAACGCCAGTCGAAGAGTGCAGCGGGGGGCAGTCGAATACTGCAGCACTTGGGTTAGATTT
>DUCD01000312.1:13439-18546 GCA_012959985.1 Verrucomicrobiales bacterium | reverse complement strand
GTTGCCTCCATTTAGCCGGAATCTGGACCCGTCGCTTCTTGTCAACCCCGTGCGTATACTCGGAGTTGAAGAAAAAAGACATAGGCTGACTGGGAACCATCATTACGGTTGTTTTTTCAAAGGGACTTTATACGCGACCCACTTTAACCCTTTTTGCCCCTATTCGGTCAACTTTAATTCTGGAATTTCTTTAAAATATTTCAACAACTCACAAAATTCAGTTCATAAATACAGCTCAACAAATCCTCAACTTGCTTATTGATAACAATTAAGAACACAACAACCATTAATCTTGCCTCCCGATGCGATGGCATTTAGTTTCCCCCACGGCACCCCACACCCAAAATCAGCTCCAGACATTTAGTGAGAACCCTTGATTTCAACTATGATCTTCCCGAAGAACTAATCGCACAAAGCCCGATGAAAGAGCGGGATGAGTCCCGTTTGATGGTGGTGGATCGTGCTAAAGCCACTATTAGTCATCATCGGTTTCAAGATATTGAGCACCATTTGAAACCGGGTGATGCCTTGGTGATGAACGACTCAAGAGTCATTCCGGCAAGATTATCCGCAGTTAAATTGGAAACCGGTGCGAAAATCGAATTATTCCTGCTGGAGGAGATTTCCCGAAACGAATGGTGGGTAATGCTGAAACCGGGAAAACGGGTCAAACCGGGAGTTCAATTAACTTTGCGCCAACGAACAGGAGGATTGACGAACATCGCCGCCGAATTGTTGGAGAAAAACAAGGAGGGCCATGGGAGAGTCCGGTTCAACCTCCAGGAAAATATTCTGGATCGACTGGATGAATTGGGTGAAACACCTCTACCGCCCTATATCTTAAGAATACCGGATGCGATCGATTCCTCCAGATACCAGACAGTTTATGCGGCACAGGATGGATCGGTTGCAGCACCGACTGCGGGACTTCATTTTACAAATTCATTCCTGCAGCAAATACGACGACAGGGAGTAAAAACGGCTTGTGTGACTCTGCACGTCGGACATGGGACCTTCGCTCCTGTCAAAGTTGAAACCATTGAAGATCATGTAATGCATCATGAATCTTTTCACCTGAACGAATTTACTGTGAACGCGATCAATGACGTCAAGACAAACGGCGGAAAAATCCTGGCAGTAGGCACAACGACGATGCGAGTCCTCGAGTCTGTATACCGTTCCTACGGGAACCCTCTGCAACCCACTGATGGACGAACCGATATATTTATAAAACCACCTTGTGACTTCGGTGTGGTGGATCATTTACTGACCAATTTTCACCTTCCTCAATCCACATTATTAATGCTGATCAGCGCTTTTGCCGCTCCGGGTAAAGTGGAGGAAGGACGGGAACTCGTAATGAAAGCCTACCACGAGGCCATTCGGGAACGTTACCGCTTTTTCAGTTATGGCGATGCAATGCTCCTTCTGTGAAGAATGCGCTTGAGTCGCCGTTTCCAGTTTTTCACCTGAATGAAAAGAAACAGAGGAAAAAAGGGATCGGCTGCATACTGAGCTTCCATCCACCAGAAATCGGGTCGATACTTTCGAATGAATATAGCCCTGAGCAACTGAAACCTGGACCATTTAGGTGTTAACCCCTGAAACGTCGTTTCAACCTGCTGGTCAGAAAACGAAATCTTTCCCCACGTTCGAGAATGGTTCGGATCCGGTTTCCGATAAAACTCATGATAAACATTGATGACACGTTCTTGAAAATGACTGCTGATAAAATGTTCCCTGTTTGTTCTGGAAAGAAACCGATCGGTAAACTCGAGAACCGATTTCTGAAGAGCCTTGACTCCCCAGTTAACCGCATGGGAATTGACGGTTTCAACAAGTTCTGGAATGGGAGCATGAGATCCTGGCAGATAACCGGCAACCGATCCATGATCGGCCGCAGTGAAGATTTCAAACAGGGCCAGATTCTCTTCAGTAATCAAGGAATCCTGCCCAATAGAACAACTCCAATAGGCAGAAAAGTCATTCATAGGAACACCAACTGGATCTGTAACCAACCCGAAGAAGAATCCATGAAGTTTTTTTTCTTCGGACGTGTGACTTTTTTGTGAGTCGAAAATTCGCTTCAAACAGACAAGAAGGTTTCCCCGCCACCCGATATCGACGAGTGCCTTGGGAGTAGAATCGAGTATCCCCTCAGATTGAAGGTAATCCATAACCAGATTACGTTTTTTCAGGCAACTCTTTTCGATGTTGCGCCTGAATTCAGACTCCAGAAATCGTTGCCTCAGTTCGCTACGTTGCTCCAACGACAAATTGGAGGACAGGTCCCATTCTATTCCAGGCAGCCATTCGGTAACTTCCGCCATGGATTCCGAATCAATACCGACATGCTTCAGCACTTGTTGAAACGAAAGGAACGGTGTGTCAGGAACAATCCATTTCAATTCTGTTTCTGATACGGTTTCCAAGGCTGCAGGATGCCAAGCTTGCCTTGAACCATACAGATACCGGCATTCCACAGGAATCCCCCAGGCCTTTACGATTCTTTCTGCAATCCGGTGAAGAATCTGACCGTCTCGCGAAACGAAATACAATCGCTTCAGTCCCTTCAACTGAGCCGACTCAAGACACCAATGGACAAAACTGAACAACAATGGACCGGTTACCTGCGCCCCGACTTCCTGAATATGTCTTTCCGCTGTTTCTGTGTTCGACGCCTTCAGCCTTGCTGATCTCATGGATCCTGCCAGATAACTTTCCCACAACGATCCGGCAGATGCTCCACCTACTGCCAACTGTTCCAATCGAGTTAACCGACCATCGGGAAGCAATACTGCCTTGATTCCGTTGCGGCTGGCCATCTTGAGGTCGCCATGGGAATTGTCTCCGTAATGCCTCCATTCCGTCACCTGAGTAAACCGGTTTCTCACGTAATCGAAAAGTTTTCCGGAGCCTTTAGAACAACGCGTATCACCCGACACAAAAAGATCCTCTGTGCCGACCTGAAAACCCTCCCGATTCAGGACGGTTCGAATAACAGACGCGGGAAGATACATATCCGAAAGGAACAGAACACGGTCGGCCCATTTCCGATGTTTCTCCCAATGTTGTTTGGCTGAGGGAATCATTTCCAGACATTCTAATTCAAGACGAATCTCTGCCTCAAGAGCCTGCTTTTTCTGTGTCTCGTCCCAATTTAATTCAGCCGCAAGCTTGCTGTAAATTTCATCCAACTGGACCTCACGATGGGCATGCAAATCACGGGAATCTCTCTCAGCCTGACAGCGGCAGTGGACAAACTCATGGGAAGCCCCATCGAACAGATCTTGTTGGGCCAACTCGATTCCCAATAGAATAAACAAGTCGGCGGGCTGCCCGACGCATCGAGTAATCAACGTGTCGAAAACATCATAGGAGAGCAACCTCATGTCATCAGGATTTCCCGGCAATCCCCATGATATTAAGGGACAGAGGAACACCCCGCCCCTGTTGAGGACCCAACTCCGCCATCATTTGAAGCCTTCTAAAGAAACGCACCAGTTTGAACGCCCACCAATGCCTCGCCCCGCCAACTGGCAACCAAACTTTGGCAGGCTTCTCGAACAACTCAACCGGGCAGACCTTAATATCCTGAAACCCGCCGTTGAACAGCAGAAAATCCAGGCTGTGTTCCGTAAAAGCAGAATGATGTGTCCAGCAGATATAGCGATAACGACCCGCTAACACCGAGTTGGCATTCGGAACCGTGCAGAGAAAAACGCCTCCTGGTTTCAATGCACCGTAAATGGCATTGATGAATTCCAACTGGGCGGAAACAGGAATATGCTCCACGAGATCCAGAGCAATGATTAACGAAAAACGCCCTGCATTTCCTCGGAGATAAGCACCCGTATCTTCAGTCTGCTCAACCTCCAGGCCCTTACGTCGACAGGATTCCACCTGACCTGAATCACTGTCGACACCTACAAGCTTCCGAAACCCGGCATCTTTCAATGCCATCAGAGCAAATCCCATCCCGCAACCCACATCGAGAATCTCTGAATCCAGATCTTCCGGTAAATGCTCCTGAAGAATTCGAGTGTAATATTTCTTCATGTGGGCCCAGTGCTCGGGGGTATCCGAATGCCATTTTTGGTAGATCCGTGTATAATCAATTTTCATCGGATCATCATTTCTTAGTGCTGGACGCAAGAAGGTTCAAGGACAAGGGCACTCCCCTCCCCTGCTGTGGTCCCAGTTCCGCCATCATTTGAAGACGTCTCCAAATCCTGAAGAACCGAAACAGCCACCAATGTTTGCCCGCACCCAACGGAAGCCAGGCATTCGCAGGTTTCTCTATCATTTCAGAAGGCACGACTTCAATCTCATCGAACCCCCCATTGTATAAAAGAAAATCCAGGCTGTGTTCGGTGAAACTACTGTGATGAGTCCAGTCGTTGTAACGCCATCGGGATGCGATCGCGGAATTTGCATTGGGCACGCTGCAGATGAATCGTCCATTCGAACGAAGCGCTGCGGAGATGGCATCGACAAATCCCAATTGCACATCCACCGGAATATGCTCTATGACATCGATACTTAGAATCATATCAAACGCTCCCTGCCGGTTTTTCAGGTATTGAATAGTGTCCTCGGTATAGTCGACTTTCAAGCCTTTGGAGCAGCAGGAATCGACCTGCCCCTGATCACTCTCGACACCATAGACATTTGTGTAACCGATTTCTTTTAGCATCATGATGGCGAACCCCATGCCGCATCCAACGTCCAGGATCTTTACATCGCGGGAACCCGTGAAATAATTATCCAGTAGTCGCCGGTAATAGGCGATCATGTGCTGCACATGTTCAGGGGTATCCTGATGCCATTTCAAATAATACCTGGTATAATCAATCTTCATTTAAATCGGCGAAGCTCCCTGTAAATCCATCGCAACCGAAATGGAAACAGGAAGGCCTTTGTCTGAATTAATGCACAATCCCGCAGATCCCGAAAAATCAGAGAGGAAAGATTGAAAACTGAATCCAAATGGAAGATTGAGAGAGTAAGTGTAGATGTTTGATTATTGTTTGTTCCAAGAAATACCATCTATCGTTAAAGTATTACCATTAACATTATAAGTCCATACATCTGTAAATGTTGAATT
>DUCD01000312.1:10715-13429 GCA_012959985.1 Verrucomicrobiales bacterium | reverse complement strand
GCCGCTCCAACCGCTCCGTATTCCGGCATTAACAGCACGGCCGCTGTAACATTGAACGCCATTCCCAGGACGGCCGAAATGGTATGATAAATGGTGAAATTTTCCAATAGGAAATACTGCGCCCGGACCGATCCGCTGAAAGTGATGGGCGCAGACCAAGCCTGTATCATCAGAATCGTACTGGCATCTGCGTAAACTTCGCCGAAAACCAAACTAATGATCAAAGGCGCCCCCAATGAAACGCCCAGAGCCGTGATAAATCCGAGGGCCGTCAGAAAATCAAATACCAACTGAAGTTGTCGACGGTATTCAGATTCGTTTCTGCGTTTCTGTTCAACTAGAATAGGATAAATCGAGGCCAGGATTGTACCGGGGATAAACATCCACATCTGGGTAACGCGAACCGAAGTCGAGTAGATACCCAACTGATACCCTCCGAGAAAATCCATCACAAAAATCCGTTCAATCGTTTGATAGAGAGCAATCAACAAGCCGGAAAAAATCAACGGCCAACTGTCCTTCAGGATTCGTGTCCCGATTTGAAACGAAGGCCTCCAAAGCAGAATCTGTTCATCGCGATTCCGATAGACAACCATCAGGGCCATGGCATTAAGGACAAAGTCGAACATCAATGCCCAACCGAACCAGTACAAAGGTCTACCCTGGATGACAAAAGTAATCTTGATGCCGGATCCGATCAGTAAGGCAACTGTTTTCGCCACCACCGTATACTTGGATTGAATGTTCTTTTGAAACCAGAGATCTATGACATCGAATGCCTGGGGAAAAAATGCCAGTGCTACGATCAGATTCAGCGGAGTCAACACGGACGTGCTTTTTCCGGTTAGAAGAGAACTCAGGTAAACTAGAAGCAGGGCAATGCATCCACCGATCAGTCTCAGAACAAAGGCAGTTCCTAAAATTCCATGTTTTCTTTCCGGGTGACGCACCAATTCCCGGATCACGATGCCGTCAATACCGAGCATTGCCACGGCGAGAAACAGGTCGCGCATTGTTACAGCCCATTCCAGACTACCATATCGGACCGGTTCAAGGTAATCGGCAACCATTCCAATTACCAC
Source organism: Verrucomicrobiales bacterium (assembly GCA_012959985.1). Taxonomy (GTDB): domain Bacteria; phylum Verrucomicrobiota; class Verrucomicrobiia; order Limisphaerales; family DUCD01; genus DUCD01. The sequence goes on along the minus strand of DUCD01000312.1, from coordinate 12,347 downwards.
TAGGCCAACAATCATGCGAAGCACCCGGTCACCCGCAAGCCAGACAATATTCCAATTGACTTTTCTGATCTTACCCGAACTCATGAAACGAGAAATGCGAATGGAAGTGATAATGTATCATCGAATAGGATCCGGCCTCCAATCAACTAGAAGCGACCTTCATTAAAGGCTTACTAAGATTCAGCAATCGCCGTCCCAGTTCACAAAAGAAAACCATACCGATCAGCATACCTGTGATCATACCCGCAAAAGCAAACAGAAACTGATGTGGATGCAGAGGACCGGCCAGATTCAATACCAAGTCAGCCCCTGTGAACATCCCCCAGATCATCCCGATCGAGGAAAGAACACCCTGAACGATTTTATCCCAAAGCTTCGGTGCGATACGTGGATCAAGAAGCATACCGGGCAATCCGAATCCCAGCATACCGACCACCATCCAGGGAACATCAAAACTTTCCATGTTGAAGTAATGTCGAGATTGACAGCAGAGGCATACCCCATCGGCCATGACCTGCCCTAATCCAGCATCCATCCACCAACCGACCAACATACCCCAGTTTCCATAAGCGAGCATGCGTAGAATCATTCCCGTGTTTCGTCCCGTCCGATACCACTGGTGTCCGAAACGAATCAAAAGCATTCCGATGAACATGAAACTCAATAAGATCATAGTGGATTCAACTCCGGATAGATTACCCAGATAGATTACCAAGGGTCCTTGCCCCGCGAACGCTATCCCCAGACCTGTCCCCCATTGATGAGTTTCCCGCTGTTCTTTCTTTTCATTTCCGGCTTTATCCGAATTCTCAGGCGTCACCCCGCAACATGTATCCAGCCCGGCACAACTGTTGGAAGCCCTCCATGAAACCACGGCACTGGAACCGACCATCAACAAAGCAGCGACTATGGGATGCAACAGCCCGCATGCCGCCAATACAATTCCAATGCCGTTATAGAAGGCAGCAAATCGAAAATTTGAACGGATCGACTGCAATACTTTACGGCTCAAGGTAATGGCCCAGGGGATTCTAGTCAGATCATTTCCGTATAGAATGATATCGGCATGTGAAGACGTTATATCGGCCCCGTGCGCCAACACAATACCTACATCGGCCGACGCAACCGCCGGAGAATCGTTCACGCCATCTCCAACAAATGCAACGGAATGACCCTTGTCACGCTGTTGTTGGATAATCCGAACCTTGTCCTCTGGTCTGAGACCTGCCTGTACTCCCGGGAATTCTGTTTCAATACATCGTTCGATGCGATCACCGGTCAGAACCCCGACCTCGATTCCCTGATCGTGCAAGGCTGTCACCGCGGTTTGAGCTGATTGCCGAACTCTTTCCCTGATGACTGCCAACGCTTTCAATCGCCCGTTACTCTGGACATAAAGGCATTGATCTCCTTCACATCTCCGACTTCGCTCGGTAAGCTCACTGATCCCTTCGGTGGATTCCATAAGTTCCAACCGTCCCATTCGGAGTTTTCTTATCACTTCTCCATTCGAGCTGATGGTTGCTTCGATTCCCATTCCCGGATGGGTTTTCAGCTTACCAACTACCCGCCCGTTTACAGACCCGGAATCTAATGAATGAAAAGCTCTCGCAATAGGATGCGCGGAATGTG
>DUCD01000312.1:0-10649 GCA_012959985.1 Verrucomicrobiales bacterium | reverse complement strand
GAAATAAGACGACTGCGCTCCTGTGAAGTTCCGGATGTCGTCAGATCAATCAATGAATACTGCTCTTCTGTTAACGTTCCTGTCTTGTCAAAATACAGACAATCGACAGCGGCAAGCCGTTCAATGCTTTCCCCCTTAAAAACGACGATCCCTCGTGCAGCAAGAGCAGAAAAAGCACTCCAAAGAGCAATCGGAGTTGCCAATCCCATTGCACAGGGACAGGCAACTAAAAGAACGGCCATGGAATTGAACAATCCGGAACCCAGAGAATCAAAACCAGTCCAAAAGATAAATGTCAGAACAGAAATCAACAGCACAGAAGGCAGAAACCAGCGAACGATCCGATCACCTTGACATTCACATTCACTCAGTTGTTCCCTCGCCGATTCCAACTGCTGAATCAATCGGTCGAATCTACGGTGTTTCCCGGAAGTCTCGGCTTTGATCAATAGGCTTCCATCTTCGGCAAATGATCCCGAAATCACGCGATCGCCCGGCTGCCGCACCACAGGAAAGGGTTCCCCTGTTAATGGCGTTTCCAAGACAAACGATGTCCCCTGCAGCACGACTCCGTCAATCGGTATAGCCCCGCCGGGAAATACACGGATTCTTTCTCCACTCTGAACATCTTCGACAGGTTTCTCAGAAATTTCACCCGACGAGTTCTCCACAAAACATTGGCTGAACAGGGAATTCAAGCGGTCCGTTTCGGCGACGGCTCTCCTACGTGCGTCAGCAGCCAGGGTTTTCCCAATGGTATAAACCGTCAAAAGAACAGCCGCAATCTCGTAATAGACATCGCCTCTTCCAGTTACTGTGGAATAAAAGGAAGCGATGACCGCTCCGAAACATCCAGATAAAAACAGAAGCTCGAATCGCACCTGTTTATCCCTTAAAGAGTTAAGGCATTCTCTCAGCAGGGTTGGTCCAAGTATCGAAAACACTAGGAAAACCGTAACGATAAGCCATCCATGTAATCCCCATTTGGCAATCCCCGTTGGATGAGAAAGGTTGACCGCCAAACCAATCACCATTCCCTGCCCGCTCAAGGCCGCGCCAAGGCCAATCTTGAACCAGAGACTTCGATGATGGGGAACATTACCTTTCTCGCCATGATCCCCGAGCACCTTGCACCCGTAACAACAATATCGCTCCTCAGAGTCGGATCCGGCTAAAGAATGACGAGGCAAGGGAACACCGCAATAGGAGCATTGGGAGGAATGGGAGGATTTCAGATCCCCGGAAGCCGGCCACGTTGAGACTAGCCTTTTTTCATTGGGCATGCTGTTTGTCCAATTACATTAAGGATGATGCCTGCCAGATTGAAAAACCGCCTTCTAGTCGAAAGAAGCTATCTATTCTGTGACGGAAACCTGCAGCAACTCTCCCTCACTCCAAGGATTCGACCTTGATGAAGTTTCGGTTCGGATTGCCTGAACCTGATCCGCGGTAACGGGAGCTGCCGAATTTCCCCATTCATTTCGAACGTAAGTGAGAATCGCTGCAATTTGCTCATCATCCAACATGGCTTTCCAAGGAAGCATCTCCTGTGAACCGTAATCCAGATCGTTTACTTTCATCGGCCCCTTCATTCCGTTGAGGACAATACGGATAATTCTGTTCGGTTCCTTAGCCAGCACCCAGTCGGAACCGGCAAGTGGCGGTTTCCCGTCGGGCATGCCCTTACCGTCGGCAACGTGACAGGCAACACAAAACGTGGAGTAGGCCTGCTTTCCTTGGGCCATCACCTTGGGATCCAAAACGGGACCGCTTCCTGTGGTTGGTTTGGCTATGATCTTAACCTCCATAGGCTCCGCTTCCAATTCAGCCGCGGTCCAGGCTACGTTTCTAGTCAGGATGGTTCTAACACTCCTGACCTGGTCTTCGGAGACAGGTTCTGCCTTATTAGACCAAGAACTCCGGATATGAGTCAGAACTGCCGCAAGATTTACGTTGGGCAGACTACCGAATGCGGGCATCGCCACTCCTTCGTCGAATTCCTGATCATTAACTTGTATAAGCCCCTCTAAACCGTGAAGCCCAATTCGAATCAAATGTCCCGGTTGCGGCTGGTTGACCCAATCCGAGGCATCCAGAGGGGGAATCCCTCGTTCGAAACTTCCCAAACCGTCTTCAAGGTGACAGGACGCACAAGTGGCATTGTATTGACGACTGCCAATCTGGGCAAATTGCTCGGGTGTCAACTCGATCTCAGTATCATCGGGCGGGGCGAATTGAAGGATCTTATGATGATAAACCAAAGGATCGAAATCAGCACTGTAGCTTTGAAGATAATACCCGCCCCAGAATAAAAGTGTTCCGGTCAATGCGATCAGCCAAATTGAAACGGGTTCATTACCTTCGGCCGGATCTCCTTTTTCACGAAGAACCGCGGCATGAAGACCGGTTACATCAGTCAACTCTTCTCGATCATCCGCATAACGATTTGGCATCGTTTTACTCGAGGATTCTTCGTTCGTTTTCTGGTCCAAATTCATTTATCTGGCTTCAGGCAAAGGTGCGGTCGCTTGAAGACTCAACAAATAGGCCACCAAGGCCTTAGCTTCCTTCTTCGGCACAATTTCAAAACCGTCTTCTGGAGCAAAATTTGCAGGAAGCTTGAGAGCATTTTCTGAAACCACACCATTTCGGATGGGGCGGGTTTCGAATAAAAACCGGTAAGGTGGCATGTTCGATCCGGGTGAGGTGATCTGAGGATCGTAAAGATGGCTGAAATGCCAATCTTCACTCGGTTGTCGCTGCCCAATATTGGTCAGGTCGGGACCGGTCCTCATCGTCCCCAGAAGAACTGGATTGTCGTAAATATAGTCTCTTCCCACGCTTCTCCGACTCCCCCAACCACGTTCGATATCTGCTCCGAAACCACGGGGGCGCACCTGTTGACTGTGGCAGTAAATGCAACCATTGCTACGATAAACACTCATCCCCTGTTTGGCCTCTCCTCCCTTGGGTTGAGGATAAATCTCACCCGTCATTTCAATTGTAACAGGTTCCATTTTCCCAAATTGGAACAGAGGAATCAGGATCAGGCCACACCAGGACGAAGCCAAACTTAAGAAAATACCCAGAAAAATCAAGGGACCGAAATTCATGAATTTTCCTCCTTCGATTCAAGGCCTATGGTCCCTTTGAGAATCATAGCCACCGGTTCGCGGTAAGGTTGAAGACACCGTGCCAATATCCAAATGAAATTGGCAAAAAATGCGATATGTCCAACCGTCATCAGCAGTCCCGCCAAAGTTCTGAATTTTAAGAATGGAAGGGTCATTTGCACGACTTCAAGGAAGGGCACATCCGGATTGTTCATCTTCAGTCCCTGAAGAAAACCGCCAATGGACAAAGGCACAATATACAGAATCATACCGACAAAGACGGCCCAGAAATGGATGTAAATCAGTCCGGCTGAAGGCCATTCTCTGTTTGTGATCCGGGGTATGATGTAATACATGGAACCGAACATGATCATTGCAAAAAATGCATACATCCCCAAATGCGCATGAGCTACCGTGTGATGCGTAAAATGAACGACTTCACTGTAGGAAGGAATCGCACTCGCTATTCCCTGAAGGCTGGCCAAAGTATAACTCATCGCCCCCACAACTATGAATCGAAGGGTGGGACTGTTTTTCATCGCTTTGAAATGCCCCCACATGGTCATGTGATGGTTTATGGCCACGGTAACAACCGGTATCAACATCATCACACTGGCCACAATACTGATGGTAACCAACCAAGCCGGCAAGGGTCCGCCAATGAGGTGATGCATACCGTTCCAGTTATAAAAAAGTGCCAGGGACCAAAACCCAAATACGGACAAATGGTAACTGTGAATCGGTCGACCTATAATCTTGGGAATAAAATAATAGATGGCTGCCAGACCGATCGGGGTGAACCAAAGTCCAAGCACATTATGTGCGAACCACCAGTTGACGGCTGCTTGTAGAGTCCCGTGAACCGGCTCAAGCACCAACATGATGTTCGCCACCGAATAGAGCCATGGAAACCAGAAGAAGGCGGCCAAAAGATACCATTGCGAAACATACAACATGGGCTCTCTGCGATACCTGAACGCAATAACTGTCCAGATTCCAATGAGCGCAAAGGAGATGAAAAGAATCGGGCTCGAATAGGCGGGGAGTTCCAACCACTCGATCGAAGTGGAATCTCCTGCCAATATGCCAAAGATTCCAATGGTGAGTCCAATATTCCAGAAGACCGCAGCTATGATGATAATGCCGGAGTGAATCAGCGGTGTCTTACAAAGACGGCACATGAGCCACAACGCAACCGCAATTCCTGTTTCCGAACAAAACCCATAGATGACCGTATTGAGATGAGCCGGTCGCACCACTCCAAAACTGAGCCAGGACCAGCCACTTAAGAAATTGGGGTTGTGCAGCTTAATCGAAGCAATTAACGCAAGTCCGGTTCCGATTAATAGCCATATTAATCCGCTGATAATGAAAATGAGCAGCGGGGCCCTGCAGGAACGGTCAATTTCGACCAACGTTGCGCAGTCATCCGAATCGTTGGAAATTTTCCGTGGATCCAGGCTTTGCATCAAAGTTGGAGAAGTTTCCTCACTCATACAGATCTACCTCCTCTCCCAGTTTCAGAAGGTGGAACCGCGGTCGATTTTGCCGGAAAATGGTCGGTTGGGATCCCCATAGGTTCCTCCTCATCAAACACCAGTAACGCACCCTTCTTTGGATGACTGAGTTGATTGTTTGTCGCCGCCCACCACAATGCGAATACAGCGGAACCGGAGAGGCAAATGGCACTGCCTAAAATAATGATCCAATAAAATACCATGCGATATACTTCGTATTACCTAGTCCGGTATTTATTCGAACTCACTGTCTTCGGGTTCTGGCTCCGAAGGAGGATTCAAGCGTTCGTAACGCTCAATGAGTTTTTCCATTCCCGTCATCGGATCCTCACCCCATTCCTTTACCACAATTTCCATGGCTCTTTCGATGGGCATCCGAATCACTTTTTTCTCCTGATTTATCCAGGCATAGTTATTTAGAATACTCTCATTGTCAGCTTTGAGTGCGCTCAGATTCTCATGGCGTAATTCAGCTCGGTTATCCACCAACTCAGTTGGATTGCTCAACTGATACATTATGCAGACCATAACCCCCATGATCAGAAATGATCCGAGAATTCCTATAATGTTCAAACTGAGTCGACTCTTTGAAATATTCAATCGATTGCTCATTCAGCGCCTCCATCTGTTGCAGCAGCAGCGGTTTGGGCTTGATGTTCCCTTTCATGCAGCGTCTCGGCTACTGCCTCACCTAAACGTGGATCCTTGATGGGAAAGGGTGCCGCCTCAGAAAATCGTTTCATGAAATAATATGCCAGGATCCCGCCGATGACAGCAAAAGAGGCGATATCCAGCCAATGAAGCACATACCCTGAATCGTGAAGCACGGGCATGATATTGAAGGTCAAGTCAATGTAATGCATCAGCATATTCCAGGCACATAAAGGAACCATAATCGGCAAAGCCAATTTAATGTCGATCCTTAGCAGCATTAGGAACGGGAAGAAGAAATGGCCGAATACAATCAATATTCCAATGTCCCACCAACTGCCAATCTCTCTTTTCACATACCAGAAAGTCTCCTCAGGAATGTTCGCATTCCAGATCAGAAAATACTGGGAGAAATGAACATAGGCATAGAAAACAGTGAAGGCCAGCATGAGAATAGCAATACCGTGATATTGACGGTTTCCCATGACGGGTTTCAGAGGACCGGATCGGTCCAGAAACAAGGCAATCAGGTAGGTGGCCGCCAGAGTCACCCAGACACTTCCCGCAAAATAAACCACGCCATACATGGTGGAATACCAAGAATGCTCCAAGGCTTTGACCCAGTCGATCACCGCAGCCGTCAAGGTAAAGGCAAAGATATAAATACCCGCATAGGCCAATTTTCGCATTTTGTGGGTGCATTCAGGGGATCCGTCTTTATCCTGACGGATAGACCATTTTCTGAATCCCAATCCAAGCCAACTCCACACGGCGAAATAGACGCAGGCCCGTAGAATGAAAAACGGTTTGTTTAACCAGCCTTGCTTCGCATGCAGGGCAGGATCCGGACTGTCACCCATCTGCATCCATTCGTAAAAATGAGGTGTATCAAAAAACAAAGCAAGAAGGGCAATGGGAATAAACAGCAACCCCATAATGGGAAATAAGGAAATAATGGACTCATTGATTCTGCGGAAAGGAACCGCCCATGCGGCATCGAACAAGTGAGTAATGATAATGAGGAAGAGAGACCCCATGCAAATACTCAAAAAGAACATGTAGGACAGAAGCCAGGAAAAGGCCAACTGTTCCCGGTTTTCGACACCTGTGACTGTCCCGATCAGTAGCAGGATTCCCCCGCCAATAATCAGGAATTTCGATCCGAGTTCGGGTAATGCAAACAATTCCTTTACAGCTTTACCGGGTGATTTTTTAGACTTGTCGGAATTCATAAGATGTCTAATTTGAAAACTGGCTTTGCATTTCTCCCGGCACATCTTCCGGAGTTCCCAAACGGCTCAACTGCAGTGCCCGGATATAGGCGACAATCGCCCAACGATCCTGCACCGGAATGTCCGAAGCATAGCCGGACATAACCCCACTCTTACTTCCCACTTCAATGGTCTTGAAGAGTTGGCCATCTGTCATTTCAAAGAAATTTTTAGCGTCATGGAAATTTGAGCTGGGCATCATTCCGTATTGAGTGGTTATCCCTTTACCATCTCCAACTGAACTATGGCAGGGGGAACAGTAAATCTCGTAGCGTTGGCGACCACGCTCCATCAGCTCTCCGGTTACCTTGACAGGTATATTCTCCAGATAGCTGCCGTATTCCATACCGGTGGTTTCCGGATTAACCTCGAAATTCCTTCCACGGGCAATGGTACCTGAAATGGGTTTGCGAGAACTCAAGCCGTTCGCAAAAAAAGAGTTCTCTGACTGTGGGTGAAGCTTGGGCTGACGATCCATATCCGGAAATACTTCCAATGGTGGCCGACGGGAATGACTGCCTCGGAAACCGGCAACGGATATAACCACGACTATAAGAAGAATATAAACAATGAAAAAGTATCGCATGGCCTTATTCCTCCACGAGTTCAATATGCTTACTGCCGGATCCTTTCAGCAGCTTACGGGTTTCATTTTCCGAGTACTTTGGATCGGAGGTCTCAATCACGATACAGAACTTATCATGAGTCACTTGTTTAAAAGTTTCGTTCTTGAGTAGGGGATGGTGGAGACGAGGCAGACGGTTTAGAGAGAACATCCCGATCAGACTCCCGAAGGCACCGAATAGAATGGTCAACTCGTAGGAAACCGGAAAGGCGTAAAAGGGGCTGAACAGGGGCTTACCCCCAATTTCAATCCTATAATCCCATCCGTTCATATAATAGATCATACACATTCCGGTGGTGTAGCCAAGAAGCCCTCCGAAGAAGCAGAACCATCCTACTTTTGAGTTTTTCAACCCCATAGCCTGATCCATTCCATGGACGGGGAAAGGAGTGTATACATCCCATTTTCTAAAACCCGCTTCGCGGATTTTAGCCGCAGCCACCATGACTGCTGCCGGTGTATCGAACTGTGCAAGAAGGCCGTAAGCCTCGTTTGATCCAGATTCACTCATTAATGGTGACCTCCTTTTTTGGCTCCGCCCAGAGGATGATGCGGGTCGGCTTGTGGTGTTACTCCTTTGACTTCAGAAATCGCAACCATCGGCAAAAACCTCATGAATAATAGGAACAGGAACAGGAACAACCCGAAGGTGCCTACAAAGGTGAGAATATCGACATAGGTCGGTGAATAATAATCCCAACTCGAGGGAAGAAAATCACGATGGAGTGATATGACCACAATGACGAACCGTTCAAACCACATACCAATGTTAACGAAAATCGAAATGATGAAGACGGCAATCATATTCCGTCGAATGGACCGAAACCAGAACAGATGCGGACAGATCACGTTGCAGGAAATCATGATCCAGTACGCCCACCAGTAGGGACCGCTGGCCCGGTTGATAAAGGCAAACCTTTCATAGGGATTACCACCGTACCATGCGATGAATACTTCCATCCCATAGGCATATCCTACGATGGACCCCATCCCAAGAATCACTTTGCACATGAGTTCTATATGACGCTTTGTGATGATATCCTCGAGCTTGCAAACCGTGCGCAATGGAACCAATAGAGTCAGCACCATACCGAATCCGGAAAAAACAGCACCAGCGACAAAATAAGGAGGGAAAATTGTGGTATGCCAACCGGGAACTTGAGAAACCGCAAAATCAAACGACACAATACTATGGACGGAAAGAACCAACGGAGTCGATAAGCCGGCAAGCAAGAGGTAAGCTTTCTCATAGTTGCTCCAATGACGGTTTGAACCCGTCCATCCCAGGGAAAACAATCCATACCAGAATTTGCGCATTTTGGATGTAGCCCGATCCCGCAGAGTAGCCAAATCCGGAATGAGGCCGGTGTACCAGAATAGTAGAGAGACTGTGAAGTAAGTGGATACCGCGAAGACATCCCATAGCAGAGGAGACTTGAACTGCGGCCAAATACTATTGGCATTCGGCAGCGGGGCCAACCACCAGGCAAACCAGATTCTCCCCACATGAAAAGCCGGGAAAATGCCCGCACAAATCACCGCAAAAATTGTCATCGCCTCCGCCGCCCGGTTGATGGAAGTCCTCCAACGCTGCTTTAAAAGAAACAGAATCGCCGATATTAAAGTACCAGCATGTCCGATCCCGATCCAAAAGACGAAGTTGACAATGGCCCAACCCCAGGCAACCGGATTATTTAAGCCCCACACCCCTACCCCGGTGGAAACTAGATAGGTCAACATGAAGAATGTCAGGGAGGCAACTGAACCTGAAATACCGGTTGCTATCCACCACCAAATGGGCGTTTTACCCTCGACGATTTCTGAAACTTTATCGGAAATCCAAGCGAGACTCCGACCGTTGCTAACCAATGGCTCCCTCTCCAACTCCCTGGGCGTCTGAGGCACCTTCAGGGCGGTATCCAATCCCGAACTTTCAGCCATCAGTGGGCTCCTCCATCTTCTTGTTCGCCGACATGGGCTTCGGTTTCATGATCGCTCTCGGATTCCTCTCCATGATGTGATTCAAACGGATTGCCGCTACGGGCCGAATATTCCTCAAAAGTGTGAGGCTGTTCAACATAGTCCGGCATTTTCTTATTTGGATTACGTAGTTTGGCAAGAAAGGTGGTACGGGTTTTATTATCAAGGTAACCCAGAACTTCGTAATTCCGGGAGTTGTGTTTCAATTTGGTAACTTCGCTTTCCGGATCTGCTAAGTTTCCGAACACAATGGCATCCGCTGGACAAGATTGCGCACAAGCAGGAGTGATGGTTCCATCCAGTAATTCAATGTCGCCGGAATCTTTGGCCTTTTTCAATTGATCAATCTTGGCCGATTCAATTCTCTGTGCACAATAAGTGCATTTTTCCATGACCCCGCGCATCCTTACGGTGACCTCCGGGTTCATCAGTATTTTAATCAACTCGGGAGTTCCCTTCTTGGCCAGAGGACCTTGATAAAGTTTGTCCAAATAATTGAATCGTCGTACTTTATAAGGACAGTTATTCGAACAGTAACGGGTACCGATGCAACGATTGTAAATCATGACGTTCAACCCCTCATCGTCATGTGCCGTTGCATTAACCGGGCAAACACTTTCGCAGGGAGCTTTCTCACAATGCTGACAAGCCATCGGCTGTATAACTACCTGAGGATCTTCAACATCTCCCGCATAATAACGATCCAGCCGAATCCAGTGCATTTCACGGCCTCGGTCCACCTGGTCTTTTCCAACAATCGGGATATTATTTTCACTCTGGCAGGCCACCACGCAACTGTTACATCCCACGCAACTGTTCAAATCAATGGTCATACCCCATTGGTGGATAGAGCCGGGATCCAAAGCTTCATCCCGCTTCTTCTCAGCCTCCGTCTCATTTCCCACCTTGGCATAGGACCGGTATTTGGGGTCGTACATTCGTCCTGCATTGGCAGCATGCGCCTCAATGCCCATCATTCCCGCAAAATCGGGATGCTCATGGTACTGCTCCAAATTAGCTTCCCGGATGATGGCTCGCCCTTCCATGGCACTGTGATCCTGCGTGCAGGCCAGTTGGTATTTCCGACCGGTCGGTGTGACTTTGACACCGGAAACATGCCATGGAGCATCGGAAGTCCGAATAGAATAAGCATTAAAGCCACTACCAGTCCCCACCCTTCCGGTTTGAGAACGACCGTAACCCAAGGTGCAGATCAAGGTATCTGCAGCCTGTCCGGGTTGAATCCAGATCGGTCCGCTAACCGAATGATCTCCGACTTCTATTTTTACCAGATCGCGATTCTCTCGAATGAATTTAATATCTAACATAATTTATATTTTTTACTTCTTGTATTCATATAACCTATGTCTATTAACTCTGACCCTTTATTAAAATTTAACATACTATACCCAGATAATACGGTTTGTGGTACATAATAATAATTTATCTCACCGTAGGGGGTTTTACAATTTTGATTTAATTGTGATATTGG
>DUCD01000311.1:14481-18734 GCA_012959985.1 Verrucomicrobiales bacterium | reverse complement strand
CCATCACTTTTATCTCCACCCGACTTCGGTGCAAAACTGGCCAGAACTTTAACTTCGATGTTCGAAGGGAATGCCTTTACGATTTCAATGAACGACCGGTCGCTGTCAAGGTTTCCCGCGTTTAACGATCTCTTGGCGCTAAACTCAGGGATTTCTTTGGTGAACAGGCTGGTCACTTTGATCACAGGTGCCTGATCCTTACCATAAGCCTCGACATCAAACACTTTAATGATTGGGGCCAAGTTAGATGCCTTCACTGCAGATGCTATCGGATCATTCGTTTCCGCCCGAATCGAATAACGAACGTCGCGAAGAAGAATTCGATCGTCCCGCTTTTCCCAACGAACGACACGGTTACCCGCCGGCATTCCGGCGTAGGAGTTTCCCGCCGTGGTTTCAGCAATCTGGGTTACCCACAGCATGTCGACACTTAATGTGCTTGTAGGAATTTCGTAATATAAGTCATCCTCTATTCGATGGATTCGAAAAAGGCCGATTTTCGTTTCAGAATCTTCAGTGATGATCTCATCGTAAGGCTTGATTTTGCTCTTTTTTTCTTTCTTGGTGGTATCGGAAGATTCCTTTTTGTCCGGTTTTTCGGACTCATCCGCCAATCCAGCAACAATTCCAACCGACAATACGGCAGCCATAACCAACGACAAACCTGAAAACTTCAACCATCGAACAATCATTCTCTGACCATGATTCGTTCAAAACCTTTCTTCAAGGTATAAACAAGGGTTGGACAAATAGAGTAGGATTCGACTTTCTGGGCGGAGAATGGTGAATTCCTATCAAATGAAAATCGTTGAGATTAATCCAAGTTATTCCTTCAAGTCCTGCAGTAGCAAGACGAATTGCCGGAAAGTAATTCAAATCAACACCTCACGACTGGCAGCGTTATTAGTCCATTTGCTGCACGTAGGCCAGAAGGTCCGCCATCTGTTGGCCACTTAATCCTTCAGCCAGGCCCTCCGGCATCAGAGATTGTTTTTGGCTGCGGACGGATTGAATCGATTGTCTGAGGATTGTTTTCAAGCTCCCGTCTGATAAGCGAATGGAAAGACTGTTTCCGCTTTCTGATTCGATCAGTCCCTGAAATGATTCTTCATTATTCAGGGTGAAATCATAGGCAATGTATTTCGGTTCTACCGAATCGCTGGGATTCAGAATCGAGAACAACAGGCTTTCTGAAGATCGATCGGTGATTGAACCTAGTTCCGGACCGACGCTTTTTTCATTATCGTTTTCTCGATGGCATGCCGAACAGCGTTGAGTAAAAACGGACAACCCTTTCTGAGTATTCCCTGAAAGTGATAGAGCTTCAGGAAAGGTATGAGTATTGGGATTTGGTGAAATTTCTGCGATACTAGAAAAAACCGTGCGGGCTTTTTTTGCGATGGCTTCATCTTGGTGATTCAATAATCTTTTTCGGTAGACGGTTTCGATGTCCTTTGTGGCAAAGTGAGTATTCTGGAGATGGTCCAGCAGGGAATCTGCCATCTGTTTTCGGCTGAGAATGTTCTCTAAAACAGTTCTCCGTACCTCGGGCGTGATTTCCATCCATTTTCCGAGAATTAAATTTGCTGCTTCGTAGGTCTGTATTTGGGTAAGGGAGCGAATGACTGCCGATTGCAGTTCCCTGGGCATGGATGGATCGAGGCAGTGCTCCAGTCGTATCATGTGATTCTGTCTGAGAGTAGGCGCCCTACCTAAGGCAAGAATTGCTTTAGAGCGAATTCCGATCGAGATCGTTGAATCCGTTGTCCATTGTTCAACATTCTTAAGAAAATCTCGGACGGCATTACCTGAATTCTTGAGAAAGGCATACGGTCCGGTTCCCAGTGAATCGGTTGTGAGTCCTTCCTCGTGCAGGACGTTCTGCCAGGTATGGAGCAGTTTCAAAGGCTGTGATTTCTCTACAGTAGGATTCTTCGAAAAAACTTCAACCAACAGATCATCCAGCAAAAAGGATTTCGAAGAGAGTCCCATGGAGAGAACGGTTTTCAGAATCGTTCCTCTTGGGATGATTCCTGAATCGATGAATGACTGCATCAAAATTTTGTAGTGCTTTTCGATTGAAGTCATTACCGCAATCTGGAGATAGGAATCGATGTTTGGGTATTGGGCTATTTCGACCAGGGCTTTTCCTGCTTCGGGTTCATCCCATTCGCCTAGGCTCAATGCGAGTTGAAGCTGCACCGTCGGGTCGGGATCTTTCACCATTCTGCATAGCTTGCTCACGAGTATGTCTGAGCTGTCATTGAATCTCTCAGCAGTGATCAACGCCTGACGTCGAATTTCAGGAACCGTATCATCCAATGCAACCATCAATAGATCCGATGTTAATTTCTGTAATCCCTGCAATGTGCAGAGAGCATGAAATCGCGTCAGGGGATTCGAGTGATTCCTAAGCATTTTCTCAAGATTTGGAACCACAGAAATTTCACCATTCGTAACGAGTAATTGCTGTGCCCGGTCTCGGATTTGGCCGTTTGAATGATTGAATTGCTTCACTAGTTTCAACGGAGTCATTTCGGATAAACGAGCAACAATCACTGGACGTTTTCCATTGGGGTAAATGCGATAAATACGACCGAGTTCTTCTCCGGATCGGTAGAATGGTTTTAATTCATCTCTGCCATTTTCTGGAAGCCAGTCTGGATGTTCAATCATGTAGCGATACATGTCTACGATCCATAAGGCACCGTCCGGTCCGGTTCGGGTCATGACCGGGCGGGACCACCGGTCTGCGGAAGTAAAGAAATCCAAGGGTCCGTCTTCCGGATCTCTCTGCCCTGAAAAGCTGGCTCCCTCCTTGCGGAGTAAGCTGTGCTGAACCACGTTGTGAAACGGTTCACAGGTGAAGGCGTGCAGTGTATCCGAATCAGGAAACAACAATGAATCTCGGTAGAGGGAAGGTCCGCAAGCTGAGGTGAAACGCTCGGATTGTTCATAGCTGTGGAATCTTTTCTGTGGGGTGCTTGCGCTGAAGACTTTGGGGTTCGCCCGTCCGCGTAGTTGGTTTCTGATGTCTCCTATTGCTAAATGGGGGTTTCGCGTCAGGTAATGATCTTCCAGAACATAGTGCCATAGAGGAAAACTGTTCTGGACGCCGAACCAGTTCCCCCAATTGTCCCGAACTCTTCCGAATTGGGAAGGTCCTGACCGAGGTTCAAGCAGCCCTTTATCGGGTTGGAATCGGAAGTCCCGGCTTCCCAGCGGAATCCGTTCCTCTGCGATCAGGGATTTGATTTCGTTCGAAGCACCGAACCCGGTATGATGTCCCCCGGAGGCGCAGTAAATCCAGTTATCAGGTCCCCAACGAAGACCGTTGACTCGAAGCTGCTGATTCCCGGTCATGAACCCTTCAAATAGGACAATCTTCTTATCCGCTCGGCCGTCTCCATCTGTATCCTCGGCATAAAATATTTCCGGAGCTGCCGTGACAAGGATACCATTTTTCCATTCCAGCACACCGGTTGGAAAAGCCAGTTTATCCATGAATAGAGTCGAGTGATCATAAACTCCGTCCGAGTCTCTATCCTGCAGATAACGGATGCGGCCACCCGGGCTTCCGTTGCCATTCATACCGTAAGGATAGTCGGCCATTTCTGCCACCCAGAGACGGCCGTCGGAACCCCAGTCTATGGCGACCGGATCCTTGACCAGTGGTTCGGCGGCCACAAGTTCCAAGGTATAGCCCGACCGAACGTGAGTCAGTTCCATGGAGTTCTCAGGAGAATGAGGAGAGGAATCCGGAAGAGGATTGGGTTCTTTAATCATTCCGGCAACGGCCCCCGAGCGTACATGTTTTTGAATCTCCTGAATCGTCAATGCCCGATTGAAGACAGAAATTTCATCGAACTTACCTTCTGTCGATTGTTGGTTAGGACCTTCATAAATGGACCCAATCTTCAATGTCTTATCGATCGAGTCTTTCAAAGTAAAGGTTGCTGAAATATCTGAACTGGAGCTGCCGTTCAGGTAGACATTAACCGTATTCTTCCTTCGGACAAATGCCAGGTGCGTCCATTGGTTCGATTCAATTACGTTTTTACCTATAAGCGAACCGAATTGAATCCTGCCTGGATGTTCGTGGGTTTGTGGTGTGATAAATACCGAGTCTTCGAGATAGCTGTAAAGCTGACCGGGTTTTGATCTCTGTTTCCCGGAAAGACCATTCCACAACCAGAACTCCAGAGTGTAAGCGTCTTCTACTTCCGATAGGACTACCGACAGGCTACCGCTTG
>DUCD01000311.1:0-14393 GCA_012959985.1 Verrucomicrobiales bacterium | reverse complement strand
CCGCTTGCAAAATAGGCGCTTCGTGAGTTTTTGGAAGATTCCGCTGGGCTGGATTCAAGGCCCTTGAGGTGGAAAGCGATCATGCCTTCATAAGTGCCATGCTGGTCATTTCCCGAGGCGTCCAATGCTTTGTCACCGCCCATTTCACCGACGCGCCAGAATACGGATGGTTTGTCGTTCAGGATGGATCTTGAATAACGACTTAACGGTTCCCGGTAATGCTTGGCTGGTTGACCGCTGACTTCCTCGAGAAGTTCCAAGACGGTTTCAACAATGATCGGTTCCGCCTGAGTTTCGAGACCGGCCGTCCGTGCCGGCCAAGTGGTGTATCCCCCGAATCGATGCTGTTCCGGAGGCGGGATATAACCGGCAGCACCGTTGGCCAGACTGATGTTGAAGGTGTTTTGAAGGGGGCTTTGCAACTTAAGTTTGAGACCGGTCAAAGCGTAAATCTCGCAGGGGATGGCGGTAATTCCCATTTCTCCGATTCTCAGTGCCTGCAATACGACTTCTTCAGATGAGTTCTCTATGTGGTAGAATACCTGTTCGGCGTAGACTTCGGGCCGATTGCGTGGTCTGATTTCCTTCGGATTGAAGTTCTGCAATAGTTTTTCGGCCCACTTAACTCGGGATGGGTCGGGTAGCCGTCGGTTCAGTCGAATCCGTTTTTCCGCCATGACAACCGAAGGAGAGTTCGAATATTGAATTTTTTCAATTACCCCCATGGCAAGTTGAGTCAGCTTTCCGGTATACTCATCCAAACTCCAGGTTCTTTTTTTCGATCGGCTGTAATCTCCCCACCAGAGGTCTCCACTGGTTCCCTGGCTCATGGCAGCCATGAAGTCCTTGGAATTGCCTGCGAGGATCTGCTCAAGCCTCTTACTGAACGCTCCACAGTAGTCTGCCGAAACCCCTGGGTGTCCACCGAAATAGTGCATTGAAAAATTAGCCAGAACCCCAAGAGGTTTTCCTTCAGCGGTAAGAATACTCAACAGAAATAATTCAGGATCTTCCGGGCCGGAAGGCATAATGTAATCCGGATTCTGGTAACCCGGGTGCATCATGGCTCGGACCGTTTCGTTACCGAAGGGATCCTTCTGGGTTTTGTCAGGTCGGGTAATCCAGCGGCGTACACTAGTAAACTCACCGGCATCCACAGATCCCCAGCCCGCCTGAGCCGGTTGAAGAGATTGCTGAGCTTTCTGAATGGCTTCCGCAATTTTCCCAGGGAGGAGTTTGGTGTATTCTGGATCTGCCCGTGATCCCAGGCAGTAATTCATGACGCTAGGAGCGCTGTGGCAATGCGTTGCGGAAATCAGGATCCGGTTCACTGGAATCCCCGTTTGGGTCATGGCCAGGCTCTTTGCCTTATCAGCGACGGTCCGGGGAATCATACAGCTGTCGACAATCACAATGGCCGACTGCCGGCCTCCCTCAGCAAATACAAAACATCGGGCATGCAGTGGATCCAGAAGTTTGTCCGCGGTGTTTTCGAGAAAAGATCCGTTGCGGATCACCGGAAGTTTCTGAGGACTGACATCGACCGAAAAAACACCCGCACGAAAAGCGGCGTTGGATTGAAAGGGTATCAGAAACAGGCAAACCAGAAACGAATAAAAGGATTTGTTCCTGTGTTCGAACTTCGGAAGTAAGTTAGTGAACATAGCGATAAAGGTGGAGGTGAAATGGATTCGATCCGGGTCGTCGTTGTGAACGACGAATACTATCATTTTTCTTCGTCCGAAAGGAATGTTTTTTTCGATGGTAAAACAGAGGGGTGATTAAAAGTGCAGGTCGAAAGGACGGTCTTGATTCTTACAGTCACACCACGTGTAACGTGGGTGTTGAGCGTAAAACCGGTTTTTTTAATTTTTGTGCCACTTGCAGAGAAAATTAGGAATGCGATGAAGGGATTTCCATCGTTGACAGTTTGTCATCAAGAACAAACACGCTCTCAGTGGAAGGGAAGATCCAAACAAAATCCTCAATAATCCAAGGACTTCTGTATAAAGGACAAGGTCCGTTAAATCTTGGAATTCTTCATCGAAACCTTTTCAACCTAATATGACACCCACTTATTATGTTCACGATTCGTCAATCAGAGTTGGATGACTGTGAGGCTGTTTTTGTCCTTGCCAAGCAATTCGCGTCGTCTTTTGCTGTTGAGCGTGCTGCCTTCGACAAATCCTACACCGTTCTGCAACAATCATCCGATGCTTATTTAGGCGTTGCAGCGGATGGTGGACGGGTCGTTGGATATGTTCTGGGTTTTGATCACTACACTTTTTTTGCAAATGGACGAGTATCTTGGTTGGAGGAGATTATGGTGTCTGAGGATTCACGCCGCTGTGGTATTGGTCGTCGGTTGATGGATAGTTTCGAATCTTGGGCAAAGGTCCGTTCTTCCAAGTTGGTTGCGTTGGCGACTCGACGGGCGGCGTCATTCTATTTCAGCATCGGTTACGAAGAATCAGCGACTTACTTCAGAAAGTTGCTATGATAAGGCTTATCTGAAAATCCAGCTTAAAACTGAAGGGAGGGAGAGCGTCCCCGCGAGCCGAAAAATAGGTAGACAGAAAAGTAGCCCACTCCTGTTTGTCATCCTTTCGATGTATGGAGGAATCCATGAATGGCTCGCGAGGACGCTCTCGCTCCCCGCACTTTTAGTCGCATCCGGGGGTGTGGGCTTTTCTCCAAGGGTTTGGTCTTCATCCGTCGTGGAATAGACGCCTTCCTATAAGCATTTGGGGCAAAGTCCATGCCGGATTCGATCGGAATTTCAATGCCGCAGCATGGGCACTTTCTATCAGCAGATTTTTCACTCATATCCCTTTACAGAGAAAACAGGAAGCCGAGGATACATGGAAAATAAAATTTCCCCAGATTGGCATGATCAAAGGTCTGGGGTCGGTTGTGATTATAATGGGCGGAGAGACCAGCTGTAGCGTCGGCTGTCCTCAGCCGAAAGGGACCTTGATCTCGTTGGAAATGCGCTGAGGACAGCGCACGCTACAGAGGACAAAGCCCATTTCTCCTTTGGTTTTCCCTTTCATCTGGATCGATTTGTTTTCCGTGGGTAGTGAGGTTTTCGAGCTGGTTCGATTTTTTTGGGAATTTTTTCGGACTCTTCCAGGATGCGAATTCCGTTGTCCTGGAATTGGATTTTTCTTTTTTTGTAAAGGCTTCCCAAGGCCTGCTTGAAGGCCTTCTTACTGGTTCCGAAAATCTGCCGGATCTGTTCGGGTGAGCTTTTATCGTTCAAATCCAGCTTTCCGTCGTTCTGTTCCAAAGCGTCCAGGATTTGGTCGGTCAAGGTCCGGACTCGTTTGTATCCGGAGGGATGCAGACTGAGGTCGATTCTTCCCTCGGGTCGAAGCTGTGCGATATAGCCTTCCAGGGTTTGTCCAATTTCTATCGGATTTTTTAAATCCTTAACTTCCGAGTGGTAGAGCAGGCCTTTGAAACGGTGGTCAATAATGGCGTTGTAACCCAGCGGGGTACGATCCAGAATGAGCATCGATACTTTTCGCCCACGTCGTTCGTCCGCAGCGGCGGTTTTGAGGTAGCGTTTGGTTTTGGTGGAAGCAATGATGCGGTCAGTTTTGCGATCCACGAGTACACGGGCGACGACATGATCTCCGATCCTGACCCGAATCGCCTGTTCTCGGAACGGCAGCAGAAGGTCTTTGGCCAGACCCCAGTTCAGAAACGCACCGACACTCTGATTAATCGAGATCACCTCGAAGCAGCCGAACTGTTCTACTTCACAGATCGGTATATCGGTCACGGCCACCAGTCGGTCTTCCGAATCGCGGTAGACAAAGACATCGATTTCATCGCCTTCTTCAAAGTATTCCGGGACGTATCGGGAGGGCAACAGGATTTCGCCGTGTTCACCTCCATCGAGGTAATCGCCTTGTTCTGTGCGATGCCTCATTATCAGTCGATTTGTTTTTCCCAGTTGAGCCATGGTTATGGGTAGTTCAGCATTCAGTGCTCAATGGTGGCATCTTTCCATGAATTCCGCACTCTCCAAGTAATGAAAAACAATCAGATACTCGCAGAGACGTGGCTTTTGGAGAAAGAGAAAGAGGGGCCTCAGCACTTTTCATTAACCGAAGGGCAGTGAGGTTTGTTCTTCTCTTCTCATTTTAGATGCCGATGAGTTTTTTGAATCTGGTGAATCCAAGTTTTTGAGACACCCGCTTCTCCTGCAAATTTCGGCCATTGTTCTAAAACATCACTGACGGCTTCAATGATTTCGGTGACTTTAGTTGTTGAAGCGATGCGGAAGCGCTTGCTGACCGCGTGAAAGTCGGCGATTTCAAAGTCATCCAGTTTTCCATTGATCGTCATCTGATGGTGGTGGGTCCAGGTGCCATTGGGATTGAAGCTGAAAGTGATGTCGTAGGCAGGGGACAGGGACCATCGGCCCTCTTTATCCATCAGGAAAGCAATGTTTTTGGTATGGTCATCCTGGTTTCGTGCGATTACGTTGAATACCATTCTTCGAAACAACTGGTGAAGGTCACTTCGAGGCAGGTCGAGACGTTGACAGATATCCAGGGCTTGTTCGTATCCGGTGCCTCCGGCTCGATTAAAATCCAGATGGGCCAGTCCACACAGTGTCTGCATGAAAATCTTTCTACCGTCCTGATCTCGGTCAAAGCGACGGGTCATGAAATGGCGGCGATCGTTTTCCTCAAACAAACGGCATGCGTGCATATCGATTCCTGCCTCCCGGGCCATGAGGTAGTAGGCATACTCAATGGCGCCATAGCCTTTGGGGTCTTCCAGTTCCTTGTCTCGATTACCGGAGACGCCGTCGAATTTCAGTAACCAGTAGCCGAATCCGTCAGGCGCCTGGATCTGTCCCGACCGGACCTCCCCGGTGGATTCGTTCCAGGCAATGACTGCCTTGGCTCGGGCGCCACCGGCGGAGGTTCCCACTCGGAGAATATCCCGCATGGTTTCCAAGTCTTCATCCGCGCTTTTCCCAATCCGGGTAGAAAGACTATCCTTTTCTAAAAGGGCTTTGGTGGCCAGCTCGACCAGTGAAGAAATGTCGACAGGGACTGAACGGTTGGGGCCGGTCCGGATTGTCGGCCAATACTCCAGAGCTCCCATTCCCCGGTTGCCGACGTAACAAAGGCGCTCGATCGGGGAAAAGCTTGCCCGGTCGCGGCCGGTCCGCACCAGCCATTCGTCGATGAGAATATTGCCGAATTTGTCCGGCAGTGAATCGGCCAACATTCCCGGAAGCCCTTGGAACGTTTCTGGATTCAGTTCGGGAAATGAATACACGGTTGGTCCCAGCGGCATGGTTAACGGGGCCAGCTCAATCCCACTTTCCTGGAATGCTTTGACGTATTCGAATGATGCCAGTTTTCTGGTCGGATCCCAGGCAACTGCTCCGATTACTTTACCCCAAAGAACGACCTTTGCGACCTCAACCGGCATGGTTATTCATTCCAGGTCCAGGGTGTTGAGGGCTTTTTCTTTACTTCATGTTTTTGAGGGAAACGGGCGTGTTGCTTTTCATGGAGTTCATCCCCTGGTTGCGGATTCGCAGTCCAGGAATTCACGGTGCGTTTTCGAGAAGCCCGTTGGCGTTGATTTCCCCGGAGTTTGGCCAGTTGGACCGGACTCATAGGCGGCTCCGGAAGGAATTGGTCGAGCCTTGATAACACTCCCAGTCCGCGCAGAATGCAGATCATTGTGTCCAGGGTTGGACCCTCACCATTTTCGGCAGAAGTCAGTGTTCGACGGGAAATCCCTGACTTTTCGGTGAGTTCTGCCTGAGTGAGGTTCTGATTGAGCCTTTCACGTTGTAAACGTCTACCCAGTTCTTTTTGGATTTCAGAATTACTCATGAAGTTGAATTCCATAATGAGTAATTATATACAAAAAATAGCTAAAATAAAGGTTAAAAAGTAATTATATGCGCAAAATAATTATTTAATAATGAGTAATAAACCACTCATTATATGTGATAAATCTTGTTATGAGCATATAATTACATATTATAATAAATATTTACGAAGTCAGTTGTTCCCAAAAACCGTAATACGGCGAACATGAGACAGTCAGAGTGCAACCGAATGGACCGATTTCCCGGTAAACTGGGATAGCGCCCCCCCACTGCAATTTAGGTTAAGGGTGAAATCAACGTTCTTATCCAATTAATCCTTGATTTCCTCCCAATCCAAAGCGGCGACTCTGCTGCACGCAGTCCCAAACCTACCGGAATATAAGAGCTCTTTGGGCAAACCCGTCAACGGCATGGCCTACGCGCGACAGAGTCTCCGCATTCCATTGGACGAACCGATCAGGCTTAAGAAGAGGTGTCGCTTTTCCTAATTTTCGGTGTAATTGAAGTATCCGATGAACATTTCCTCCCAGGATTGTTCCCCGAATCGGACGGAAGCATTTGGATCCGGGTTGAATCGGTTCTGCTTGGAGTTGTCGAAGATTCCTTCGCAATGGAGCACCGTTCCGGCCGGGACACTGATAGGCGTCTCGAGGCGGTAAAGGGTCTGCCAATCGAAGAAGTAGGCGGGGACGTTCAGAATGATTTCGCTGGTTCCATCAGGATAATTGAGGGTGTAACGGGCACTGGAACCTCGAAAGTGCATATGAGGGCTGAATTCGTATAGAGTCGATGCTTTTTTAAAGGTGCGCCTGGCGCTGATTTTGACCTCCTTGCTGTGTGGAGGGATGAAAAGATCCGTCTCATAAGCTGAGCTAGTGATAAGCTCTTTCTCTGGGGGACCCTCGGCGAGGTAAAATCCCAGCTGGGTCTTGTCTGTGGTCGCTTTTCCAGAAACCGTATAATGCATTTGGAATATAATGATGTCGGATTTTTTCAATAGTTTTCCGGATCCTTCCGGGAAAGCGACCTGCTCCATTCCGGGCACGTAACCGGCAAAGAATCCAGCGAGTCCACCTCTCAGGGCGAGCAGTTCCGCGAAGCTGCCTTTGAAAACCAGACAATGGTGAACCACGGAGCGGTCACCCGGATTAACGCTGATGGCTTTCAGCCAGACATCATTTGGAAATGGATTCGTGGCTGTCAGGTATTTGTAATCAACCACTCCGTTGGAAGGGATTGATTGAAGGGGAATAGAAATGACGGCATCCGGTAGTCCCATGGGCCAATTCACCGTTTTCGGGGCAGGATTCTCAACCAGAGGATCCAGTCCGTCACCACGAGGTGATCCTCGGTCAATCCAATCGATAAGTGTGGCGGTTTCGTCTTTCGATAAGGCTTTTGAATTACTGTAAGTCTGGTGTTTCGGGTCGGCGTGCCACGGAGGCATTTCGCCAGCCAGCACTGCAGATTTGATTAGACCGGAAAATTCCTGAATGATTGAGTAATCGGACATGACCCAGGGGGCGATGTTACCCGGCGTATGGCAGGGAAAGCATTTTGCCTGAAGTATTGGAGCGATCTGATCGCTGTAGGTGGATGGAGGCACAGCACTGACGCCCGAAGGATTTCCAATCGATGCCATTCGCGCAACGACCGGAGAATTCCCTTCGAATAATTCCTCGATGGCGTCCTGAAGCGGGGTAAGATTGATCTCGGATCCTCCGGTGTCGATCGTAACCAGGGCTGGGCCTCGATAGCTTAAAGACCAATCTTTAGGATTGATCAGGAGGACTTCCGGAGCGATGCCCGATCCGAGGGTTCGGGTTACGGTATGGCTGATATCCTGAAGGACCGGAAGGAGCAGGGGGAATTCCGAGCTTGCTTCCGCCAAGGCATCACTTTCATCCAAGTCGGACACCGAGATGATCCAGGTCAGCAGCTCATGCTCTCCGTACAGTTCTCTCAACCGATTCAGTTCCTCCTGGATTTCCAAGGCGGGGGCTAGGGTATCCCCAGTCAGAAAGAGCAGGATTCCTGTTGAAGGCCACTCGTAATAAAGCTCGTATGCCTTTCCATTGAGACTGTTCAGTCGAAAGTTACTGATCTCTGTTCGGGGGGCCTCAAGAAGCTGCCGCAGTCGGAAGTATTTTGCATCCTTGTCACCGCAGATGGGGTCCACCCAGTTTCTAGGTTGAGTGGCGTTACCCCGGAATTGCATCAGGGGTTCCCATTCTTCTCCTTCCATCAGTACAGCCTGAGTCTCCAGAATATAGGAATCCTCTGTAGGTGTATCTAAACTCAGTTCGACGGTGTTTCCCAATGGTGCAATCTCAAGGCTGGAAGCATCCTGGGCTTGAATTACCGTCGATGGATGCACGATTAGGATGGCAGCCAAACAGAAGACTGTTTTGATGAATCGAGTCAGTTTTTCAATCATATTGTGAAGCATTGTTTGGCAATCTCTAAACTCGTATCGGAAATACTTGATGCCCCAATCACAGGGACCTCCATCCATAGGTGTTTTTCTTCAAACAGGATACGGACCCCAAGGATTGCTTCCGCATGGCCTTCAAAGGTAACCTCAAAGTTGAAATTCACAAATGAAAACTGAGGGAATTTACAATTCAAGAATGAGCTTGCCAAAAGATGGTTGGATTTGATTAGTAGACTGTACTGGATGAGTCGTCGCGAATTGATCGCAGGAGAAATAATCCGGTGCTGGGTAAATTGAGACCCTTAATTTTATGCGAGATAAATCATCAATACAGGAAATCATCTCCTACGTTTTTATTATTGTTGTCGGGACCATGAAACTGCAGGCCGGCGTTTTGGAACAACTGTTCTACGACGGGGTGTTCAATGCGAATGGAGGACGGACGGTCTCGGTGGCAGATCTCAGGAATGTGGATATCTTTCCTGATAGTCCAACGGACTTTCTGCCATTGGACCTTGAGTCCGGGTTGTCAACCCCGCGGGGACAGGGAGAAGATTTCGGGAGCATGGTTCGAGGGTTCATTCAGGCACCATTGACCGGGAGTTATACTTTTGCCATTGCCAGTGATGATTCCTCTGAATTCCTGCTGAGCACAGATGCCGATCCCGCGAATATGGTGTTACTTGGGGAGGAAACCGATTGTTGCACCGCTTTGTTTTCTGGTCCCCGTCTAGATACCCGGACGGGTTCTGTAGAGCTGACGCGTGGTGAAATCTATTACTTTGAAGCGATTTACAAGGAAGGGGGGAACGATGATTGGATGGATGTCGGCTGGATTCTGCCCGACGGGACACAGGGCATCATTCCTGTGGAATTCCTTTTCCCGGCAACCCTGGGAGGTGTGGATGTTGCAGACGTTCCATTATTTGATATACAGCCTCTTGATGTGTTCACCGACGAAGGAGGCAGCGCCTCATTCACAGCACATGTTTCCGGTGCTCAGCCAATGACTTTCCAGTGGCAAAAGAACGGCCTGGACATTCCGAACGCAACTTTGGCGGCATATGCCATTGATAGGGTTTCGGTGAGTGATGATACCGCTGTATTCTCTATTGATGTCACGAATGCCCTGGGAAGCACTTCCAGCTTTAGTGCGGTTTTGTTCATCAATCCGGATGTTACTCCGCCCGAGATTCGATCGGTCGATGCCCGAGGCAACCCCAACGGAATTTCCATCATCTTCTCTGAAGAAATATCGGAAGCGGAGGCTCTGAATCCGAGCAGTTACGAAATTGACGGAGGGAGTGTCAGCATTGCCGATATCATGCTGTCGGGAAACCGTGTGATTAATCACGTTGGAGAACCGGGGGCAACGAGGGTTACGATTACTATCGCGGGGGTGCCCTTTGATAAAGGGTCGACACATAACATCCAAATAAGCGGGATCAGGGATCGAGCCATCACGCCGAACACCATTGCCACAATCACCGAGTCTTTCACGCTTGGTGGAGGATTTACGACTGCCTGGGATTTTACCAACGGTTTGCCGCCCGGCGATGCGGCCGCCAAGCTTCTGTTTATCGAAGCTGAGGATTTTGATTTTGACGGAGGGCAATGGATACAGGATGAAGCCATTGGAATGGATGGGCAATATACCGGATCTTCCTACGATGGATTGGGCGGAATTCAGAACATTGATTTCAGTGGTGCCGGCAGTACCCGTTCCTATCGTTCAACCGGTAATCCAGGACCCTCGGTGGACAAAGTGAGCAGCCCGGGAGATGTCCGCAATGACCGAGGAACCTTCGAGGTGGAATCCAACTGGATACTCGGTTGGAATGATGCCGGAGATTGGACCAACTATACCCGCGATTTCCCTGCAGGAGAATACAATGTTGCGGGCTCTTTTTCCTCAGGAGGCAGTGAAACTCTCGTTCAGCTCGACCGTGTGGTTTCTGGTCAGAAAACGGACAACCAGATTCTTGAGAAGTTGGGGGAGTTCAACGGACCCGCCACCGGAAACTGGGATACGTTTTCCTATATCCAACTGACCGATGACGATCTGAATCCCGCGACCATTTCGCTGGCCGGATTAAACACACTTCGGGTGACGACACTGCCGGGGAACATGGACATGAATTTCCTCACCCTCCTGCCGATCTCCACTGCCACCGATGTCGTTGAAATTACTCCTGAAGGACAGCCCGTCAATCAAACCGCTCTGGAAAACGCTGCAGCTGGATTCCGTGTGAGTCCAGGAGGGGCGGGTCCTTTCGCCTATCAATGGTTCTTCAACAACGAACCGATAGTAGGGGCTCAGCGTAATACATTCAATATTCCAAGTGCCTCTTCTGACACAGAAGGAGAGTATAGCGTTGAAGTCCTGAATGAATTCAGTTCGGTTCTCAGTGATTCTGTCAACTTGGTATTAGTCAAGGATGGCGATTCTCCTCAACCGGTAAGTGCTGTCGGATCCATCAGTCGGGAATCCGTCACTCTGGAATTCAACGAGCCTTTGGATGCCGATTCAGCGGGTGCCGTTTCCAACTATGTCCTGACTCAATTGAGTAACGGAAGTCGTTTGTCTGTGATCGATGCTTTACTCAGCAACGCGACCACCGTTTTATTGACTACGGAAGTCCAGGCCGGTGCTGCGGATTACCGCATCACCATCAATGGAGTGAAGGATGTTTCACAAAACGGGAATCCAACTGTGGACGCAACCATCGATTTTGTGGCAGAGCTGGAACTGGATTTTGGATCCTCTGTGCTGTTCATTGAAGCGGAGGATTTTGATTTTGATGGTGGGGAATGGGTTCGGGATGTTGCCATTGGCATGAATGGTCCGTATGCCGGAAATGCCTATGATGGTTTAGGTGGAATTCAGAACGTCGATTTCAGTGGTGCCGGTAGCACTCGTTCCTATCGCACTACCGGTGATCCTGGACCCTCCGTTGACAAGTTGAGCAACCCGGGAGATGTACGCAATATCCGAGGTGATTTCGAAGTGGAATCCAACTGGATTCTCGGATGGAACGATCCCGGTGATTGGACCCATTATACCCGGGATTTTCCAACCGGGTTTTATCAAGTTTTCGGATCCTTTTCATCCGGGGGCAACGAAACACATGTACAGCTTGACAGGGTCCTGTCAGGGCAGGGCACGGACAACCAAACTTTGGAGAAACTGGGCGACTTCATTGGTCCAGCCACTGGAAATTGGGATGTTTTTGCTGATATACCGTTGACGGATGAAGAGGGGGCCGTGGCAGCGATTACTCTCTCCGGAATCAATACACTCCGCGTCACGACCCTTCCGGGAAATATGGATGTGAATTACCTTCAATTCGTCCCCCTGGTGACCGAACCCGGCCCCGGCCCAATCGGCGAAGAGGCATCACTTTCCATCCAATCCGATGCAGATGATAATATTGTCCTTACATATACCGGCATTCTCTGGGGGGCTGATGATGCCGAGGGTCCCTATGCTCAGATTATGGGCGCCTCCAGCCCCATGGTGTTGTCACCGGATCAGATTCGGCGCTTCTATCAAACCTCGAATTGACCGGATTGTTAAGGATTCAGCAAGAAAAGCTTGTTTTTTGTAATTGGGTATATAGTAATTGAGAGTATCCACCTAGAGTATGTCATTTAAGCGGCATCCATTTAAGAGAATAAACAGCTGATATGAAATTTCTCAACTTTTCCCGACGCACCGCCTTCACATTAATTGAACTTCTAGTGGTGATCGCCATCATCGCCATCCTGGCGAGTCTTCTTCTTCCGGCTCTCGGCAAAGCCAAGGAATCGGCGAAGAAAATACAGTGTACGTCCAACCTGAGACAAATCGGCGTTGCCACCATCATGTATGCCGATGACAACAATGGACATATGCCCTTATGTAACATGTTTCATGCCAGACCGGATCTTCTTTGGATTCGTCTAATCCTTCCCTATGTCGGCGGAAGCGACGATGTCCGTGCTTGCCCAAGCGAAAAGCTGGCAAAAAAGAGAATCGACCTCAACGGAACCAGCTACCCGATAAATGACTGGACCTCTCAACCGGGACCCATCGCTGGATTTGGTGCTAACCGTCCTCCGGATCATGGCCATATTCTTCACAAACTTCAGTTTCCATCGAGAACCATTACTGTTTTTGAAATTTCTGATGAGCAGGCAATGGACATTTTCCATGATCATACTCACGGTAGAGCGGGTTGGAACAGCTGGAGAGACGTTATTGACGACATCCAGCCGGATCGGCACGGCGGTGGCAAGAAGAACCGCAACAAGACTTCAGGAACGGCGAATTACCTCTATGCCGATGGACACGTGGATAGCCTTAAAGGACTGTACTTGTTCAACCTGTACAGAAATAATCGGGGAGTTAATTTCTCAACCCCCCCGGAGTTCCAGCGGAAACGTCGCCGATAATAACTTTCCTTATACCTCCAATACCGATTATTCGATGGAGTGAACGTCTCTTCAGCTTCTTTGTGAAAATGTGTAGATGTTACATCCGGTATTGGGCCTTTTTTGCCCGGCCTGTTATCAGTGAAATCAAAGATCAGTGGAACCCGTTGGCTTTCCGTCAAAGAAGGGCATCTTCAGTTTCTTAGCAGCTTCGATGATTCGTCCATCGGTCGTAATTAGCGGAAACTGTTGACTCAGATCCGCTGCGGCGAGGTGAATGGCGTCCTGTGTGCGAAGCGGGATTTCTGGGTGACATTGAGTCAGAGTCAGGTTGGCTTTGTTGAGCGAAGTGCGATTGAGCGTCATCATGACCACTGAGCCTTGGTCTACCCACAAACCGAAACGCCGCCACGCTCTCTTGCGTGATTCAGTGGAAATTCGCCCGGCACGCTCTTTGGACAACAAGGCGGAGAAAACCTCCGTCCAACTGAGTTCTGAAGTATGCAGGCATTTTCCTACACAATACCGTGAAAAATCTATGCTGTTGGGCTCGGGAGTCAGGAGCTTCACAAAAATGCAGGAATCTACATACATCGCCAGCTAGCCCCTATGCCCATCTCGATCTTCACGTATGATATCCTCTGCGAAGGGGCCTTCAGTTTGCATTGGTGCCGCCTTGAGGAGGTCCCAGGCCGGTTCGAAACCGACTAGTTTTTCACTGTTATAATCCACCGGACTCAACACCGCTTTCGCCTGGCCGTGCGACGTGATGGTGACCGGCGTACCGGAAGCCACGAACTCCAGCAGCGCCGAAAGCTTTGCCTTCGCTGCGCGTATGGGAATAGTCACTCCCAGTCCCGGTACCGGCACCATTTCATTGAGAAATAAGGGTTCCGATTCAGCTTCTGGGTATAATGAACGACCTTTTGCTTTCACTATCATGAATGTAGTTTCGTGAGACTACAATTGTCAATCGCTTTTTCTTACAGATTAATGACCCACTCAATACGGAAAAAACGATGTGTATCAATCAAGGATGCCGGGATCACCCATTGTGACCGAGGGGTCACGGCATGAAAGATCGGTAGGTTGTCGACCGGTTTCCATGAATCCAAATCTTCGGAGGATGCAAGGCGGTAGGTTTGGCCGGCAACTGATTGAAATTCTAACAGGAGCACTTCGCCGGCAAGGATCCACCGCTCTATTGTCAATGAATCAGTGGTATCGAATGGATCGTGTCCTGAAAGAAATTCCCTGATGTTGCTTGATCCGTCCAGATCAACATCATCCTGAGAGCCATGAGAAAGAGTTCCCAGGAATTCGAGTTCCCATGAGTCGGGAAGGCCATCCTTATCCGTGTCGATAACTGTTTCCAGTGTCTCCGTTTCAGCGATTAAAAGAATGCCGAGAAGGAAGTCGGAACTGGTAGGAGATATGTTCATGCCATGCACCGCAAGTAAGTTGACACCATTCACTAGTAAAGAGCGAAACGGGGATAGATCCACTTCTTCATGCACAATGGACTGGGCATCATTTCTAGAAACTACCGCAGTGGAAAACCCGGAGAACGGGGGATTGAACACATTCCGCTGAGCTACTCGGACCCCATTGAGGTAGGCAACAAAACCATCATCGTAACGGACTTTGAGGGTAAGCAGATTAAAAACCGAAGGA
>DUCD01000310.1:17435-18793 GCA_012959985.1 Verrucomicrobiales bacterium | reverse complement strand
GTCCAGGGCCTTTTCAGACTTGAAGCTGGCCGCGGTGAGGCCGGATTTGACAGCGTCCTGGTCATGCCAATTCCAGACCTAATTGCCTAGAAATTCCATCGTTCCACATCCTTAACTTAGTGCCATTCGGGACAGATCTGAATGGCACTAAGTTAAGGCAGTTTGGTCAGTTCCAAACAGTCCTATTGCCTGCGGAAATTACGGTAGACCGAGAGGATGGGTTCGAAGAATCGTTTGAATACTGGTGACTGAGGTTGTTTGCAAAGAGCCCTTAAATTTTTTGTGGCCCCCGGCTAGAGTCTGCGCGTTTTCAAGTTTTCCACACCGTTCACTCATTATACCACTCAAATTCTCCACCCTTCCGCATTCATATGGGATGCTTCTGACTTGGGATTTTGAATTTATACGATATGATTCTCAGGTATGACCGTTGTTCACTCACATATCACTCAACTGAATGAATTGGGTTACGTGGCACTTCCTGGATTCATGGAACCGGCATTCCTGGCCAGATTGCGGGCGGAAGTCGACACCCTTTTTGAAAAGGAGGGTGATCTGGCTGGATCCGAATACAAACAGGAACCAGGTTCCCAGCGATTGGCCAACTTGGTCGACAAAGCTGAAATTTTTCGTGAAATGATCCTCAACGAGCGATTGCTCGAATATGTCCGGCTTGTTTTGGGCTCAAAAATCAAACTGAGCAGTCTTAATGCCCGCCGTGTCACACCTCATTGGGGCGAAGTACAACCGTTGCATACAGACATGTCGGCTTTACCTGATGAAAAAGGGTATTGGGTATGCAATACGCTTTGGATGCTCGATGATTTCACTCCGGACAATGGGCCTCTGAGACTGGTTCCGGGTTCACACCATTCCGGCCAACTGCCTCGCGATGTTCTCCCGGATCCCAAAGCTGTGCATCCGAATGAAGTTCTGGTCACGGGACAGGCGGGCACAGTCGTGGTTCTTAATGCCCATACTTGGCATGGTGGTGCCGCTAATCGCACTGACAACAGTCGTACCGCGGTGCACGCTTTTTACGCGCGGAGGGATAAACCCCAACAACTGCATCAGAAACAGTTTCTTCGCCCCGAAACGCAGACGGCACTTAGTCCGGACCTCAGAGACTTGCTGGCACTGGATGATTCCCTGAACGACCAACTCAGTAGCAAGGTAAATATAAGAAGCGGTTTTATGAAGTGAGGTTTGGATTGAGAAAAGCTTTAAATCCTAATTTACATTTATCCCCTCATCCGGTGGTATCTCACCAATTCATGGGCATTGCTCGCGACGTGGCGTTTCCCTGCCATTGTGGCGCCGGCCGACGAGTTCCTGGTGGTTTTGAATTGATAAGCATG
>DUCD01000310.1:0-17379 GCA_012959985.1 Verrucomicrobiales bacterium | reverse complement strand
CAAAGATCCGAATTAGTAATTTAGTCGTTATTCTGTTTTCTTGATTGTCAGCTCAGACAAAAACAAACAGCGGAACAGGTCATTGATCAGAAGAGAAATCATTAAGAGACAGGTCAGAATGGCACTAAGTTAAGGAGGGTAGGGCGTGCTGTCCCAGCGCGCCGCATACAGTAATGAATACACTGGATAGTCGGGGTGATTTCTCAATCCTCCCTCTTAATTTCACTGCTCAGACGGCGCACTCGGAGAGCGAGCCCTACGGCCATTCGGTTAAACCTGTTCTGTTCATTCAGCGGAAAGCGGCGACTTCGTATAACTCGTCGACGCAGTCCATATCACTGACGCATTTGACCAAAAAGCTCTAATATTTCGGCAGGTTTTGGACTGCGTGTGACGTAGTCGCCGCTTTGGATCGGGAGAGATCCTCGGGAGACTTGGAATTGCCCCTGTTAACCGAACACTTTAAGAGTGAATCTTTTCGTGAAAGCAATGGAGATCTTATCACACTTTCCAAGGGGCTCGGTAATCACGGGTTAGCCACGCCTTGTCGCAGGAAGGATCGGTGAATATCTTCTTTGAGGGGTCCCATTTGATGATCTTTCGATGGGCGTATGCCAGGTTCACAAGATGGCAGCAGATCGCCGTGTGGCCGCCTTCGATTTCACTCGTGCAGGGGCGTTTTCGGTCGGCGACTCTTGCCAGAAAATCGTCAGGGTGAGATTTTGGGTTGCGATAGAGTTTCACCTTTGCCTCGGCAAGGAACAATTTCTCCGCCTGCCCGGCGCTCCGGTACTCCTTGCCATCGTGAACGAGCCGGAAGGATCCTCGATCGACTTCCACATCACCCTCAGTTCCGTAAAAGCGCACGCCTCCGTATCGCATGCCTTCCCCATCGGATTGTTCGACAGTGACGCCATTTTGGTAAACCATCACCGCACCTCGCAGCGCGTCCTCCTTCTCAGGTGGCCGGACTTCGACCGGACCGCTGTCGTCCATGCCTAGGCCCCATTGCGCGATATCGAAGTGATGCGCTCCGAAATCGCAAATCGCCCCACCGCCGTATTCCGAATAACGTCGCCAGGCAGGAAAGTGCCGATGAACTTCGCGCGGACACAGTACCGAATGATAGGGGCGTCTAGGCGCCGGGCCCAGCCAGCGATCCCAATCGACGCCCGGCCCGGCCTCTTCTTCTCCGAGATCACAGGGGCGTCCGGGGTCACCCACTTTACAGGTGACGCGCTCGAGTCTGCCGATGAGGCCGTTGCGAACCAGTTCACAGGCCACGCGGAATTCCAGCATGGAACGCTGCATGGAGCCGGTTTGCAGCACGCGACCGGTCTCCTTCACCGTTGCCATGACGGTGATGGCCTCCTGAATATTGTGGGTGAGCGGCTTCTCACAATAGATGTCTTTCCCAGCCTTCAACGCCGCGATCGTGATCAGGGCGTGCCAGTGATCCGGGGTTGCAATGCACACGGCATCGACGTCCTTAAGAGCTAGGACTTCCTGGAAGTCAGCATAACTCTTGCATGCGAACGCGCCTTTCTCTGAATGTTCCTTGTGAAATGTCTCCACCATCTTCCGGGCGTGCTCCCTGCGGTTCCTGTCCACATCGCACACGGCCAGAACTTTCACCGGGCGCTGTAGAAAATTCTTCATCAGGCCTCTGTTCTGAATTCCCATACCGATGAATGCCATGTTGATCAATTTGCTGGGCACGGCCTGATCAGCAGAGAGGTGCGATGGCAGGATGAAAGGTGAGGCCGCTGCAGCGGTGCCAAGTTGTGCGATGAATGATCGGCGTGTTCGTTTCATAGCTGTGATCAAAGAAATGGGTTCGATCCGATGCAGAATGATGATGATCTTCCTACGGTAACTTCTTATGACATGAATCCTGACAATTGTGAAGGTTAATCAGCGCATTGATCCCTGATTTTCACCTCAAAAACGGGACATGCCGAACGGTTGATCAAGAAATTCCCAGACAAAAAATTCCAGTGTTTAGGTGGATGGACTTTTTCCGGTGGACAGGCCGATAAAAGTGAAAATCTACGGATAATGATGGGGCCCTATGGGTTTGGGGTTGTTTTTATTCTTAAGCGTTCAAAACCTCACAAATCTGTTGGGTATCTAGCACTCAATTTCACCCCAAAGACGGAAATCATTATTTACTTTACAGCGGTTTGAAAAAACTGAGAATCTTTTTGAATAGAGGCGGATCTACACAGTCTGGAAATCGAAGTAATAGAGAATTTTGGAAATGAATAATAATATAAAAAACTTATGTTATTGGAGGCCATTATTGATCTTATTTCCCGTGTTGACCTTGGTTTGTCCTTCGCTGATAGCTGGGACAAAATCTTCTCGATTCGAGAATTACAAAAAACGATTACCCCAATATCAAAAGGCACGCTCGACTCGCGATCATTCGATTCGAGTTGGGCCTAATGTGTTTAAAATTCAATCGGTCCAACGAAATAATCCTGATGGGACCCTCCAAATTGAAGACGGAAAAGGGAAAAGACTTCCCGATTCCCCATCCCTTATTCCAAGAGATCTTTTGGCCCAATCGGCCTGGTTGGATATCATCGCTGTCGATGTTGGACTTCAAAAGAGTCAATATGATTTGGGACGAGTAAAACTGATTCACCTCAAAAGTGACACAATTATTTATCCTTCGAGTGAAGTGATTGAATCTGGTGTGATAATATTGAAACACGTTCGAGGGACGATTTTGGACCGATCGATGGACTTTTGGATGGAGGTGAAAAGTTATCATGAAGAGGATAAGGTAAGACCCATTCCCATCAAAGAGGGCGCCTCCGCTTCATGGGATCTCGGAGAATTGAAACTGATCCAAACTTACCAAGGACACAGTGCTTTTCGTTGGGAGAAAAGAAATGGACTGAGTTGGTTGGTGCCAACCTCACAACCTCGTAATCCTGATAATTCATGTCGATTATTTTTAAGATGGAAAGGTGTCCGGAATCAGGAAGATCATCAAATTTGTGGAGTGGATGTTTATGAGAAAAAGTGGTTTCCCGATGCAATTATGATGCAATTCGGGAAACAACAGAATGCACCCAAAGCAATTACCTTAGATATCCCTTTGAGTTTTGTAGATCATTTGGAAATACGACCCTATAGTGCCAACCATCGGTTTTTCTTTGAGGAAATGGGGTTGCCCGATACGGATCAAACCCCGGTAGTTGATAAGTTTGAAATTCCAGTTGAAATCCATGGAAAGGAAGGGCTTTACCAAGAAAACGATGCCCTAAGCTCTATTCAACTGGAGCTAAAACTATTTCGAGGGACTCGATCTTTTTTGCTTTCCACCCATGGTCGGGGCGAATTCAAACTGAGTGATACTAAAACCAAAGATCCTTTAACTTTCTCTACATTTTTGTATCGAATCAATGGATTAAATTCCTCCGTTACCCAATTTCTTATTTTAGATTCGCTTGGAAACCCTTTGTTGGAAAAGCCTGTTACCCCACACTCATTGATGCATCATGGATGGCAAGGTGAGTTTGGCGTCGTAGATGTGCCCTGTCCTTTGGAGAATCTGGGAAGCATCGTGGTGCTCCTGGGGAGTTAAAAGACAGGATGTAATTGTCAAGCGGTGATCGCACCACCCCGTTTTGAGGTGTGCGATTGCCAGTGCGGGGAGGGGGAGCGTCCTCGCGACCCATTCATGGATTTCTTCATACATGGACAGGAAAAGGAAGCAGGAGTGGGATACTTTTCTGTCGACGCATTTTTCGGCTCGCGGGGACGCTCTCCCTCCCTTCAGTTCCATTCGGTATCCGGAGGCTCGCACGGGTGCTGAATCCCCACTTAAGCGGAATTTCAAATTGACAATTCTGATCTCTCGATTCAGCCATTTTGCTTAGTTCAGTGCCTATACCCCCCCATTTAATCGCATCCCGTTTTGAGCGGATTTGTTGAAAACATCAGAATTATCACTTATGAAATGCTATCAAAGGGCACATACATTGATTCGAAGGAGGACCTGGAATTTCTTGGGGCAAGTCTTAACATTTATCTGTTGAAATAATTTTTGAAAAGGGGGGGAGGGGAAAGAAGGCAGGAAGAAAGGATTGTGTAGCCGTGGGTATGGGCCTTCGCAGAATTGAGGCGTTGTTGAAGGCCAAGAATACATTTAAGAGTTAGATTGCCTTCTTAAATAAGTCCGGAAACTGTGGTATTGTCGTACCGTTATGAAAAACAAAATTGATATTAAATCGGTGGCTATTGGAGTTTTATTGACCGCAACATTGATTTTCGGTGTCGCGGCTGTGACTGATGAAGCGGATCAAATCGGGAGATATCAAATCGGTATTACGGATAGCTATGTTATTATATTAGATTCAAATTCTGGTGATATGTGGAGGACTTACCCCTCTAGTATTCATGATATAAAACATTTTAAAACCAGATGAATTCTGGCGTTTTCCGCCATCGAAAAGTAATCGATTTTTATACGCCAGCGAAGCTTTGGATGGTTCTATGCATTCACCATTCTTCTACCTTTTTTTTTGTTGTGGCGTGCCGTCTGAGAAATTCGATAAATTGCTTAACCGAAATTGCCTGTTCTACAGAATGCCATTCTGGCCTGTCCCATAGTTATAAGCGGGATGAGGGTCCTGGGAGTTTTTCACGAGGCCCATTCCACTTTAGACCGATGAACTATTATTTTAGTATCCGTTTATAGTTTTCTACGATGAGGCCGGCATACGGTTCTGCGTAGTGCTCGAGTCTTTTCATGTCCGATTCTGATAGCTTTTTCAGTTTCGTAAGAACCTCTGCATTCACTTCCAACTCAGAGGTTAGCCGGCAGCCGGTACACAGAGTGGAAACAGGCAGTGAATAAACATATTGGTGCAGATTTGCGTGACTGAGTTCCGTCTTATTCACGACATCAGGAATATCCTTCGTTCTGATATCTTTTGGAGTCGTGTCAATTCTCCCTCCCATCATACTGCCTCCGGCCATCGTTTTCATGGCAATAACGCCGTACTTCTTTTTCAAGAGAACCGGCAGCACCTTATGTTGGAATGACTCGAAGGTAGGGTCACAGACGTTGAGTGGCATTTGGCAGGTGTCTAACTCAATTCCCAACGCCTCCAATCTGCTTAAGAAATGTAAATGGGTGATGGGGTTTCGATGGCCCGTAAATCCGAGGTAGCGGGTTTTCCCTTTCTCCCTTGCCTCCAGGAAAGCGTCCAAGACACCCTCTTTCAGTCGCTGGTCGACATCTTTGGGTGTTTGTAGTGCGTGAATCTGCCAAAGGTCAACATGATCCGTCTTCAACGTTCGCAGTGAATCATCCAGTTGTTGACGCACTTCTTTGCCCGTTTTTCCAGGTGCTTTGGTCATGAGAAAAATCTGCTCACGGTATTTTGGCGTCAGAAATTTTCCCATGTAATCTTCTGATCTTCCGTCATGATACTTGCGTCCATTGTCAAAAAAGCGCACGCCAAGCTCCATGGCGCGTTCAAGCATTTTTTCCGCCTCATTCGGGTTCTCGGTAAATCCCAAGTGATAGCCACCCAGACATAATGCCGTTACTTTTTCACCACTGCGGGTCAATTGACGTTGAGGCAGGATTATGGCCCCACTTGTCGCTGGCGGTGCTTGCAGACGCCCAATCAGCGATCAAGCTGAATGCGGTAAGGGTGGCTGATTTCTCAATAAACTTTCGGCGATTAAGTTTGTCCATGTGTCGTTCCTTGGGTCTTGATCAAGTTCCTCACTTCTTTCGGATGCAATACAGCCTCTGGGAAGTTCGAACCAAAAGACGATCTTCCGCAATGGCGGGAGTCGCCAGGCACATGTCGTCGTCAGCCAATAGATTGGTGTGAAGTTGAGAAAAGGAATCGCCTTCCTTGAAGACCAGGGTCGCTCCATCCTCGTTCAGGCAAAAAATCTTTCCGTTATAAGCCCAGGGTGAGGATGTGAATGCGTTTCTCCCGGAAATGCGCTCACGGTCATAGATTATTTCTCCCGATTTTGGATCGAGGACGGAGAACAATCCTCGATCCAGAACTACGTAAAGACGCTCATGATAGAGCAGTGTGCTGGGATTGTAGGGAGCGGCCTTCCATTGACACCATGCGACAAATTTACTGGAGGTATCGCCGCGATCCAGCGTGATATCTCCATGGGCTCCGGGTAGAATGGCATAAATGGGTTTCAGCGTGCTATTCATAAATCCGGAACTGATATAAAGCAGATCCCCATCCGAGTAGGGCATGGCGATCGTAAGTCTGGACATGCCTTCCTTATAGAACCACAGCAACTTGCCGGATAAATCATAGGAACGTGTCATATCTGAACCCGGTGTGATTATTTCTGTCCGCTGGCTGTTCTCCCATATGTAGGGTGTGCACCAGTTGGATTTCTCCTCACGCTCAACCTTCCATACTTCCTTTCCTGTTCGCTTGTTCAAAGCCAGCAACCAGGAATCCTCCTCGTTGTCATTAACGAGATAGAGGCGATCCTGGTGGAGTACCGGTGAGGCGGCTGTCCCCCAGCCATGACTGGTCTCACGAGCGCGGAAGCGCTTTTCCCAAACCGACTCTCCCTCCATGGTATAAACAAACAATCCCAGATTGCCGAAATAGAAGTAGACGCGTTCCCCATCGGTCACCGGGGTTTCAGAGGCAAAGCTGTTTTTCGAGTGGATCGCACTCTCGGGAGCCGCTTCGTGAACCTTGTGTCCCCAGACGTGTTTTCCGGATTTGAGATCGAGACAATACACCCACCACTCATGCACGGTCTTGGGAATCGGCAGGTTGCCTCTCGCATAGATCCCTTTCTGGGGAGTCTCCGATCCCGCCTGATTGATCACCGTGGTGAGAAACACCTTGTCGCCCCATACTATCGGCGAAGACCAGCCCCGTCCTTTCAGGTCCACTTTCCATTCCACATTCTCAGTGGCGGACCACCTTTCCGGAAGCCCTGGATGATCCGCAACTCCACGCGAATCAGCTCCACGAAAAGACGGCCAGTTTGGGGAGGTTTTAACCTGATTTGGGGCATCAGCTGCATGCATAGGCATATGGAGCCATGCGAGCAATCCTGAGGTAAACGCCACGGATAAAGCACGAACGTGAAAGTTTCTTATTATCGTCATCATATTCCTTCCTGAAAACGGGTAGTTGACTGAGTCTGCAACCGTTATGATTGTCTTTTGCCGTTCCTTCTCGGCTTCCACAACTGAGCATCCTTTGGACGTGGTTCAAGTCGCCAATTCGAGACCGGTCAATGTGCCGGAGGACGATGCAAAACGACCCTCTTCAATCCCCATGCTTTGCAGCAAGCTGACATAAAGATTGCAAAGGGGCGTATTGTTTCTGCGGTCAAAAGCGAGATGTTGACCATGCATCAATCGACCTCCCGCAACCAGAACGGGCATGTTGTTTGTGGTGTGTTTATTTGCATCGCCAAAATTACTTCCGTAGAGAACCAAGGTATTGTCGAGCAAACTTCCGTCTTCTTCCACAACACCATCCATTCCGGTAATCAACTCACTAAGCAGCCGCATGTGCTCCCGGTCGATGGCATCCAGCTGCGAGAGCTTTTTATCATTCTTCCCATGGTGAGAAAGGTTGTGATAGCCATCCCTTATCTCCGCGCCTTTTACCTCGATGGTGGGGGAATTATTGCTATCGAGAAGCAGTGTAATGCTGCGTGTGGAATCTGTCTGAAATGCCAATTGCGCCATTCGATACATGAGGCGCGTCTTCTCCATGTAGGCGCTGTGTTCTCTCGGGTCTTGCGGCATGGAAAGCGGCGCTTTTGGCTTGGGCAGTTTCTCCCAGGCGCGCGCCTGGACCATGCGCTGCTCCACTTCGCGAACGGCGGTCAGATATTGATCCAGTCGATCCCGATCACCGGCGCCAAGCTTCCGTCTCAAAGACTTCGACTGATTGCCAATGCTGTCCATGATGCTCTCACCCAAATGGAGCCGTCTCATCTGGCGTTCCATCTCCGCCTTGGTTCCTTGAAGAAACAGTTTTCCATAGACAGCGGAGGCACTGTTTTCACAAGGAATCAAGGCACCGGAATCCGTCCAGGACAGGCTGCGCCGTCCTTCCTTTGCATTCACCCCCAAGGTCAGTGATGGAAAACGGGTCAGGTGCCCGACCTTTCCGGCAATTACCTGATCCAGTGAAACAGAATTACGAAATCCGCCGCTGCCGGGATGCGGAGCAGCCGTCAGAAACGAAACGTCCGAAGAATGGGAACCGTCGACACCTGGATGTGAAACGCCGCTCAGGACCGTCAGCTTGTCACGATGTTCCTCAAGTTCGCTCAGGTAGGGTGAAAGTTCGAAATCACGACCCGACTCGGTGGGGAAAAAGCGATCGGGCAGCAGTCCGAGATTGTTACACACCCCCAGCATCCTCCTCGGACGGGCCGCTTCATCCGCGCGGGAAAAGGCGGGCGACATCGCCTCGAGAACAGGTAAAGCCAACATCGCGCCCGCTCCTTTCAAAACCATCCGACGGGAAAGCATTCCGGTTGCGCCTGACATTGAAATGTAAGGAAACTGCATGGTGAAAATATCTAATTTGAATCGAATGAAGTCAAAGCATTAATCTACCTGTCCGGGGCCTCACTTTTTCAAAAACATTTCACTGGTGACGACTCCGTGGATCAAGGTTCTCACTCCATACTCATCCTCCAGCGCTTGATCCAGAATATGCTCCACCTTCGCCCTGTCGGCAAACGAGATCGTTGCCCCAGTGGCATAGGTCACCAGTCGTTTCACCAGATTTCGAGCAATAGTTCGCTCATCCTTAAGCAAAAGCGCCTTGAATTCTTGAATACCCCTAAACTGATTGCCATCAGGAAGCGTCGCCGATGGATCGATCTCCTGGGCCAACCGATATAGAAAAGCGTGACCATTTTTCCCAAATCCTCCAACCGTCTCCCCTATATCCCCGACGGCGCGATAATTGTCACGCCAGCCGCCGGTAACATCAAAGCTCTCGAGCGCAAATCCAGCCGGATCAAACTTGATATGACAGGCAGCGCAGGATTTCGCGGCCCGATGCAGATCCAATTGTTCGCGAATGGTCGTGGCGCCCCGTGTGTCAGGAGTGATGGCCTCTACACCCGAAGGAGGCGGAGGGATCTCCAATCCCATGATGCGCTCCATGACCCAGGCGCCGCGCACCACGGGAGAAGTCGTTGTCCCGTTGGCTGTGACTCGAAGAACACTCGCCTGAGTCAGTAAGCCGCCACGAACGGATCCCTTCGGCAGTTTCACACGCCGCAGTTGGGCGCCCTCCATTGCAGGTAATTCGTAGTGCTGAGCCAATCGTTCATTCGCAAATACAAAGTCGGCGTCCACCAGATTACGAGCGGGAAGGTTTTTGTCGATCAACTCCCGGAAGAACATGCGCGTCTCCAACAGTGATGACTCCGTCAGCCAATCATCGAGATAATAATCAGGGTACAGCTCAGCATCCGGGGCATTCGCATTTAGGTCGCGAAGGTCCAACCAGTAGTCGAGGAAGGCATCCACGAATCGATGGCTCCTCTTGTCATTGAGCATGCGGTCCACCTGCCCTCCATCAGGATCAGCTCGAAGCGCTTCATCCGGCGGACCGTTCCAAAGAAAAAAGGCCAATCGTGAAGCCAAGGCATTCTTATCAAGAAGCCCCTTGTTGGAATCCAGAAACAAAAAGTCAGCGGAGCACAGCGCCGTCGCCATAGCTGCGATCACGGCATCTGTGAAACTCACATCCAGCTCCCTCGCACGGTGGTAAATCGACATCAGCGCTTTGACTTCTTCTGCGTCCGCCTGCCCCCTGCGATACATTCGGAATACGAAGCGCTCCAAGAGACGTTTCGCGTCAAACTCCTCCGACACACTGACAACAGTCGCGACCCCATTATCATCCACGGTAAAGGGAAGGTCATCAAAGATTACCTGATACCCCGCGCCACTCATCATGGATGGGGCCTTCGACTTCCAGCCAATTGAATGCGACACCTGGGATGCCATTGGTTGAGGCATGGGGATTCCCCGTCCAACCCGGTCGGGTCCGGACCAGACGTGTTGCATCCGGGCGAATCATCTCGCCCTTTTTCAAATTCACCTCGCACTCGAAAATGCCCGGTCCAGGATTGGAATCAAACACGGTCAACCAGCGACTGTCCCCGGTTCCCGCAAGTGCATAGAGGGTCACCGGCTCAGATCGATTGCTCTGCTTCACCACCTTGCGATCCGGTCGCCACCAGGCCCGGGTTCCGCCGGTTAATCCGTTATCCTTCCCTCCGATCGCCCCATTAGTGCCGGCCAGAAAACTGTAGGTCTTGAGGCGCAGCAGATAGCGACCATCCACAGGTAATTCCATGCGGGTAAAATCATATTTGGTGGTTGCCGCATAAGTCCCAGACACAAATCCCATTGCCTCCCTATCTCTTTTTTCAGGATCCTCATCTCCCACTGTCACTGGCTGCACTCCCCGAATCACAGCCGGCTCGGCTTCGAAGTCCAGCATGGGGATCGCCGCACGGGTCGCAGCCCGCTGACCAAAGCGATATTTCAAATAGTGAAGCATTACCGGCTCAGTGCGCGCATGAAAGCGATTCGTCACACTTGGGTGCGCCACCGTCTGCAATACCATTTGCAAGGCGTGCTCCGCCGTTTCCAGATACCGGGTCATCTGCACATGAGAGATGTCCAGGTGATCCCCTGTTTTATTGAAAAGATGCGCCGTCCCATCCTCCGGTAATCTGTCGGCCAACAAGAGCCATGGCGCCTTCAAGCCTTCACGCAAACTGTTCTCATACTCGAAGCGATTCAACCTTCTCACACCAGAGCGGCCCTCTTTCACCACGCGCCTGTCATCCACCTTGGTCAAGTCCCTCGTCAATGCTGTCAAAAAGAGCGTCCGGTCTCGTGACTCTGGCTGCCTTTTTTTCTTGGGTGGCATTTCTTGCCTCGCTACCCGATCATGAATTTTGACCCACATTTCAAACGCCTCAGCCTCGTCCAAATTTTGGGAAAGCGTCTCCAGATTCAACCCGCCCTTCTCCGATTCCGAATCATGACAGTCCATGCAAAGATCTCTAATGAATCGATTCTCGGCATTCCCCAAGGCGGCATCCGCTGCCATGGGGAGGCAGCAAATCAACAGCAATGACACGATCCTAAACACGACTTGCATCCAGGTGACTATTTGAATGATTTGTTCGAGATACAAGAAAAAAGACCGACTCCTTGTGGCTCTCTGTCAATTTTTAATTTATCGAACCAACCCTGAACAGGGTCTAACAAATTACTTTCCATCGCCGATTTCCCATCCCCGTCGCTTGAGGTCTTGTCCTCCACCTTTGTAATCGGCGCTAGTTATCAACGGGCGCAATGTGGCGACAAAATCATCCTAGCGCTCCCGCTTGTTTTCGAAACAACCGATATAGCCAAACCGAGCAAACGCACTCAGGGACAGACCTGACTGGCACTAAATTAAGGCATTTTGTTCGGTCCTGATTAGTTTTCCATTGTCCGGGGTCGACGCCCCCGGCTTCAGGAACAAAATCATGTCCAGGTCCTTTTCAAACTTGAAGCTGGCCTCGGTGAGGCCGGATTTGACATCGTTCCGGTCATGTCAATCCCAGACCCAATTGCTTGGAAATTCCATCGATCCACATCCTTAACTTAGTGCCATTCGGGACAGGACTTTAATAGAAATGCTTTGGACATTTCCAAAACGGGGCGGTCAGGATAATGCATCGTTATTACAAGTAGGCGAGGTCCTGAGATATACTTTTATCAAGGTAGGGGGAGGGAGTCACAAGAAAAGGGCTTTCCCCTAATAACCACACGTGTGGTTTACGAAATGAAAACCAAATGGATGTTTACCGGTAGCCGCTAACCGGATTTTCCGGGTACGGTTTCGATTG
Source organism: Verrucomicrobiales bacterium (assembly GCA_012959985.1). Lineage (GTDB taxonomy): Bacteria > Verrucomicrobiota > Verrucomicrobiia > Limisphaerales > DUCD01 > DUCD01. Next base: position 5,454 of record DUCD01000310.1, on the reverse strand, counting down.
AGTAACTCGCAAAAAAGGCTATTTCAGCCGGTGAGTGTGAGATATTTCTTCTGAATTTATTCTGCAAACATCCAGATCTTTCAAAATCCCATCTGCAATGTCATAAATCCAGCCGTGGACGGCCAATTCATGTCCGGATTTCCATGCATTTTGCACAATTGTGGTATGGCAAACATTGGCCACCTGTTCAATGACATTGAGTTCACACATTAGATCCAGTTTTTCTTTTTCATTTTTAATGGAATCGATACGGGTTTGATGATAGCGACGAACGTCTTTGATGTTTCGGAGCCAATTGTCGATTAATCCGTGTTCACTATTTTCCATCGCTGCCTTAATACCTCCACATCCGTAATGGCCGCAAACAATAATATGGTTAATCTTCAGCACTTCCACGGCGAATTGAATAACCGATAAACAATTCAGGTCTGTGTGGACCACCATGTTGGCAATATTCCGGTGGACGAATATTTCACCCGGCATCAATCCCACAATTTCATTTGCCGGCACGCGACTGTCGGAACAGCCAATCCACAGATATTCAGGATTTTGCTGTTTTGAGAGCTTGGTAAAGAAATCGGGGTCAGATTCTTTGATCCTGTTTGCCCAGTTCTTGTTTTTATCGAATAGTTTTTTTAAGATTCGCATGGATTTTTTGAAATTACGAGTCCGACACCCACTGCAAACAATAGATTCCAAAAGACCGTCATGGGCCCAGTCGGTCCACTTGCCTGATAGGCGGTTCCCCCGGAAATAGCGGCAACCATTCCCACCGTAGAGCCCGTATATAGCTCCCAGTCCTGATGAAATCCCGAAAGCCAGCGCCAGAGGAACTGCGACAATGTCCGCAGTAATCCCACCGAAGACATCGCCCCTCAAGAGGCGTTTGTCAAAGGTGCTTATTATATTCACATTTTTGGTTTCTTCTTATCGCTCAACTATCTGTCGTCCGGGTTCCATTCAAACGATCTCGTCCTGCAGAAATAGCATACAAGGAAAACTGACATAGACAAATTGAAAAATTCTTGATATATCCATAGATAATACCTATATAGATATGGACTGGTTGAACTATCATCACCTTTACTATTTCTGGGTCGCGGCTAAGGAGGGAAGTATTGGAAAAGCCAGCCGGGCACTCAAATTATCGCAACCGACCGTCAGCACACAGATAAAGTCCCTGGAGTTGAATCTGGAAGAACCCTTGTTTCTCCGAGACCGAGGTGGTTTGACATTGACGGATTCCGGGCGGATGGCATTTGAATATGCGGAGGAGATTTTTAATCTGGGCAAGGAATTCCAGGAGAATCTGAAGGGCATAGGAAGCGACCGCCCAGCTCGATTGAGGGTCGGCATATCAGACGTCATGCCCAAGCTTGTTTCGCATCGACTTCTGGCGCCTGCCTTGGAGATGAGAAAACCTGTTCGACTGATCTGTGAGGAGGACAAGACCGAAACACTCCTCGCTGATCTTTCCATTCACCGGTTGGATTTGGTCATTGCCGATGCCCCGATAGGAGGATCCGTTCGAATCAAAGCCTTCAATCATTTCCTCGGATCCAGTGGAGTGACCTTTTTTGGAACTCGGAAACTTGCCGATCGTTACCGTGGGAAATTCCCAGGCAGTATTTCCGGGGCTCCACTTCTGGTTCCTACAGAAGGCACAGTTTTACGGCGATCGATTGACCGTTGGTTGTCCTTGAAGGGGTATGTGCCGCGCATCCGAGCTGAGTTTCACGACAGCGCCTTGCTTAAGGTGTTTGGACGTGAAGGAGCGGGGTTGTTTTTAGGTCCTACGATCATTGAGGAAGAAATTTGCCGTGAATACAACGTTGGCGTTGTCGGGCGAACCGAGGAGATATTGGAATCGTTCTATGCCATCACCGTGGAGCGCAAAGTGCGTCATCCGGTTGCATTGGCTATTACCCAAACCGCTCGCGAGAAACTGTTTGGGGACGGGGATTCGGACTCTATATCAACGAAACCGTGAAGATTCCAATGGACGGGGAATCTCCATGAAATACACTTGACCGGCCAAGGCGCGAGAAAGACTGGAAAGATGGAAAGACACTATCATCGAATGACAGACTTGATTCAGCAGGACAACCGTCAACGGCTCAAACAACACCGGCGACGTTACGAAGTATTGGCTGAACAACTGGAATGGCAAAAAATCGAAATTGAGGCTGTTACCACCGACGCGGAGGGGTTTTCGGTTGCTGTTCCTTCCTGGGGGTTGGGGCAGGGAGGGACTCGTTTTGGACGATTTCCGATCGCGGGAGAACCCAGAAATCTTATGGAGAAATTACATGATGCTGCTTTGGTCCAGCAATTGGTCGGCATTACTCCCCGAGTATCATTACATATTCCCTGGGATCGTCCTGAGAATCCCCGAATTTTGAAGAAAGTTGCCCGTGAACTGGGGCTTGGTTTCGATGCCATGAATTCCAACACTTTTCAGGATCAACCGGATCAAAAACACTCCTACAAGTTCGGTTCGCTATGCCATACCGATAAAGCAGTTCGCCATCAAGCCATTGAACACAATCTGGAATGCATTGAGATCGGAAGAGCGATTGGTTCGAAATCGCTGACAATCTGGTTGGCCGATGGAGGATGTTTTCCCGGGCAGCAGCATCTGCGCAATGCATTGGATCGGGTCATTGATTCCTTAAAATCTGTTTATGCCGGATTGCCACGCACATGGCGACTGTTCACAGAGCACAAACCTTTCGAACCCGGATTTTATTCCACCGTGGTGCAGGATTGGGGGACATCCCTCATGATCGCCCAAGCCTTGGGACCTCAGGCATCCTGTCTGGTGGATCTGGGGCATCATCTGCCGAATTGTAATATTGAAATGGTGGTTGCCCGTCTCATCGCCGCCAATCGATTGGGAGGATTCCATTTCAATGATTCCAAATATGGCGATGACGATCTATCCTCGGGTTCTATCAAACCCTATCAATTGTTTTTGGTGATGCACGAGTTGATCGATGCTGTCCAAGATCCTAATATCAGAAAACGCCGACCTCGATTTCAACCTTGCTACATGATGGATCAGTCACACAATCTGAAGGATCCGATCGAAGATCTGGTTCTTTCGTCCATTGAAATTCACCGTGCCCATATCAAAGCATTGTTGGTGGATCGAGAAGCATTAACGTATCATCAGGAAGGGAATGATGTCACGATGGCCGAGCAAGTTTTGAAGCGTGCCTATGAAACAGATGTTTCCCCTATCCTGGATGAGGTGCGTTTGAGAAAGGGAGCCGCCCTGATGCCAGTGGAAGTATATAGGAAATCCCGATACCGTGAAAAAGTAACTGGGGAGCGGGGCATCAAAATGGATTTTGGAGGAGGGATTATTTAGAACAGGCCTTTCATAGAAGGGCGTGCTGTCTCAGTGGGCCTCGAATCGCTCGATCATGAAACGTCAATCTGTGGGCGCACTGGTGACCGTCCTCCCTATCGAATTCACTCATTTTTCTCAATAATTGAAGGTTCTGACGTTGCCTGACTACCGAAGGTTTGTAATCCGGACTAATTTAACAGAGTGTTTTTTTGTTTCAATAGTTCGTTGGGGATAGGATGATCACTGGGTTTGTAAACGTGGATAATCATTCAACCAAATCAGGAGTCTTTGGAATTTGGAGGGCGGTCATTATTATGTCTGCATCTGCATCTGCATGTTTGTTGGTTGTCGCCAGCCTATCAAGTGCCGTTCCTGCCGAGACAGATCGAGAGCAGGTTCCTGCTTCGATTCCCCAGGCGGAATCAATCGATTCAATGGGGCGGCTTTTTTCGGACATTGAAACCTATCATTTCAACAATGGTTTTAAGCTTTGGGTGAAGCCCGTGGCCACAGATCCTTATGTGCGGATAACACTCACCCTCAATGCAGGGGGTTGCAGGACCCACTGGGTAAACCAGGTACGGCACACTATGGAACATCTCCTGTTTGAGTCTCTTCCGCATAGACAAGAGATAGCTGACTTGAAACAAATGGGGGCAGTGATGAATGGGCACACATCGATTGACCGTATGGCATTTTATATCGATGTTCCCAAAGTCCATTGGAAGAAAGCGGTTCTGCTGATCTATAAAATGGTGTTTAAACCCAAGTTCACTAAAGCCTCCGTGAATAGTGAACGGGTTCCGATTCTTGCCGAATTGAAATACCGATTTCAAAACAGTCATGAATGGCTTCGATTACGCAGCCCTTTCAACGCAGATTTGGATAAGGATTATTGGCGCAGAGAATTTAATCTGGATTTGAATTTTCGTTCACTGATCGGGAATGAGGCTCAGGTGCGTTCTATGACACTCGATGATATCGGTCGTTATTATGCCAGAAATTTTTTACCTGATCGGATGACTTTAACCGTAATTGGAGATGTCCATGTAGTGGATTTAAGAAACCAGGTCGATTCCACTTTTGGTCAGAAGAACAGGGTTCTCACCGATGTTCAATCTGTGGGTTCTGATCCGCCTTCCCGAATCAAAGAGGTGGTGTCCTAAGAGCGGGGTGGATTTGCCCGTTACGAGAAGCGCTACAAGTTTTATAATTACAGCGCGGCGGATTTCCTTGTGCTGGATTTCTTACGTGGTTTTCTAGAGGAAACTTTGAATCGTAAGCTTCGTGATGAAGTGAAGATTACTTACTCCTTGCGAGTGGAATTGGCTACGTTTGCTGGACAGGCTTACCTGGGAATCGTCAGTGAATTCCAGAAGGAGGATATCGAGGTTGCCCGTTTTTTCATTGACCAGGCAGTGAATCAACTCCGGTTGGGCAGTATGTCTGAATCGCAATTTGAATCGATCAGGAGACGAACTCTTTACCTTCATGCCTATAGGGATACCACATCAGATGACCTGATTCAGTGGGTGATCAAGGAATTTTATCAACGGCCTAAATATGATGAGTTTCCAAATCTCACCCTGCACCATCGAACTGTTTCTCAAGAACGCATCTCCCAGTTTGTCCGCGAACATTTTCATGCGAAGGATTCTACTATACATATTACCCGTCCCTATCCTGATGAACTTCAATCGGTTCTGCTGTTGACTTTTTCCCTTCCGGGGTTGGGTTTTCTTATTCTTCGTTCCCGCTGGAAAAAATCTCCCTTGGTCAGTTTTCCGATGACTTATCAGGATGTGCATTTATCCTGGTTCAACTGGGTCCTGATGGGCATTGGCGCAGTTACCATGATTCTTCTAGGAACCTCTTTCGGCAATGAATACCTTTATGAGAAAGGGTGGCATCCCGATCAGGTCTCCAGTTTTTATGCAAAGTATGTGGGACTGGTATTTGTATACGGAACTCCATCATTGCTGATTCTGGGTATCATGGGGTCCATTCCTCGACGGCTTTATTTTTTTGAACGGGGGTTGTCGAATCGAAACCCACATAGGGAGCTATTTGTCCGCCGAATATAGAGAAGTGGAAAGCGT
>DUCD01000309.1 GCA_012959985.1 Verrucomicrobiales bacterium | reverse complement strand
TCTGGAACGGGGGTGGTGCTTCTCCAGATTAAGACATCTGCAGATTTCTCCATTCTGATGACCAGTTTTTTCAAGTTTTTACGATATTGCTCAACCGGAACCTGTTGATTGAACTTAGGATCTTTGGGATCCCCCAGTCTACCGCGTTCATTAATGTATTTCAAATCGTGCAGTCCCCAGTTGAAATGAATGACATCCCATCGCTTGTCTCCGAGCCATTTATCAATTTTTTCCAATCCCTGTTTGGTTGAAGCGCAGTTTTCCTTGGGGCGATGCACATTGGCCTGACCTGCCAGTAAATTCCTCACTTCGACTGTATAACCGATCGAAATGGAGTCTCCAATCAGGAGTACCCGAGGTAGTTTCGGATCGTCGATTACAACATCAAAAGGGCGGGGTGCTTTGCTTTGTGCAGACAAGCTGGAGACCATTGCCGTGGTTGCTAAAAATACAGCGAATCCAAACTTCGGTGAATTACGAATTTTCATATTTTTTCTTCAGTTCCTTTTTCAATACTTTACCCGTTGCGCCCAAGGGTAATTCATCGACGATTTCCACGATTCGCGGGTATTTGTAGGAAGCCAGTTCTGTTTTAGACCAGGAGACGATTTCTTCAGGAGTATGATTACAGTCATCTTTCAGAATCACAAATGCCAGGATGTCCTCTCCGTATTTCTCGTTGGGGATACCGATCACTGCAGATAGCGATATGCCCGGATGAGTTGCCAGGACCTCTTCGATCTCTCGAGGGTAAACATTGAATCCACCTCTGATGATCATTTCTTTTGTCCGATCAACGACATAGAAGTAACCCTCATCGTCCATTGTTCCGACATCTCCGGTATGAAACCATCCGCTGCGGAAAGCTTCTTCCGTTGCATCCGGACGGTTGTAATATCCCTTCATGGTGCAGTGACCTCGTATCACGATTTCACCGCGTTCGCCAGTGGGTAATTCGTTCATGTCCGGATCGACAATCTTCATCTTCACACCCCAAACCGGTAGTCCAACCGAACCGATTTTGCGAGGTCGGTGAATTTGATTGAAGCTGGCCATTGCCGATGTCTCAGAGAGACCATAACCTTCAAGGATGTTGAATTGGAATTTTTCTTCGACTCCCCGAAGCACTTCAACCGGAATCGGCGCTCCACCGGAACAACCGACGCGGAGATGTTGTGCAATTTTTTTCAAATCGAACTGATCGGCTCTTTCATGATTAAGCAACGACCAATACATGGTGGGCACGCCGCAGAATACCGTGACCGCTTCATCCTGCAGTTTTTGAAGAACAAGATCGGGGTCGAATCTTTCCAGTAGAACCAGACGGCTGCCCATTACAAATCCCGCGTTCATCTGAACTGTCTGGGCATAACAGTGAAACAAAGGCAGGGTCACCAGAGTGACATCCGACCGGGCAAACTCCGATAATCGGCCGGAGGTGATGGCGGTGGTGAAAATATTGGAATGCGACAATTCGGCACCTTTGGGACTTCCGGTGGTTCCTGAGGTGTAGAGAATGACGGCGGAATCTTCGGGGCTTGTCGCTGCACTGGTGCAATCGTCCGGCATGCCTTCCATCAAATCTGCCATGGTTGGCAGATCCCCTACATCCGGTTTTACTCCCGTAGCACCGGTAATCATCCAAATATGCCGGCAGGATTCCACTTCACCAAACGCATCGAGCCCTTCCGTTCCCAAAGAAAGTTCATCGCTTCCTTCAAAACAGACAAATCCCTGTGCTTGAGTGTCTTCCATGACAAAGGCGAGTTCCCGTTTTTTGGAGAGAATGCTGACAGGGACAACGACCGCTCCACTCATCAGTATTCCAAAATACGCGATGATGAACTCGATGCGGTTGGGGCAGGCGAGAACAATGCGATCCCCATGGGCAATTCCGCTTTTTCTCAGGCCATTTGCAAAGCGGCAGGACTCGCGATACAGCTGTTTGTAAGTCCAGCGATTCTCCTCAATGCTCACGGCGATTGAATCTCCGAAAGTTTGTGCGGTTCCTTCCAGGATAATTGAACAATTGAGCATGGTTGGGCGTTTATAACGAACCGTTAAGGGATTGCCTAGGATTTCTTTTGAAAGGAGGGTAGGCTCCAATCATGGATGTATTGGATGCCATCATTGGACGTGCCTCGACCCGTGCGTTTCTGGATCGCCCGGTTTCTCGGGGGATACTTCACAAAATATTGGATACAGCCCGTTGGGCTCCATCCGGTGTGAACTCTCAACCCTGGCAGGTTTGTGTGGTTACGGGAGAGTCGAAACAACGGATCAGCGATTCGATTGTGGCAGCGATGGAGGCCGGGCACAAGCCGAACCCGGATTATCGCTATTATACAAAGGAATTTCCGGAGCTTTACCGAGAACGTCAAGTGGCTTGCGGTAAGGCGCTTTATGGAGCTCTGGGAATTCAACGTGAGGATAAGCAGCGCCGTAAAGAACAGTGGATGAAGAACTATCACGGTTTCGGCGCGCCTGCTGAAATATTCATTTTCATTGAGTCCATCATGGAAAAAGGATCTTGGTTGGATATGGGAATGTTCGTTCAGAACATCATGCTCGCTGCCCGTGGGTGTGGAGTGGAGACTTGTCCTCAAGCCGCTTTGGCCGAGTTTCCTGATATCGTCAGGAATGAATTGAAGATCGATTCAAGTCGCCACCTGATCTGCGGCATCGCCGTAGGGTATGCTGATTTCACTGATCCTGTGAACCAGTACCGTACCGAAAGGGAATCCGTCGATCAGTTTACCGAATGGTTTGATTGAGGGCGGGGGCAGTGAGCCCCACTGCCATTCGGTTAAGGAATCAGGCACCCCTGAAGCTGGGGACGTCGACCCCGGATCATTGAAATCGGGATTCATTTCTTCCCTATTCCGGCCTCGGCGCGGCCAGCTTCAGGGATGACGGTGTCAATAAACCTGCGGAAAATCCCTTAACCGAATGGCCGTGCCTGCGAGCCCTACCGCAAGCTTATTTTCCATTCAAATGAAGAAATCGGGTTGAAGGGATTCACCCGGGGTGCAGGCGTAGTCCGATAAGTCGGTGATGCCCTGTTCTTTAAGGATTTCATCATCAATGAAAAAATGGCCACTGCAATCCCGACTGTTGCGCGTCAGAATAGCATGAGCGGCATCGGCCATGATTTTCGGTTTCCGGCTATGTCGTATGGCCTTGTCTCCTCCAAGCAGGTTTTGCACCGCTGCGGTGGCAATGATGGTTCTTGGCCATAAGGCGTTTACCGCGACTCCCTGTTCATGGAATTCTTCCGCCATGCCCAATACGCAAAGGCTCATTCCGAATTTTGCCATGGTGTAGGCAACATGCCCCGAAAACCATCGGGCTTCCATGTTCAGAGGAGGGGATATATTCAGTATATGAGGATTGTCTGATTCAAGAAGATGAGGAAGGCACATCTTTGAACAGAGAAATGTTCCGCGTGTATTGATTTGATGCATCAGATCATACCGCTTCATAGGAGTGTCCTGTGTCCCCGTCAGGTGAATAGCGCTGGCGTTGTTGATCAGGATATCTATGCCGCCGAATTCCTTGACAGTTTTCTCAACAGCTTCGCCTACCTGATCTTCGGATCTAATATCCGTCGGGCAAGCCAGACCGGTGCCCCCGGCTTGGTTGATTTCTTCAACTGCAGTAAAAATAGTGCCCGGAAGTTTAGGGTGTGGCCGGGTTGTTTTAGCGGCAACCGTTACGTTGGCGCCGTCCTGTGCCGCCCGCAGGGCGATGGCAAGACCGATTCCCCGACTGGCTCCGGTGATGAATAAAGTTTTTCCTTTCAGATCAGGCATATGCGGATAGTGGGTCCATCGTAGTGCTCATGCACTTCAATCATTGAGAATCTGTTTGGCAAGTTCCTCACGGTGAAAGGTCGCATCACCGAATAACAATTCATCGCCCTTAGCCCGTTTATAATAAAGCTGCAGATCATGCTCCCAGGTAAACCCGATTCCGCCGAGCACCTGGCAGGCACGGTTTCCAATCTCTCTTCCGGAATCCGAACAATAGGCTTTGGCCATCGATACGGCGCGTTCCGAAGCAGGATCATCCTCCGATAATGCCCAGGCGGCGTAATAGGTTGCGGATCGGGAGCTTTCCAGTAGCAGAAGCATGTCGGCACATTGATGTTGTACGGCTTGAAAAGATCCTATGGGGACTCCGAACTGCTTTCGGGTTTTGGCATATTCTACAGTGGTTTCCAACATCCACTGCATCGATCCAATCAAGTCGGCACAGACCGCGATGGTGCCGACGTGCATCGATCTTTGCAGTGCTTTGTCTGCTTGGCCGCCGACGGCGATCAAGTCTTCGCTGCTTACGGTAACCTCATTGAATTTGACTTGGCTGAATTTCCGGGTTTCGTCGATGCTGGGTGTGGATTCTATGCTGATTCCTTCGCGATTACGTGGAATCAGGGCGATGGCGAGTTGGTCTCTTTTTTTGGCAACGACAAGGAGCACATCGGCTGTAGCGGCGTCCAGAACATACCATTTTTCGCCCGTCAGCTTAAATCCGTTATCCGTTGGCTGAAGTGTTGTCGCAACGAGATTCGGATTCCACCCCGATTCGGCATCCTGAAGAGCGACAGTTGCCATGCAGGAACCTTCGGCAATGGCCTTTAAGTATTTGGTCTGAATTGGGGTGTTTTCTGATTCGGCAATTAAAACCGAAGCCCACGTTGTGGCGAGGAAAGGGGAGGGCGTGCAGGCTCTTCCCATTTCCTCGGCGAGTGCTGCCAGTTCGACAATGCTCAGCTCCAGTCCTTCGTATTTTTCCGGTAGCATGAGCCCTGTCCAGCCTTGATCCACCATGTGGGTCCAGAGTGTCTCATCAAATCCGTTCCCGGTCTCCATGAGTTCACGGACGCGGGTGAGCGGACATTCTCTTTTGAAAAAAGTTCTCGCCGATTCCTGGAGAAGTTTCTGTGGTTTGGATAAATCGAAATGCATGTGTCTAATTAAATTGGGATAACTGGGGTCAGTTTCGATGGCTCAATAACTACGTGGTAATCCAAGCACTCTCTGTGCGATGATGTTGCGTTGTATCTCACTGGTGCCCGCTTCAATCGTATTGCCTCTCGATCGAAGGTAGCGATAGATCCATTTGCCTTGGTCAAAGTCTTTCAGTTGAGCCTGTTCACCCAGTATTTCCATCGCCGACTGAACCAGACGCTGGTTGAACTCGCTCCAATAGAGCTTCAGGATGGATCCTTCCGGTCCCGGGGTGGCATTGTTGGTGATTTGAGAGAGTGCTCGATTGGAATTCAGTTTCAGTATTTCCAATTCCAGATAGGCTTGAGCAATTTTCTGACGGTTGATGGGATCCTTCGTGGCGGGACTTCCGTTCCGTCGGATGGTTTTTGATCGTTCGATCAGTTCGTTCAATGTTTTTTTGAATCCCACATAGAGTCCGCTGCCGAGATTGGCCCGTTCGTTCATCAATGCGGTGATGGTGATTTTCCAGCCTTCATTCAACTGCCCCAGTAGGTTAGTCGCCGGAACCCTGACATCGGAAAAAAACATCTCGTTGAATCCGGCATCACCTGACATTTGACGCAGGGGGCGAACCGAGAGTCCCTCACTCTTCATATCGACCAGAAGACAGCTAATGCCTTTGTGTTTCGGGGCATTGGGATCCGTTCGGACCAGCAGCAGGCACCAGTCGGCCATGTGGGCAAAGCTGGTCCAGATCTTTTGTCCATTGACAACATAATGTTCACCATCGAGAACGGCTTTTGTTGAAAGAGAAGCCACATCACTGCCTGAATCCGGTTCTGAAAACCCCTGACACCAGATATCGGTTCCATCAAGGATGCGGGGCAGGAAGAATTCCTTTTGCTTCTGAGAACCTTCCGCGATGATGGTGGGGCCGACCAAGCCTTCCCCGATTACACCGGCTCGTTCCGGAGCATCGCATACCGCCAGTTCTTCAAGGTAAAGTGCTTCTTCAATCGGTGTCGCGCCACGCCCTCCGAATTCATCGGGCCAGGATACTCCGGCCCAACCTCCTTCAGCCAGCTTCTTTTGCCACCCTCTCAATTGATTCCAATAATTGGGGTCATCTTCGCTTCGTCCGGTCAGGGGCTCTTTGGGGAGGTTTTCCTTCAGCCAGGTTCTGAAATCTTCGCGGAATTTTTGTTCTTCCTCAGTTAGTTTGAGATCCATGTTTTTTTAAGTCCGGTGGGCTGGTTCACGTTTAATTCAAATACTTATTCTTCGGTTTCGAGAGATTCCAGGATCAGTTCGGACAGTTCCTTTACCTTGATGTCCCTTGATCCTTTGCAGGCATTGATTCCATCTTCCAACATCGTCGTGCAGAAGGGGCAGGCCACAGCTACCGTATCCACATCAGTTTTCAGAATTTCATCGGCCCTTTGCCGATTGACTCTTTGCTCCGAGGGCTCCTCGGTAAAACTCAATCCGCCACCACCTCCACAACAGAAACTGTTTTGCCGATTCCGCTCAAGCTCAATGAGTGGTTGGCTGCTGGTTTGTTGGAGGAGGCTGCGGGCATCCTCTGTCATGTGGTTGTGTCGACTCAGGTAACAGGGGTCGTGCAAGGTGATCTTCCGGTCGGAGGAGGATTTCATGGGCAGCTTCCCTTGGTCAAGTAATCGCTTCAGGTATTCACTGTGATGAAAGACTTCGAACTGTCCGCCCTGCTCCGGGTATTCATTGCGAAACGTATTGAAACAATGAGCACAGGAAGTGACGACGGTCTTCACCTTGTATTTTTCAAAAGTCTGGATGTTTTGTTTTGCCAGTTCCTGAAACAGAAATTCGTTTCCCATTCTGCGGGCGGGATCACCGGTGCATTTTTCCTCTCGTCCGAGGATAGCGTAGGAAATGCCGGCCCGATCAAGAATCTTAGTGAGAGCTCTTGAAGATTTCTGGTTGCGTTCCACAAGAGAGCCTCCACATCCGGTCCAGACCAGAACCTCGGCATCCGGTCGGTCTTTGATCTCTGGAATATTCAGACCTTCTGTCCAGTCCAGTCTTGAGAATCGACTGCCGGAAAACGGATGCCCCCGTGATTCAATGGAGGCGAGAGCCTGTTGCATGGGTTCAGGGAATACAGCTTCCTCCATGACTTGAAACCGGCGCATATCGATGATTTTTGGAAACTGTTCAATGGAAACCGGGCACGATTCCACGCAAGCGGCACAACTGGTGCATTGCCAAAGTGATTCCGTGGAAAGGGAAGGGGCCGTTCCTATGATCGGATCGCTGAAGGTCGTTTCCCTTTTGTTTGAGATTCTTGATTTTTCACGTAAGTCCAGAATGATGTCCCTTGGTGATAAGGATTTTCCAGCGGTTGCTGCCGGGCAGACGGCGGTGCATCGACCGCATTCCGTACAGGCATCCAGATCCATCAGATCTTTCCATGTGAAATGGTCCAGTCGATTGATGCCGAAGCTTTCTTCCGATTCAAAATCGATTGTTTTAAGTGAGGCTCCGATCGGTTTCAGGTTAGCTGCATAAATATTCAGAGTGGCGGTCAAAGGATGGAGCATTTTGGTATAGGGAGCCCAGGCGATGAATCCGAAAACCAGGAGCAGGTGAAACCACCAAACCCCCCAATGGAAGAATTGCATCGTTTCCACCGACATCCAATGAATCGAGAAGGTTGCGATCAATGAGCCGACAGGTGACCAATTGCCCCAGGGGTCATCCGTGGCCGCGATGCGCCATCCTTCGAGAAGGAAACCGGTTCCCAGAATAATGAAAGCCAATACCAGAATCCAGGTGGCTTCGGAGGACTGTACTAGAAAACGGGGTTGTAAGAAGGCCCTTCGCCATGCCGCCATTCCCACGCCGATCAGGGCGAGTAGCCCCAGAAGATCGACAAACAAGGATTGGAAGTAGAGATAGAATCGGCCCTGCATGATCTGCCAGCCGAAGTCGTGATGTAGAAAAACAACGGTGGTGGCAAGAGTTAGCGTTATGAATCCCCAGAATATAAAGGCGTGAAAGATTCCCGCATATCGGTTTCGCATGGTGCGTCGCTGCAGCACGGCATGGCGCCATACATTCTGCAATCTTTCGAGCGGACGATCCAGTCGATCCACCGGTCGGCCTTTCTTCCAACGTTTTATTCGGAGCAGTATGCCATTGCCGGCGATCAGCAGCGTCGGTAGCAGTAGAGCGTACATGATCCACGAATTGGAAATGTTCCAGAGGACCTCTCGCGTGGCATCCGAAGGATTCATTTTTTCCTGGATTTCAGTTTCTCTGTAAGAGGTCCAATGACGTTGCGGTAATCTTCAACAATACCGAATCGGCAATGTTTGAAAATAGGGGCATCGGGATCGGTGTTGACGGCCGCAATATTCCTGGCATCGGTGATCCCCATCATGTGCTGGCTGGAGCCGGACATGGCCACGGCCAGATAAAGCTCCGGGGTCACTTTTTTTCCTGTTTGGCCCACTTGCCATGAATGGGGAACCCAACCGGCATCACAAGCCGCCCTCGAGGCAGCCATTTCCGCACCGATGGTTGCCGCCAATGCCTTGAGATCTTCAAAGGGTTCCGGGCCACCCAGTCCACGCCCTCCGGAAACAATCATCGTTGCCTCCTCAAGTGAGACCCCTTCGGAGGCATCTTCGTGATGCTGCAGAAGTTCGATGGATTCAGGGGATGTTTCTTGAATCACTGTGGTTTCGAAACTGCCGGATTGAGGAAGTGGACCGGCCGGTGGGAACGCTCTGGAACGGATCCAAACGACCGCCGGAGATTTTTGAAGTTCCATGACAGCGGTCGCCTTGCCACCGTAAACCGACCGCGTGACCTGGATCCGGTTGTTTGAAATGGTTAATGCCTGGGCATCACCGATGGAAGAACCTCCAAGGCGGAACGCCAGGCGAGGGCTTATTTCCTCTTCCACAGTGCCATTTCCAAAAAGGATGGATGCAGGTTGGATTTCCTCAGCGAGTTTGACCAGATAGTCGAGCATGGATTCGATTCCACCCGATACCGACACTTGAGTTTGTCCGACCCTTACCTGGTGGCAGCGTGCGCCTAGTTGCTTGAGTGCCGAATCTTGCCATTCACCAAGGGTTACGGCAATGAGCTTGCCACCGGTTTTATCCGATAGTAATCGGCCGGCTCCGACTAATCCCTCGGCACTTCGATCCCATTCATTCGAGCTAAGAACACATAGGATATCGCTGCCGTTTCCACTCGTTTCGCTCATAGCGTGCTCCGGATTTCCATGATTTTATCTGCGAGTTGATCGATCTTGGCATTCAGGTTTTCTCCCTCGATGAATTCACAGGCGGATTCTTTTTCTGGAACAAACAGTTTGACCGGCCGGACGGAATCCGATTGAGGGTTTAACTCATCCTTACGGATTTTCAAATCTTCGAAGCTTACTCTTGTGATAGTTTTCCGGTGCGACATCATGATATCACGGGTTTTTGGAATTCGAGGGAGATTGTGATCGCTGTTAGTAATGGTGACCACCGATGATGCAGGAATTCCGTAACGTTCCCACCCGGACTCTGTTTGCCTTCTGACTTCGAATCCTTTGTCGGTTTGTTTGATGTCATCGACAAATGGCAGATAGGGAACTTTCAACTCCTCAGCCAGATAGGCGCCGGTTTGACCGTTCCCCCAATCGCCTGATTCTCTCCCCGTAAAGATCAGATCAAAACTGCCCAGGCTCTCAATGGCGCTTGCCAAAACATGGGCCGTGGTGGCGCTGTCCGGCGTGTGGTTGAGATCATTCATGACAAGACAGGCTTCATCCGCTTTCATTGCCAGCGCTTTGCGGAGGGAATCTTCCGCAGATTCACGGCCGAAACAGATGACAGTGATGCTGCTTTCCCCGACGGAATCGCGTAGTTGAAGGGCGGTTTCCAATGCATTTTCACAGAAAATATTGGTGACCTGATTCGCGTTTGCAGAATCAGCTTCCAGTTTTTCCCGATCGATTGAAAAATCTCGAACCGGGATTTCAGGATCCAGGATTTGCTTAATACAGACCAGAAGTTTCATGCTGTTTGGTTTGGAGTTCCCCGGTTTCTTCCTTCAGTAAAGCCTCAAGGATGATTCGGCATCCAATATCAGTGCCAGGATTCAGGGAGTAAAGTCTTGGCGAACGATACCACTTCGCTTCCCCGAGAACCGTCGCAAAGAGATCCATCGATGCCATGGGAACATCAAATGATTTGAATTCTACCGACCAGTTGGTAAAACTCAAGCCCGATATGAGAGAAGCAGTTATTGTCTCCACTTCAAGGACCCCTATGGGTAAGACATTTCGAGGATCACTTAACATGACCCGACCGGATGATATGCTGGCCCACTGCATTGAAGATGTGGTTCAAAAAACATCGGGATTGCAGCCGGAAGAAATCGAGGATGTCGTCATTGGTTGTGGCTTTCCGGAGGGGACCCAGGGTATGAATGTAGCTCGGGTCGCTTCTCTGCGGGCGGGATTACCTGTGACCGCTTCGGGGATGACGGTCAACCGGTTCTGTTCGTCCGGCCTGCAGGCCGTGGCCATGGCTGCCCATCAGGTTATGCTGGAAGGGGTTGATGTTGCTATCGGAGGGGGGGTTGAAAGCATTACTCAGACCTTCCAGGCGAAAATTGAACCCAACGAGTGGGTGACTGAGAAGTATCCGGGCCTTTACATGATCATGGGTGAAACGGCTGAGGTGGTTGCCAAGCGCTACAAGGTTACCCGTGAAGCTCAGGATGAATATGCCCTGCTCAGTCAGCAACGGACAGCCGCTGCCCAACAAAATGGTTTTTTCGAGGATGAGTTGGTGCCGATTCACACCACCCGAGCCATCCTGGACAAGAAGACCATGAAACCGATTGATACGGTGGAAGTCGATTTTAAGGCGGATGAATGCAATCGGCCGGATACCACTCTGGAAGGTCTTTCCGGATTGAAACCCTATTTCGACAAGAAAAGTGGGCTGGGTTCAGTGACTCCCGGTAATTCAAGTCAACTGTCCGACGGAGCCTCGGTAAACCTTCTGATGACGGCCGAAAAAGCGGCCTCGTTGGGTTTGAAGCCGAAAGCGGTTTTCCGTGGTTTTGCGGTAGCCGGATGCCAACCCGATGAAATGGGAATTGGACCGGTCCATGCGGTTCCAAAGCTCTTGAGGCGACACAAGCTCTCAGTGGATGATATCGACTTATGGGAATTGAATGAAGCGTTTGCTGTTCAGGTGATCTATTGTCGTGACCGCTTGGGCATCTCGAATGATAAATTGAACCTGAACGGAGGGGCTATTGCCATTGGTCATCCCTACGGGATGACAGGGTCCCGATTGGTGGGAACATTGGTGAACAACATGCAGATTCG
Organism: Verrucomicrobiales bacterium; assembly: GCA_012959985.1. Lineage (GTDB taxonomy): Bacteria > Verrucomicrobiota > Verrucomicrobiia > Limisphaerales > DUCD01 > DUCD01. The sequence goes on along the minus strand of DUCD01000309.1, from coordinate 7,474 downwards.
AAAAGCGCGTTATGGTGTGGTCACCATGTGCATCGGAGGAGGGCAGGGCGCTGCCGGCTTGTTTGAACTCTGCACCTGAATCATTTCATGAGTAATAAGAATAGACAGTTTGTATTGGTTTCCCGTCCGGAGGGAATGGTGCGGGAGGGTGATTTTGATCTCAAGGACTCAGCCGTGCCCGAGCCGGGGCCGGGAGAGTTCCTTTTGAGAACGGTTTATCTGTCGGTAGATCCCTACATGCGCGGAATGATGAGTGATCGCAAATCCTATGCTGAACCGGTCGCCATCGGAGCTGTAATGACGGGGCAGGTTGTTGGAGTCGTTGAAAAATCGAATCACGACCGGTTCAAAGAGGGCGAGATCGTTGTGGCAGCTACCGGTTGGCAGGAGTATAGTGTTTGTGATGGAACCGATTGCCGGAAGGTGAATCCCGATTATGGCCCGATATCCACTTCGCTTCATGTGCTCGGAATGCCGGGGTTGACCGCCTACTTCGGATTGCTGCGGATTTGTCAACCTGAAGCAGGTCAGACAGTTGTGGTTTCCGGTGCCGCAGGGGCGGTTGGCTCGACGGTAGGCCAGATTGCAAAGATTATGGATTGTCGGGCGGTGGGTATTGCCGGATCCAAAGAGAAGACAGACTGGATAACAGGGGATCTTGGTTTTGCTGCGGCTGTGAATTACCGGGATGAATCTTCTATTTATAGATCTTTGAAACAGCATTGTCCCGACGGAGTTCATGCCTACTTCGACAATGTGGGAGGACCCATCACTGATGCGGTTTTTCCACTTCTGGCGGTTGGAGGACGGGTGGCTGTATGCGGTCAGATATCCCAGTACAACATGGACGAAGCTCCGACCGGTCCTCGGTTGCTTTGGCATCTGATTGTCAAACGCGCTACCCTTCAGGGATTCCTCATTTTTGATTTTGCCAAGCACTACCGTGAAGGATTGATCCAGCTTTCCGAGTGGGTCAGTTCCGGTCGCGTTAAATACCGAGAAAGCATTGCCGATGGGTTTGAAAAGGCTCCGGGAGCGTTGGTCGGCCTATTTCAGGGAGACAATATCGGAAAGCAATTGGTCAAGGTATCAGATCTTTAGAAAGTCGCCAGTATGAGACCCGATTTACATCCCGATATGGACTTGACGTCTTTGCCGATGACATTTCAGTCGGTCATTCCTGAAAAATACATGGACGAAATGGGACATATGAACGTGGCTTGCTACACTCATATATTCACGCAGTCGATGGGGGGAATGCTGGAGATGTTCGGTCTGTCAATGGAGTTCATCGAACGGGAGCAGATCGGAGGTGCAGCGCTGGAGGCGCATATTCATTATCTTGCCGAGGTCATGGAGGGTGACCAAGTGAAAATCTATACCCGACTGGTCAATCGAACCGAGAAGAGAATCCACAATGTACACTTCATGTGGAATGAATCCAGAAATCAAGTGGCCGCTTTGTTTGAAGGTGTGATGGCCTGCTTCGATTTGAAAGCCCGGAAAATGTCCGCAATACCGGAAGGGATTTGTAGTCGAATTGACCCAATGCTCGACACTCACCAGGCGTTGCTATGGCCGGTTCCCGTCTGTGGCGTGATGCAGGCTTAAGGGATCTGATCCCATTCCCATAAAAATCCCCCGAAACTCACCATGAAGGAAGTTCTTTACGAAACAACAGATGCTGTGGCGACCATCACCTTGAATCGCCCGGACAAATTGAACGCGTTGACGGAAGTCATGGAGAATGAACTCTGTGAGGCGATGAGTATTGCCGATCGTGACGAAGCCGTCCGCTGCATTATCCTGACCGGAGCCGGACGTGGTTTCTGTGCCGGCGCTGATATCAGTCGACTCAACTCATTGTCGGGAAAAAATCTGAAGGAAGTGGACCCAGAGGAAATAAAGCAACAGATTGTTCCTCCACGACCTAAAGAGGGAGTGCGGGAGGACTTTCAGCGGTGCTGGTCCTACTTTCCCGCCATATCAAAACCTATCATTGCCGCAATCAATGGTCCAACCGTGGGGTTGGGATTTATTTTGACCCTGTATTGTGATGTGCGTATCGCCTCGGATCAGGCTCGATTCAGTACCGCCTTTGCCAAACGTGGATTGATTGCCGAACATGGAATCGCCTGGATGTTGCCCCGGCTGATCGGCATTTCCAATACACTTGATCTCTTGTATTCAGCCCGAACGATTTCAGCCGAGGATGCTTTGAGGATGAACCTTGTCAGTCAGGTGGTTCCTCAGGATCTATTGATGGAAAAGACAGTGGATTATGCCCGGATGCTGTCCACGCAAGTGTCCCCCCGTTCCCTGAAAGAGATGAAACGTGAAGTCTATAACGGTCTGTTCCAATCCTTGAATGAAGCCATAGACGATGCAGATGATGACATGGTTAGAAGCTTTGCTTCAGATGATTTTAAAGAAGGCGTTGCCCATTTCATCGAGAAGCGTCCCCCTCGATTCACGGGCAGGTAGACCTGAATTCTCGGGCTGAATACACCTTGACCCGTATATTGGACCTTTTGAAAAAATCAGATACCACCTCTAAGTAAGGCTAAATGATTCCTGCTTGATCTTCGATACCTTCGAATGGGACAAAACGTTCCTCCGTTGTGGGAAGCTTATGTCGTCTGTCATATTGCTTTCCACACGATGATCGTCGCCTTGTTAGTAGCGACAGATTTTTCGAATATCACGGTCGCTCCAAACGACCGATACCGGTATAAATGCCTCCTTGACAGAGGATAAGGATGAAATGAAATGAAATTCGATTTCGTAAAGTGGGAAAAAGCGAATTCTTGATCAAACAACCTAAATATGTCCTCTTGTTGGTAACGACAAATTCGTTTCATATTAAGACGGTTAGGTGACTGAGTACATATCGCCATGAAAACAATGAATAGGAAACAGGTTCAAGAGCTGTCCCCGGAGCTGCAGGTGGCATTCGGCGAGATCGTTGCTCAGCGCGTGAAAGAGCAACAGGAGCTCCTGGCTGCTGCTCACGGTTCTCGCGCTCGCGTTCATTTGGATATCGCCTACGGTGCCATGCTTATCATCTTTTGCTTGCTCCTGTTTACCGGGTGAATCAAGACAATACCCTATTGTTTCCTCTCTTTGTCTTCGTTTTCGCTTATCTCCAAGGCAAATGCATCACTAAGCGACAGGACGTATTAATGGAGTTAATTGAGGCGCACTTCAAAGATTGCGCGAACCAAGACGAGACGCCTAAGGAACAAGAAACGACCTAAGCAAATGGTGGACACGAATCCTCATTCCGCTACGCTCCATGAGGATCGGTCATCTTGACCGTTTGAACATGTCGATGCAGATTGCAGATTGTAGGTTGCAGGGGTAAGTTTTGTGGGCAGAAAATTGCTTCCGCCATGGAAGGCAAATCGTGTGCCTACTGTCAGATCGTCGTTCATGAGGCGTGATATAGCTGGGCGAAGCCTATATGGGAAATGTCAGAATATCATGAAAAGACGACCCATAACGTGACACACTCCCTACATCGACGCCGGCCGAACAAGGCGCTGATACCAACGGTATTAGCGGCTCTTCGTTAGACAAAAAAATTAAATGGTTTATCAACTTACAATCGAAGACCTTGACCGACTGGTACCTCTTTTCGACCAATATATGGTATTCTATGGAAAACCATCTGCTCCAGAGAAGTATCGTGAGTATTTACATGCCAGAATTGAAAATGACGAGGCCACCGTTTTCTTGGCGAATAATGACGAAAACAATACCACAGGATTTGTGTTGAATTATCATTCATTTTCATCTGTTTCACTCGGGAAAGTAATTGTTCTAAATGATTTATACGTAATGCCGGGTGCTCGCAGGCTAGACATTGGGCGTGCATTAATCGAACGAACTTTGGAACTGGCAAAAGAATGTGAATCGGTTCGTGTAGATTTAGGAACCGCAAAGGAAAACCTTACCGCCCAGGCACTCTATGAGAAAATCGGATTCGTGAAGGGGACAGACTTCTATTTCTATAGTTACAGCATAAACGGGCTGCGAAGCGCCTAATCATCGATTTCACTCAATTCGGATGGGCTTCGCCCATCCTCTTGAATGAATCGGACGTTCTGCCATCTTGGTCGCTTTTCAGGAAAGATTGACGCTGGCTTTTATTCTGCCTGTTATTATTCTCGTTCATTCATTGCACAGGACAATCCATGAAGACCATGTTGCTGCTTAGCTTTCTGTTTTCCACAACTATTATCTCTGTTGTCCACGCGAACAAGGGCCAGCCCAATATCGTCTTCATCATGGCTGATGATCTCGGTTACGGTGACCTTGGGTGCTATGGTCAGCAACAAATTAAAACGCCCCATATTGATCGACTTGCCGCCGAAGGGATGCGATTTACACAAGCTTATGCAGGCGGTTGCGTTTGTACGCCGTCGAGAAGTTGCCTGATGACGGGGCTGCATGGAGGGCATACACCGGCGCGTGATAACGTTCCGCACTATCCCACCTATTTGCAAGAGACCGACGTCACTATTGCCGAAGTATTAAAACAAGCCGGTTACCGTTGCGGTGGAATTGGCAAGTGGTCGCTGGGCGACGCAGGTACTGTGGGGCGTGCCACCCGGCAAGGATTCGATAAGTGGTTTGGCTATCTCAATCAGGATCACGCCCACCATTATTATCCTGAGTATTTGGACGATGACGAGAGCCGACTTGAGCTGACAGGCAACAGCAAATCACACGATCAATATAGTCACGATTTAATGACCGAGCAGGCGCTCAAGTTCATTCGCGAGTCAAAGGATCGGGCTTTCTTCCTTTATGCCGCCTATACCGTGCCTCATTTCGGAAGCCCTGTTGAAGATCCTACGCGACTGCCCGTGCCCTCAGACTCGCCCTATAGCGACAAGCCCTGGGATCAGAAGGCCAAAAACTATGCTGCGATGATCACCCACCTGGACGCGGACGTAGGAAGGATTGTTCGATTGATAGATGAGCTGGGTCTTGCGACCGAGACGCTCATTATTTTTACAAGCGATCATGGGCCGTGGGGAGGAATGCCACGACTGTTCGACTCCGCGGGACCATTGCGCGGCAAGAAACGGGAACTCTACGAAGGTGGGATTCGTGTTCCATTCATCGCGCGTCGTCCTGGATATGTGCCGGCCCGCAAACTTAGCGATGAGGTGATCGCCTTTTGGGATATGATGCCCACTTTTGCCGAGTTGGCAGGTGCTGAAGCGCCTGCCGACATCGATGGCATTTCGGTTGCCGCTGCTTTAAGAGGAGAAGAATTTCAAGCTCGTCGCGAATATCTTTATTGGGACTACGGCCACAACCGCACGACTTATCATCAGGCCGTTCGTATCGGCGATTGGAAAGCATTGCGTCACGGCCAGGGCGGGCGTGTTGAACTCTATGATTTGAGCGGGGATCTGGCGGAATCACACAATGTCGCTGACCAACATGCTGAAATCGTCAGCAGGATTGAACAGATAATGCGGACAGCCGTCACGCCGAGTCGCCGCTACCAAGTCGGCAAGCTGTACGAAGGTGGCCCGATCTGGCAGTCCTCTGTGCTGAAAGGCCGGACGGAACCATCCGATGCACCTGAGCGGGAATAGCGTTGCGCTTTTACTTCAGATGATTTTAAAGAAGGAGGGAGTAGTCAATTCCACGGGGAAGCACCTCTCCGGTTCACGGACAAATTGGTTTATTCTCTACAAGATCACCTCAAAGCCTTCGAAGTTGGGATGACTCAAATGCATACCCTCTGGTGATTTTGCCTGAGCATGGGCTTTCTTGAAGGATTCTGAATGGGTCCATGCTTCGAAAACCTTTTGATTATCCCAAACTGAATGTGAAGCGTACAAGGTATGGGTTTCATCGGAAGGGCCACGCAAGAGGTGGAATTCCCGAAACCCGGGCACTTCGTCAAGATAGGATTTTCGATTGCGCCACATTTCCTCAAAAGCTTTTCCGAAACCCGGCGCAATCTTAAAGCGGTTCATTGCAATGTACATATCTGATTCTCTATAGGAGAAACGCTTCCTATACAATCAGATTTTATTGTTAAGATCCTGCCCCTCAGGCATACTGAGATTATATCCCTGATGTAAGCAAACCTCGAAACCCATGAATTTCTCAAAACAGTTCTTCCAAATGCTTCCTCTACTGATCCTCTGTGTATTCACACGAGAGACGGTGGATGCTAAAGCGGCCTCTCAGAACACCAACATTATTCTTGTCTTCATCGATGACATGGGATGGGGGGATTTTTCCTGTTTCGGCAACGCGGAAGTGGAAACCCAGAATATCGATCGATTGGCGAATGAAGGAATCCGGTTTCACCAGTTCTACGTCAATTCACCGATCTGTTCACCCTCGAGGGTGGCCATATCGACGGGACAGTATCCGCAGCGATGGCGGATCACCTCCTACCTTAACAACCGAAAAAACAACATCGAACGCGGTATGGCGCAGTGGCTGGATCCGAGCGCGCCGATGTTGGCAAGGTTTCTCAAGCAGGCGGGCTATGTCACCGGTCATTTCGGCAAATGGCATATGGGAGGACAGCGTGACGTGGGGGAAGCCCCCTTGATCACGGAATACGGTTTTGATGCCTCCTTAACAAATTTCGAAGGGCTTGGTCCGAGAGTATTGGCTCTCAAGGATGCTTATGACGGAAAGTCGCCTGGGAAACATGCCCTGGGTTCCGATCTGTTGGGAAGAGGAACGATCACCTGGATGGATCGTTCCAAAGTCACGGAGTCTTATACTTCAGCCGCTCTTGATTTTATAAAAAAGGCTGAAGCTAAGGATCAACCGTTTTACGTGAATCTTTGGCCGGATGATGTTCATTCACCGTTTTTCCCTCCGAAAACCAGACGGGGGGACGGTGGTAAACGGACTTTGTATCATGGAGTTCTGGACACCATGGATGAACAGTTGGGTGCTCTGTTCAACTATGTTCGCAAGCGAAAGAATCTCAGGGACCACACCTTGATACTACTTTGTTCGGACAACGGACCCGAGCGGGGAGCTGGATCCGCCGGTCCGTTCCGAGGATTTAAAACGATGCTGTATGAAGGGGGAATACGTTCTTCATTGGTCGTCTGGGGGCCCGGTTTAATCGACGAGGAGTTCGCCGGAACCATTAATGGGGAATCCATTTTTGCCGCGATCGACTTGGTTCCCACTTTGTTGGGTATTGCCGGAGTTCAAATTTCCCAAAACGTTTCCTTCGACGGAGAATCATTGCCCCGGATACTTTTAGGGAGATCCCGAGCGTCTCGCAGAGCTCCGTTGTTTTTCCGTAGACCGCCTGACCGCGACCGGTTTTACGGTGTTGAGAATCTTCCGGACCTTGCGGTTCGAGAAGGAACCTGGAAACTGCTTTGTGAATATGACGGATCGGGTCCTGAGCTGTACAACCTTGAATCTGATCGCGAAGAGACCCGAAATCTTGCCGCCGCTAAACCTG
>DUCD01000308.1:18272-18846 GCA_012959985.1 Verrucomicrobiales bacterium | reverse complement strand
CGGAATGTTAAACTACTATCACCGAAAAGCCGCATGAATATTTGTGTAATCGACTTTTGGGACCTTACGCCGTAATCAGCACCTCGGTTGTTTGGATTCGATTTAAATCGGATTCCACGGTAATCCCGGAAGACTCAAGATCCTCAAGGACCTGCTGATTGTGAACCAGTTCTCCGTAAACGGTTACCGGTGATTTTCTGGATTTCTCCTTGGCACTTGCAATGGCGTCTCGAACCCCGAAACACATACCCAAATGATCTGCCCGAATGGTCTTCATATTACGTAAAAATTCCCTTTTCAAGTTGTTTTGTGTAGAAGCTTTATTATACAAAGCGATATTTATGACAAATTATTCACAATAAGGCACAAAATTACGGTTAACTATTTATACTTTGCAATACAAAGTATAAAATGTCAAGACTTTGTTTTGAGCCGGCAGGGGTGGAGGGTTGGGGTTTTCCCACGGAAAGCGGCGACGTTGGATCCTGAGAGACTGCACGGAGACTCGAGTCGCCAAATCCAGTGTGTCAGCGACGGAATAAAACTGAAGGGAGGGAGAGCGTCCCCGCCATTC
>DUCD01000308.1:3986-18128 GCA_012959985.1 Verrucomicrobiales bacterium | reverse complement strand
CTGAATTCCTGCGGAAAACTCTTAACCGAATGGCAGTGGGGCGAGCCTTCCCCGCGAGCCGAAAAATAGGTAGACAGAAAAGTAGCCCACTCCTGTTTGTCATCCTTTGATGAATGAAGGAATCCATGAATGGGCCGCGAGGACGCTCTCCCTCCCCGCACTATTAATCGCACCCTGACCGAAGTACGGAGGGGGGGAGTATTCTCCGTGAGCTGAAAAATGCATAGACAGAAAAACATAAGATTCTTACTCCCCATCAACTAGGCCCTATTTGCAGAATTTTGACTTTAACCGGTTTCTCCAGAACGATTGGTTTTGGTGTTTTTCAACTTTTTCAGGCAATCGTCGATGTTCCTTTTCTGTTCCTTACTGATGGGGTTGTTGCCGTACTTTGTCCAGCAGAATAGATGGGTGATTTGTTGGATTTCATCCAAGTTCGGTTGGTTGTGACGTGTTATTTCGATCAGGAATTCATTGGGGGTCTGACTGGGGCTTCTTTCGAATCCCTGACGGCGCAGCACTTTCAACATCTGTCCATAGTAGTGGTCTGCGAGTTTGGCGTATATTTTTTGTCGAACTGCGGGTCGGGAACGGTTTGGAAGATTCATAAAACGCTGCAGGGCCTGGCGGATGAATGCAAGGATGGGGATCATCAGTAGAATGAGGATGAAAAGGCTATTGTTCCGAGCCCAGACCAGTGCCCCTGCGAGGCCTGCCAGGATACTCGTCCAGAAATTCTTTTGGACGCCTGCGTCGAAGTTCACGATGTGGAGGTACCAGGCAACGTCGATCGCATCAAGGACATTGGCGAAATAGGAATTGGGAATTTCCATATTTGCTCTTGGAGTGGCATCCAACTGGACCCATCCCTTTCCCTCAAAATAGCCTTCCGTCCAGGCATGGGCGTCGCGGAGTCGCACATTCCTCCAACCCGAAAACCAGTTGGGAGCGCCTGGAACATAGCCGAGAATAATTCGGCTGGGAATGGATTGCATGCGAAGCAGGATCGCCATGGCTGATGCAAACCGTTCGCAGTGCCCTTCTTTCTGATTTAATAGGAAATCATCGGTTGGATTCAGTCGGCTTAATCTAGGAGCCCCCAGAGTGTAGGTAAAGCGGTTCTGCAAATAGGACTGTAGATGTTTTGCCTGGTCGTAAGGGGCCTCAATCCCGTCCAGAGTTTCCTTCAACCATGTTTGCAATTTTTCCGACTGGGCGGGTATTGCTGTGTAACGCTCGCGCAGTTGTGGCAGTAGCTTCTTTGGTTTTGGATTGGGGTCGATCCAATACTCATAGCTTTTATTGGCAGTATTCCTCATCCGTGCGCACCAGATGAGGTCGTGCAGGGTCCGCATAGGTCTGGAGGCGAAATCGGTGGTGTCTAATCGCATTAAGTAACCATCCGTAGGCAATACTTTCCCAAGAGGACCGATATCTTTGACCCGGACACGTCGATAAAGGTAACCATCCAACTGATCATCTGAAGTCATGCGGATTCCCGTGAGTGCGTTTCGTTCTCCCCGGTTCCATTGGCTTCCATCGAATCCGGTCAAGGCAAAGGTGCGGAGATACCCGGGATTCTCCCCCTCAATCTGGAGAATGATGCGCTTTGAATTCAACAAACCTCCCTGAGAAGGGTCGAGCACAGACTCCATCAGGCTGGTTTGATTTCCACGGCCGAAAAAACCCGGACGGATAGCTCCACCGAGTAAACCACGGGGAAAGACCAGAAAAAACAGAATCATGCAGCCAATGATTCCGAGGTAGGCCGTCCAATTGGGATGGGTTCTGTCGCGGGATGCACCTTGGCAGATTGATCCATCAAACGACTCACTTTCCAGTTCCATCAGCGAACGTGGAATTAGAATAATCGTCGCAATCAAAATGAGGATGAACCGATAATCCAGAATAATGGTGCAACCTACACCGACCAGGATGCAAGCGACCACGATGTTGAATATTCTGTCACGTCTTTTGAGCTCAGTTCCTCCGAAAAGTCTCAGGACGAGAAGAAACATGAGCCCGTTTCCAATGAAGAAATGAGTGCTGTCATTCAACAGTCTGCCGATTCCGATCCCGAAGCCGCAGCCGACCAAAATACTGAGACCTTCCACCGATTGGGGGAATACGATCGGTTTTTTGGGGATTTTCAGGCAGCCGATCCATAACAGCAGGTAGAGGAATACGAAGAGATAACCCTCCCATACCAATCCCTGACAGACAAACCCGAGGAGAATGAGCTGGTTGCAGGCTTTTTTCATTGCTTGGAATGAAGGGATGCCGTGTCGTAAAAATAAACGGGGACCAAGGAGTCATTCGGCCGATGGATAGAATCCATCGGTAGATAGATCGCCGTTTTTCTTCTGTCATTCAGAAGAAGGTCAAGGATTTCATCAATCGATTCATGCCATTCGGTCAGAATGAAATTGACTGCGGATTTTCGGTTGGTGCTCTGCACGGCTCTTGTCAGATTTGATGGCGTCACGCAGTTCGGGTTGCGTTGGATTCCTGCCAATTGGTTCAGGATTTCCTGCCCGTCCGTGAATGGTGGATACAGGGTCATGCGGCCATCTGCGATATTCACCCATTCGATGTGATGACCTGCTTCCAATGCTTCAAATGCCAGCGAACCGACGACGCGAAGACAATCATCCAGCCTTTCAGAGTTTCCATTTTGTCCGGTATCGATCAGCAGGGCTACGCGACCGGACAATTCTTCATCAAAGGTTTTGACCATTAAGCCTGCTCCCTTAGAACTCGATTTCCAATGGATTGATTTCAATGTGTCACCGATCTGAAAGGGGCGGATTCCAGAGAATTCCGATCCGGAACTCGATTTCCGGGTGCCTTTGAATTTGCCGCCAACCATGGCATCAAAGCCGGCTGCTTTCGGGGCCTGACAGGGAAAGATATCAGGATAGACCACGACTTCACCTGACAAATCCAATGGCTGGCGAACTTTGAGCAACCCGAAAGGATAAATCGATGAAAGGGTGAGTTTTGAGTAGGAGTAAACGCCCCGCTTCAGATAGCGTAGTTCCGGAATGGTCGAGACGCTGCTTTTCGGTGCCAGTGCCTCAATCTGTAAAAGGGGCATTCCGTCTGATTCAATGGTGATGAAGCCTGCTCGTTGTTTTCCGGGATTTGAAAGCATCCATGGTTCGGTAAGGTTGGTGCCTTCCGGAATCAGGGTGCGGTCCGGCGCTGAGACTTTCAGGTGGCGGACTGTCTGCCAGGCAGCTTTTATATTGATAAAGGCACAACCGAAGATCACACCGATCGGCAGGAGCAACAGGCCCGATTGAGATGTCAATGAAGCTAAGTAAAGGAGCGTCGTGACACCCAGAAAAACCCTGCCTGTTCGTGTCAGGCAAATTCTCATACCGGAACCGGTACTGAATCGATGATTTGTTTGATCAGGGAGGAAGCGTTGGCAGTGACTGAACGGGTGCCGCGCTTGACGATCAATCGGTGTGGAAGAAGCAACCGAGCCGCTGTTTTAATGTCATCTGGAAGAATGAATTCCCTTGAATCCAGCAGAGCAATGGCTTGACTGTATCGTTGTAGATCCAGGCATCCCCTCGGGCTTGCGCCATATTCCAATGCTTCGCATTCACGGGTGGCACGAACCAAGTCCACCAGATACCCCCGTAATTGGTCCTCCATTCTGATTTCGCAGACAGCATTCTGAATTCGCGTCAAGGTAGTGCAATCCATGACCGGAGTCAGCGAATCCACGGGAGTGCTGTGCTGTTGCATCCGGACCATTTTAATTTCTTCTTCACGGTTCAGGTAACCGATTTTCAGTCGGATCATAAATCGATCCATCTGGGCAAAGGGCAGGGGATAAGTGCCTTCAAGTTCAATCGGGTTTTGGGTCGCCATTACGAAAAAGGGTCGTTGAAGTGGGTAAAGTTCTCCGTCCACTGTTACGCTACTTTCCTCCATTGCCTCAAGCAGGCTCGATTGGGTTCGCGGGGTGGCTCGGTTGATTTCATCACCGAGTAGAATATGGGTGAAAACCGGACCTTTTCTGAAGGAGAATTCATTGCGTTCCTGGGAGTAGATGGTGACACCTGAAATATCGGAAGGAAGCAGATCCGCCGTGAATTGAATTCGCTTGAATTCTGCAGAAATGGATTTTGAAATCGCCTTGGCGAGCAGGGTTTTTCCTAAACCCGGTACATCTTCAAGCAATACATGACCCTCCGCCAACAACGCGAGAACCGCCTGTGTGGTCACCGTTTCTTTCCCCACAAAGGCTTTCGAAATATTTTCGATTAATCGCCTGATCTGCGCTGCGGGGTGAAATGACGGGATGGGTTTTGCCTTTGAATGGTTATCCGAAGTGTCCGCTATGATATCCTCTTTCAGCATGTGCTTCTCTCAAGAATTCTGTTTCAAACTAAAGTGTAGTAGATTTTCCACTGCTTGCCAATGAGCGGCTTCATCGGATCAATTTTCCGTTTGAAATCAAGCCGAAATCGACGATTAGATAGTTTCAAGAATAACAAAAGAACATGAACCAGCAGGCAATACGCCCGCTTTTTCGAGATAAATCGGTAGGGCTCGCTGTACTGCCATTACGTTAAGGGTTTTCCGCAGCAATTCAGGGCCTTCGTACCTGAAGCTGGCCGCGCTGAGGCCGGATCGTTGAAAATTGCATTCATTCTTACCAGATCCGGGGTCAGCGCCCCCAGCTTCAGGGGGCACTGATTCTTAACCAAATGTCAGTGGGGCTCGCTAGTCCCCAGCTGACTGTCATCAATGGTAATCCAAGTTGAATGAGACGGGGCGCGCTGAGACAGCGAGCCCTACCTTCCCTTTCGCTAAGTAGTGGTTTCCTGATCCTTAGTTTGATTATGAAAGATCCATGAATGGGCCTGGTTTGCTACTTTTGCGAGCAGTAGCAGGTCATCTCTACCGAAACTTTCGGTTTGTTTCCATTCTTCACCGCTTTTGTAGATCCGGGTCATAGTTACATTGTAATAGGTCGACTTATCTGACTTGTTCTCCCATATGGAAGCGCGCACGGCGGCATATCGTATTTCGTGAATCGGTTTGTTTTTCTGCATAATTACCTCCTTGAGTTTTGAGACTTAGGGAAGAATCCAGACTTTCCCTGGTGTTGCAGATCTCCAGATAATATGATTCCGTAGACCGTTAAAACGGGATCTTTCAGCCTCCTTCAGCCAACTCACTGTGTAGCATGGAACCGATTGTTGAAAGTAATAAATTCGGAACATGCCGATGAGGGCTGCGGTTAAAAATGCGGGGAGCGTGTAACTCAGTCATTTGTCCTGTAGCGTGCGCTGTCCCCAGCGCATTTCCAGTGGGATTCACAGCAATTTCGGCTGAGGACAGCCGACGCTACAGCAGCACTTCCCCGCATTTTTAATCGCACCCGCATGCCATGGTTCGATTTTTTGTAACCCAAACCGGAAAATGACCGTCTAAAGGATTAACTATTTTTTCTATGAAAACATCAGATCTATGTCATCGAGTGTTGTTAAAGTCAGTGCTCAGTAGTGGAATTGTCTCCCTTCTTACACTGAATGCTTTGGCCGAACCCTCGAAAAACTGGCCTCAGATGAGGGGGCCTCACGGTAATGGGCTTTACGATGCGGGGAATCCGCCATTGAAGTGGAGTGAAGGCAACAACATAAAATGGAAAATGAAAATTCCCGGACAGGGGCATGCAACCCCGATCATCTGGGAAGACAGGATTTTTGTTTTATCAGCGGTCAAAACGGGAAAGGTGTCCGAACCGGTTGAGTCCGCGCCAGCCGGGGTGGAGGAGCCCAACCGTAGTATCCAGGGCAATGATCGCCAGAGATCAGGCGGACAGCAACGAGGTCGCCGAAGCCGAGGGGGTGGTCGAGGAAGAGGTGGATTCGGATTTGGAATGTCAGCACCCAAAGAAGAGCACCGTTTCATTACCTATTGTCTGGATCGTGAGTCTGGGAAAATCCTTTGGGAGAAATCCGGAGAAAAACGCATCCCACACCAAGGGATACATCGCACGAATTCGTTTAGTTCCGGCTCACCGGTAACCGATGGTGAACGGGTCTATTCATGGTTCGGTTCGGCCGGTGTTAACTGCTATGATTTCAATGGAAACATAGTCTGGAATAAACCAATGGAGAATGTCAGTGTCATTTTCGGGGAAGGAGCCTCGCCTGTGTTGCATGAAGACAAGCTGCTGATCGTTCGAGATCACAATGGTCAATCTGTAATTTATGCCCTTGATAAAAAGACCGGAAAGGAACTTTGGAAACAAGAACGAAACGAAGGCTCAGGATGGGCGACTCCCTATATCATTGAGCGGAATGGAATATCCGAAGCAGTGGTATCCGGAGCCAAAGCCGTCCGGAGCTATAACATAAATACGGGAGAACTGCTTTGGCAGTTTTCTGGATTAGGTTCGAATCCCATTCCTATGCCGGTATCTGATGAAAATCATTTATTTGTGATGTCCGGGCATCGAAATGCGACGGGTCTCGGAATTGAACTCGGTGGATCCGGAGATATCAGTTCGTCCATCCTCTGGAAAACAACCCGTGGAACACCCTATGTTCCTTCCCCGCTTCTCTATGACAATCTTCTATTCTTTTGCCAAAGGAATGATGCCATTCTGACTTGTTTGGATCCGATATCCGGCAATCCTCATTTTTCACAGAAACGAATCGAAGGCCTGAGCGGAGTCTATGCATCACCGGTTGGTGTCAAAAACCGCATCTATCTTCCAAGTCAAAATGGAACCACGGTGGTGCTGGAGAAATCGACTCAATTGAAAGTGCTCGCACTAAATAAATTGGACAACCCGATTGACGCTTCGCCTGCGATTTATGGGGATGAGTTATTCCTGAGAACACATGAATACCTCTACTGCATTGCCGAGAAGTAACTTTTCTTTCAGGGCTGTAGGTGTCTCCTTTTTGAAGTGGCACAGAGTGAGATTTCGAATTTCGGTATCAACGTAAGTTGTTGGATTTAAGGTGCCGATGTCGGGGGATTGATAGATGTGCTGGACTCGAAACTCTCCTTCACGAATTCGAGTATGGCCCGGTTCAATCCATTCGGTTTATTGAAATCGGTATCCATTCTGTGAAGGCATTTGATTCCAAGTTGATCCATCTTTTTTTTCAGATGCCGCCCGAATGCAGCATGGTGAATGTCTCCGGGTTTCTCCTGCGCTTTTCGATGATAAACCAAAACGGGAGGATCGTCCTTTGTCAGGTGGGTAATCGGGGAAGCGTTCCGCAGTTGGTTGGAGAGTTTATCGCTGACTTCAGATGAATCCCAATCCCAATTGGACGGAAGGCCATAGAGTTGTATCAAGGCAGTGTGTTTGTAAGCATCACCGGGCACAATTTTTTTGATTTCGCGTGGATCGTAAGTCGATTGAGCCTGAAGGCCGATCGCAGAGCAGAGTCGGGTGGATTGTCTTACCACCAAGTCCGTGCTGTTTAGATCTGCCATATCGTCATGGAAACCCAGCCACAGGGAAATACCGGCTCCTGCGGAACCTCCGAAAGCCGCTATCCGTTTTGAATCGATATTCCATTCAGTAGCCCTGCTGCGCAGGAATTGAATGGCCCGAGCACTGTCATGCATCGGGGCTGGATAAATGGACTGGTGGGAAAGTCGATAATTGACTGCCGCAAAGGAGATTTCATTGTCCATACACATTTTGTGCAGGCCGATGTTGATGCCCCGCTTATCTCCGCCTCGGAAACCTCCTCCATGAAAGTATACCAAGACCGGAGTCGGGTCCTCCGAATCGGCTTTGTAGAAATCCACCACATTGCGCTCATGGGGACCATAGGCCACATTGGTGTGAGTCGGCTTAGGCCGAGTGGGGTTTTGTCCATGAGAAATGTCTGCTGTCAGCAGCAGCAATAGGCCGATGGCTACTGTTAGGTTGGCAACTACCGAGCCGATCAGTGCCGTCTTAGTGGATTGTTTCAGGAATTCGCGTCCCGAACGGGAAGGGATGGCATTGGGAGAAAGGGTAGAGAATGTCGGCTTTTTCATGATTTACCTCAGAATCATAATGGATAATTCAGATAAAGACTGCAAAGCAAAAGTTAGGATTATCCAATCGGTGTGGGGATTACAACGTATGCGTTCGCGTCCAGTTGTCCAAGGTGATTCCCAACAGCACAGCTATTTTGGTTTTAACCGACGGTTTACTAAACCGTGAGTTTTTCAATTTTTCTCAATATTGCCACCATTACCCGTTGAGGCAACTGGCGAATACTATTGATACAATTATGAGAAATCAACTCTATCAGAGGAAAGGTGATGGGGCGTCCATGACCTCTTCGCATCATCTTTAAAGACAAGCAGGCTCGAGATAATGCTCGCCTTAAAAGTATTCCATTGAGGGAATGACAGAAACTCGCTTAATCACATCTCGAGAGTCCCGTGACAGATAAAAAGTGTACGTCGAACGGCTGATACAGGCTCAGCTTTTCCAGCTTTTTTTGTATTGTGGTTTAATGAGCTTGGCGGTTTCCGGTGCATCCTTACAGATCATATTCTTCCAGTCGAAATCGAGACGTTTTCCTGTACGCAGTGCAACATTGCCCATGAGCGCGAATTCGGTGAGTGGACCGGCGTAGTTGAAGTTTGTGCTTGCTTCCCCGAGGCCTTTGCAGGCGTTAATCCAGTCACGATGGTGGCCTTTAACGCGTTTGAGCGTCTTGGCTGGACGTTTATAGGCGCGCATTGCGGTTTCAGGAATGATGCGTAGATCGCTTGCCCAACCACCGCCCATGATAACACCTTTAGAGCCGTAAAAGATTACGCCATGGTCTCCAAACGCTCGTCCGTCTTCGAGTTCTTTGGGTCTTCCGGGCTTGATGCCGCCCTCGTACCAAGTAATGCGCACAGGCGCCATGCCGGCGCGAGCTGGAACGTCGTAGTGGACGAGGCCGGCCGATGGACATGTTTCTTCAGTCATCCCGACTTGGCTGGCTTCGACGGTGAAGCGGTCTGTTTCGGCGATTTTGAGCGCCATGAACACGGGGTCGAGATGGTGGCACGCGAAGTCACCGATAGTGCTTGATCCAAAGTCCCACCAGGCGCGCCAGCGTACGGGAGCGTATTCCTTGGAGAAGGATCGGTGCGGCATGGGGACGCACCCAGTCTTCCATTCGAATCCTTCGGGTATTTTTTCTGCAGGCGGGCGTTCTTTGTATTTTGACCAGCGGTCGGCACCAGTGTTGCACCAGGCGTGTACTTCGTGAACATCCCCAATGGCGCCATCCCATATCCATTCGGAGGCGAGACGGATATACTCATTTGAGTGACCATAGTTGCCCATTTGTGTTGCGACACCGGCCTTGTGGGCGGCTTCGGTGACCAAGCGTGTTTCTTCGATCGTTCGACAGAGAGGTTTTTCGACATAGATGTGCTTGCCTTTGGCAATGACGTCGAGAGCAATGTAGCCATGGGAATGGTCGGGCGTGGCAATCAGCACCGCGTCGAGATCTTCTTTGTCGAGCATCTCCTTGTAGTCTTTGTAGACAGGACAAGCTTCGCCGTAGTGTTGCTTTACAAGTTCAACGGCCGGCATCAGTCCCGCCGTCCCGCCGTAATAGAAATCGCTGTAGTCACTCTTGTCATTGAGGTCGCATAGCGCAGCGATGCGTACGTCATCCAGCAGAAAGAGCTGCTTCATGTTAACGATACCTTGACCGCCGGTTCCAATAATAGCGACGTTGACTTTACGGTTTTGACCCGCAGCGCGAAGCACGGGGCCCGGCAGGATGTTGCAGGCACCTACGGTTGCAGCGCCTGCGAGAAAGGTTCTTCGGTTGAAACCTTTATTCGCGGCCTCGATATGTTGCTCGTTCATGGCTGGAATACTCTTCTATTTTGAATGTAGTTTTCTTGGCTATCGATGGCTTATAAATATTCGAAAAAATATGAAAAATGGCAATTCAAATTATTGAATCGCAATAATTGCCCGTTATATCGGAAAAAATTTGATGCTTCCGTCATCAACAGTTGAATCTACGTTGCCCTGGATTTGTTGACCAACTAATCCAAACCGCCATCTGTTTCGGTCCGGAATTATTAATGAAAATGGATAGGGAAAGGTTCCATCCTCGAATTCAGCCGTGAAGGAATAATCCAAATGGTTCTAGAGCGCTCCTCCGGCGATGATGAAATTCCAGGCTTCCGTTCGATAGGCCGCATCCGCAGTTCAGGTGTCTGAAATATCGACACGAGTTCTTCCTGGCATTTTCATGTCGTGGACGTTGTTTTTGTCCCAGTTGCCACGAGAAACGGGCGTCGGAGAAGGCCGGGTAGGTTGCCGGACACGTTTGTGCCGAGGTGGGTGAACACCTCATTCGTTTTTACGGGTGGCATTCGCATAAAAACGTCGGCAAAGAGCTGAAGGGAACGCGCGAAAGGGCGAAGTCCAAACTTGAATCTGGATTATCGTTGCGATCCCGTCGCTACGGCCTCGATTGCCGCTTGGCGGACTTGAGCATCGGAATCATCAGAAGAAGCTTTGCGGAGCGCTGAAATCGCCTCCTCCGAACCAATATTGCCCAAGATCTCGGCCAAGCGTCTTCTGAGATAGTCATAGGATTTGTTGCGCTCGTCTTCCAATGTCTGGATCATGGCTATGACATATTCCGGTCCTTGAGCGCCGATATTTTCGAGTGCACTGTTTGCAGCAAGCATCTCGGTATGTCGGCCATCGTTGAGCATTTTCACCAAATCAGGAATCGCCTCCTTTGCCGCTGGCCCGAGGGTCCCCAATGCGGATGCAGTCGATGCCCGAGTCCACCAGTTTGTACTTTTAATTTCGCTCAACAAATAAGGTAATGCAGGCAGACCGATGCGCCCTAAACCGGTTGATGCCGCGCTTCGCACTTCCCACCTCTGCTGCCGTAATTTCTCTATCAAAGCCGGAACAGCCGGTTCCCCAATTTGAACTAAGACGTCGAAGATGTATCCGCGATGATACTCGGTGAATAAACACTCGATCAGTGACGGAACAGCCTCCTCTGCAACCGATCCGAGTGCGCCCAGTGCTGCGGCAGCGGCGCGACGCGTGCCAGGGTCGGAATGGTTTAGATTTTTTCTGAGAGTCGGCACTGTGGAACTTGCATCATTGCCAAGAACACCGAATGCCCGTATTGCCCTCTTCCTTTCAATCCATAGGGGAGGCCTACCCGAAATTTGCCTGATTATGCCGCCCAAAAGACCGTCAGGATTCTCGATGATGAACACTAAATGAGAGAGAGCGTTTGTGCCTAATTGCCTCCTCCGCTTCCATCTGCGTTCGCAATGAAGCGCCGGCATGCAAACCCTCCAACCATTCGTTCAACAATTTGCCGTTATAGTCAGGTTCTTTGGGGGGGGATGAGGAGCTGGAACACCAAGGCAATTAAACTGATGCCTGAAATCGACAAGATGAAACGGTGCATTGATTTCACGGGGACATGAAGTGTATTTCGGGCCGCTTCTTTCATCAACTGCTAATTCCTATGTCGCCTTGGCCTGACAGTTCATGAATCTGTCGGTAAGATTCATGAACTATTCAGAGTAATTGAAATTAGGCTGATGTGAAGATTTCTTTGAAGGAAAGTCTTTTGCCTGCCGGTCCTGTCTACCGACAGAAGTTCCGGTGTCTTGCTCTTCTGGTTCTTTCGCCACAGCCAGCAGCTTTGCTTTAGTTGCTCCCAGATGCCCTTTCCTCCTTTTCTGATCTCCCCACTCCGAACCTTATCTATGGCTTTGTTCACATTGGCTATTATGTGGAATTTGTCGAAGACGATCTCTGTGTTGCGACAACATGAATTGACTCCTTTGACGTAGGCTGGGCTCATGTCCATGCTGGCCCAGTGGATCGCATGGCGGTGTCCGCGGCCGCAGAGTCGATCTACGCCAGTGCCCCGACAAACATGCGTCTCTACGGCTCAACCATGGCGAACAAAGTCAAGCACGTTCACCACAGGCGGGAGTCCCTTTGAGGTGGATGCTGTGACCCCTTCTGGGGTTTAAAGACGGACCCGCACCTCTGTCTCGAATGTGGATCCGAAATGGAGAGCCCAGAAATCGCAGGTTTTCCGCAACTTCTCAGGTCAAAGAAAAAAGACCGAAGCGAATGGCTTCGGCCTTGATTGATGAATGAATTCTGAATCTTCAGATACTGAATATTCTTAATTCGAAGTCTGGTAGAACTTGCGCACTGCGTCTGGTGTTATGGTCATTGGACTGACAGCGCCAGTCACTTCCAAGTAAGGTCCATCCGCATCATCAGCTCCCCGGAGAGTTCCGGAAAAGGTGAGGACCGTATTGCCGTCCGTATCAGTGCTGATGGAAATGGAAGGTTGATCTCCTCCGCCTCCATTGAGGATGCCGCCAGTATAACCCACCGCGTTAAGGAACAGCAGGGCGCCGTCTCCGACAAGATCGTAGATACCGGCACCTTGCGAGGTGAATCCTTGTTCACGACTACCGGTAAGCAGGACCACGCGAAGACCTCCCAAGACATCAGAGTTGCCGTTTTCCATAACAGCTCCGGTCTGCCATTCGCCGATGACCAAGCCTCCGGATGTCGGATCTGCGGTATTGGCAACTGTTGCCAATACCTGGCCTCCTGCCCCGGCCTCATTGTTGTTCACAGAGACACCACGTTGAACCGTATCGCCGAAGGTAATGATTTCTGCAAAATCATTGACCATAGTTCCATTGGCGTCCAGAGCCACTCCGTTGAAAATCGGATGTCCAGGATTGTTGACGTTCAGAGTGATAGTGTCCGTCGAATCAACCATGCTGGTCCCAGTGGTGAATCCCATTCGACTGGTTCTCAGGACATAGCCTCCAAGAATCAGGGACGGGGTTGTGACGCTGGTCCACGCCGTCGCGCCTTCGTTGGAATAATGACCACTTGAAACGGCGCGACTAATAATCACTAGATCAAATTGGTTGAGCGCATCGACGTCGGGGCTGTTCGAAGTTACCACACGAGTCACAGTATGACCGGTAGCAACCAGCAGGTCGGTGTATATTTTGTCTGACGCTGTGCCAAATCCTGCCGCCGCCGCATCCGGGGTCGGAACTTCCGAGTCAGCATGGAAACTGACGAAGGCGATGTTCAACGCATCTTCCGGATTCACGACATAGGGAGGCTCAATCGGAGCCGCCGGAGGATCATCCAGAGTAGGGCCTGCACTCTGTATCACCGCATTCCAGATAGCGTAACCGTCTGAATTCAACGCTAGGAAAGTGGAGTCCGAAAAGAAGATGTGAATGCGTTGCCCTGCTGCCGGCGTACCATCAATCAGGCTGCCTCCTTGTGGTACCTCATAGACAATGGCTGCATCCGGATTGTCCACCAAAGTGGCGACAATATTCGCGTCAACCGCCGGATCGGGGATGCCCCAGGAATAACCGCTCGGGCTCGAAACCTCATGCACACCGGCCGATAGACCACCTGCCAGCGGATGATCGGGATCGACAATGTTGATCGAAGTCTGACTGCCGGCGGTCCCGCGGAAGGCACCGTCATTCTGAGTCAAACCAAAGTCGTCCTGTAGCGCCTGTTCCCAGGTGATAACCGGGACGGTCGCATTTCTAAACTTTTCGGTCACATCACCGGAACCGACTGTTGAAGAGACGACGACGAACAATCTGCCTTCGGCGTCAGCCGGAATCGATTGATCGGCGAGGACTACGGAGACAATGGCTCCTCTGGATTCAAGGTCGGCCTTGAGGGCCAAATCGCTTTCATTGGCGCCGTTGCTGGAAACGACCAGGAGAACTCCGGCAGGCGGCGGCGGTGGATCTTCGGAGCGGGTCCGATAAGCTCTGATCGGACTGCCGGAAGCGGTATCATTGACAAGATGACTCACACCGGCACCGTCTTTGGATGCCCATTCGACATTTGCCCCACCGGTGCCTTCCCACCAAGTCATGCGGAAGGCATAAACCCCGGGCTCTTCGATTACGAAAGCAAACGGGTACTGCGGGTCGGCACCGGTAGCTCCTCCTCCACCATCATGAGCACCGACTTGGACGGAATCAGCCAACGAATCTCCATGAACCCGACTGACTGTAGCCAGAAATCCATCATCGGAGTTCACCCCCATTCGCACGACTCCGGCTTCAGTG
>DUCD01000308.1:2077-3885 GCA_012959985.1 Verrucomicrobiales bacterium | reverse complement strand
GACCGGTATCACTGTCGAAGAAGCCGGCGCTACCGCCATCATCCTGGTTGTAGTTGATAACCAGAGGGGTGTCGCTTCCTTCATGCTCCGCCGGTGGATTCGGCGGGTCCGCCAGTTGCGCTTCACCTCGTGCGATGTTATTGCTCAATCCAGCATCGACCGACGCCTGAACGGAACGAACCGTAAAACCGGAGGTGGAGCCCGTTCCCAATGGTGAAGCTAATGCGGCCGGAACCGTTGCCACGCCTGCTTCCGTAGTGAAGGATGTAACATAAGTAATGGAGGCTCCCTCAGCAGTTTCTACCGAATAAGCAGCCTCAAATACCGTGTCCTGAGGAAGCAAACCATCTATGGAATGGGTCACGGTAGTGGCTCCATCCGATTTGGACGAGGTCGTATCGACCGAATTCCCGTCCAACGTCAAAGACACCGTTTCCACAGTCAGCCCATCTCCATCTCCAAATACGACGGTGATCTCGCCCAAATCGACCGGTACACCATTTTGCCCGAAGCCGGGGCTCTGGCTTTCCACAGCAATGGGAACAACCGATAAAGTGGCTGCCTCACTGAGCGTTCTCAAACCAGGCATCCTGACCAGTGCCTGGATCTGCTTGCCGTCATCCGACGCCTTCAATGGTGGAGTTGTATAGGAAAAACCTCCCACGCCGGCAATGACTTCTCCATCCTCAATCCAATGCACCAGCACGCTACCCGCAGGTTCTCCGTTCGAAGTTACATCAGCCGCCACGGTAAAGGTCGTTTGTCGATTGGCAAATCCGTCAGCATCCTGAGGATGCTGGGTGATGACAATCTCCGGGTTAGGCAAAGGATCTCCGGCAGCCCGGGTTTCCTCACGATTGATGCCGTCATCTCCGGTCGTCGGATTGTAATTCGGATCCGTTGTAATGATGAATTTGTCAAAGAAGGATCCATCTTCACGGCGTGCCAGACCGAAGATGTGAGGCCCGGCTGTGTCCAGTTGAAAGGTCATTGGATCGGGGCCGGCCTGGGAGTTGCTGTTCCACTCGTAATCCGCGGCACCATTAAAGCCCGTCATGCTGGCGCTGTTGCCGTCAGCCCGCTCGGGGGGTCTGGCGCCATCGATGTGCAGCCATCCAGAGTCATCCGTTCCACTTGGACCGGAGGCATGATACCATACGATCATTTCGCCGGTTTGGTTGAAATTGACTTCGTAGAGCAATTGAGCGCTGCTCTCGCCTCCGCCGGCGCCGTTCTCAACCACCATTGCCGACCCGTTGGAAGGATTTCCCCGAGACATATCTTCGGTCCAGAATTCCTCTCCAACGATTTCATCGAAGTTCTCGGCCTCGAAGACGACAAAGCCAAGTGAGTCCTGAACCAATCCTCCCGGGAACAACACTATTTCGCTCGTCGTCGAGGCAATGGAATTGGGTGATGCGGCCAGATCCTGAACCCCAGTGACAGTAAGGGTGTAACCCGTGTTGGAATCAAGGATTCCCGTTGCGCTGACCACCGCTTGAAACCCGTCACCTGAAAGGGTTGCGGAGTCCACAGAGGCCCCTTTATTGACTGAATAATTGGAAGGATTCTCTGCTGAGGATTGGGAAACTTTTTCGGAAAAAGTGATAGTGATCTGATTTGGATCGATCAAACCGGCTTCAACCAAAGTCACTTCCGGTGGATTAATGTCGGCCAGTACGAACAGATTGGCAGGGAAACTCTCCATCGATCCATCAGAATTAGTGGCTTTAACCGAATAGGTCGAAAAATCGTCAGCCAGAGTGGGGCTCTCAACCGTCAGAGTTGCCAAGTCGGCCCCGGAAATT
>DUCD01000308.1:1711-2010 GCA_012959985.1 Verrucomicrobiales bacterium | reverse complement strand
TAATCGGGGCACCGGCTCCACCGCTTCGGTCAAACGGGAACAACTGACCACGAGGTATTATTTCCTGAGTTCCATCGGGTTTTTCCCAACCGATTTGCAGATAGTCACCCCCTCCACCTTCTTTATAAATGGCTTCGAAATAATGAATCGCTCCCCTTTCCAAAGAAAGAGTACCGCTGCGATCTGCTAGACGATCTCCACTGAACAGCGGAGCACAACAGCCTGTTTCCTGACCGATCAACACGATGTTGGAAGGATCATGATCCGTGCTTACCCAGAATTCTCCGGCGTCATCGCTG
>DUCD01000308.1:1236-1701 GCA_012959985.1 Verrucomicrobiales bacterium | reverse complement strand
ACGAACCAGACTTCCATAGTTATCACCCTGTTCGTTGCCGTCAGGGGTTGTCAAACCGCCTTCCAAAGGCGAAGAAAAGTCCGGAGCATCCGGGAAATTGGGTGCATTTCGCAGATCCTGAACATCAACTCCCTCAATGTTATCATAGAACAATTGTTCCACCAGACCTGCTTTCATAGGCAACGCGGTGCCTATTGATATAAGAATGATCGGGATAAGTTTTTTCATAGAAGTTTTTTTTCTAGTTTGTTAGCCAAAAACAAAGAATCCGACGAAGCCACAGAGCCATCAGGAAACGATGCTGCTGAACGCAGGATGAAACCTATAGCGAGAAACCTTGCTCTTTGGAAATTCTTGAATAGCCTGAGCCTTTGGCTGATTGTGTCAAATAAATAATTAACCGAACCTTTGAAACCAGCTGTTGACGCTCCTTTTCTGGGGGAGGGGATTGGCTTCGAAATCCAT
>DUCD01000308.1:0-1226 GCA_012959985.1 Verrucomicrobiales bacterium | reverse complement strand
CGACTCTATTTTGAAATTTGATTGCGTCCAGAGGCGAATGGATTCTCAATAGGTTCATGAAGCGTCGGAGCACAACTATGATTGGAGTTGTTGCGTTCTTGTTGGTTTTATTGACGGCTACATCCTTGCGAATCAGATACCGGCAATTTCTTCGGACTCAAGTTGCGCAGCAGAAATTAAAGGCGGAGCTTCCCCGCCTGGAGAGAGATCAGGATTACGTTTCCTCCAATCAATGCCGATCGTGCCATCCGTCCCAATACCATTCCTGGCATCAGAGTTTTCATCGAACCATGACCCAAGTGGCAAGTCCTGAGAGTGTAATAGGTCGATTTGACGGTTCCACCCTTATCAGCAAAGGCCACGATTACAGGGTTTATCGTGAAGGAGACGAATTCTGGGCCGAAATGCCAAATCCGGATGAGATGATGTTTGTAGTGCAGGCGGGGAAATCGGTCTCTGAGAAAAGCATCAAGCGCGGGCAATACCAAGTTGTGATGACTACCGGGTCGCATCACTATCAGAAATACTGGGTTGCCAGTCCGGGATTCGACCGCTTGATTCAAACTCTGCCATTGGTTTATCTCGTCGAAGACGAGCGATGGATTCCAAGAAGAGAAGCCTTCATGAAAGCTCCCAACGACCGGGACCGTTTTGTAACCCAGTGGAATCATCATTGCATCCGATGCCATAGCACAGGGGGCACTCCAGGGTTGGATCAGAAAACCGGCCTGTTGAAAACCGAAGTCGGGGAATTGGGCATCGCCTGCGAATCATGCCATGGTCCAGCCGAAAATCATGTCAAACATTATCAGAACCCATTCAATCGATACCGAACCCATATCAGTGATGATGATTCCAAGGTGCCGAAATCAGATATCGTCAATCCAAGCAAATTGGATCACCGCCGCTCCAGCCAGATATGCGGTCAGTGTCATGGAGTTTTTGTGATTCGGGATGAATTCGCCCTACAATTCTATACCGAGGGTTTTGCCTATCGACCCGGCGACGATATTCATCAATTCCGGTACTTCCCACAGTATCCTGGGCCGGAGGCATCTCAGAAACAGAAGGAGGATCTGAAGAAGAATGCCGCCTTCTACAACGAAAGATGGTGGGACGACGGAACTATCCTGGCAGCGGGACGGGAATACACGGCAATGATGGATTCAGCTTGTTATTCGAAAGGCGAAATTTCCTGTCTTTCCTGTCATTCGATGCACCGCAGT
>DUCD01000307.1:8946-18850 GCA_012959985.1 Verrucomicrobiales bacterium | reverse complement strand
GGAAGCAAAGTCATTCCCTTTGATTCCAGTTCTTGCCTTAGGTTCTGTTGTTGTTCCAGAAATAATTCGTGTTCATAGGCCTGCATCTCTTTTCCGGCATCCATTACAACCTTTTGTAGATCCGGAGGCATGGATTCAAATTTTTCGTTACCGATAACGACATAGATCCATGCGATCATATGTTCTGTCAGGTTGCAGTATTTTTGAACTTCGTAGAATCCCGCGCTCCGGATCAGGGCAAACGGGTTTTCCTGTCCCTCAATGGTTCCCTGTTGAAGTCCGGTGAATACTTCAGAGAAGGCCATAGGGGTTGGTTTGGCTCCTAGTTTTTCCCATACTTTGACGGACATGGGAACATTGGGAACGCGCAAAACAAGTCCGTTCAAATCCTGAGGTTTCTTTATGGGGCGATTTGAAGTGAGGTTCCTGGCTCCGCGCTCAAACCAGGCGACCGAACGCAGACCTATTTTTTCCAACAGGGTCTGCTCTATTTCTCGGCCAATTTCTCCGCCGGCTACCTTTTGAAGGTGATCGGAATCCCGAATCAGGTAAGGGATTCCACATAGAGCTGTTTCCTTCACCCAGTTCTGCATCGACTCCCCTGAAATCGTTATATCGACTGTTCCCGCAAGAATACCGGTGATCATGTCCAGTTCCTTGCCCAACTGTTCGTTCGGATAAACCTTTACTTCTATTCGTGCCCCGGATTTCTCATGGACGATTTCCGCAAACTTCAAAGCGGCTTTATGCCAAGGATGATCTTCATTGGCCAGATGGCCGAATTTGAGCACGTAGGTTGAGGTTTCAGGGGAGGTTTCCTTATTGCAGCCGTTTCCTGAAATCAACAGGATTATCGTGGGAACGATAGTAGCGAAATAAACCCAAATCTTCTCCGAAGAACGCTTCATTGAAGAACGGTATACCATTATCGTTAAAAAGTCGGAAGATAAACCCCCTTTTTCTCCCACAGGGTAAGTTCCTGATTCGGTAGGGCCCGCTGTCCCAGCGCGCCGCCTCAGGGCATCATCTACAGATTCCCAGCGCAATTCGGTAGGGCCCGCTTCCCAGCGCGGCGCCTCAGGGCATCATCTACAGATTCCCAGCGCAATTCGGTAGGGCCCGCTGTCCCAGCGCGCCGCCTCAGGGCATCATCTACAGATTCCCAGCGCAATTCGGTAGGGCCCGCTGTCCCAGCGCGCCGCCTCAGGGCATCATCAATGATTTCCGGCACCCTGAGACAGCGGTCCCAAGCTGATTGAGACTTTGATTCAACGACATCGCTTGATTCACGCCATTTCTTTTGATATAGCGGTTGCCCGGTTTGTATGATTCACGACCCAAAATTGAAGTTTTATGATTTGTGGCCTAAGGGGGTGAACTCTCTGCTGAGTTTGTTATGAGACCATCGAGATCATTTCTCAGTTTCCTCGGGGCGGTGATTTCCTGTCTTTTCTGGGCCGTCAGCTTTTTTATCATTGCTGATTTTTTCTGTCTTTTTCTCCAGAATCGTATCGGAGGATTGGCAAGTTGGGCCATTTCGCCGTTTTTCCAGTTTACCAAGGTATTGTTTATCTTCTTCGGTGTTGTGGTAGGGGTGAAGAATCCGCTGCCGGCTCGGTTTGTGTATTCCAGTCGAAAGCGCCCCGGGAAAAAGAAAAAGATTAAGTCCGGTCATGTGATCAGGAAGGAAGCTGTGATAAATTCTGAAACACAGGAGGATTTGGATGCTGTTCAACCTGAAGAAACTGAGGAATACCTTGAGAGTTTGGCGGTTTTTCAATTGGATCGCTCTTTTGTTCGACAGGAATTGGAGTCCCAGTACCGAATCCTGTCGGGAAGGTATGATAAAGTGAAAGTAGCCCATCTTCCGAAAGAGATTCGTTTGTTTGCCCGGGCTGAACGATCTGCAATAGATCAGGCCTACCGAATTCTGTTGCGTGAATAAATTGAATAATTGGCCCGTTTTTGCCCTCGATTGATTTTTCCGTCGAAGTTGTTTGATTGTCGGATTGGCATCCTTTATCTACTTCTTCAAAAAAACTCCAAGTTGCAACAGGTATGGCGGAAAAGAATCAGCACAAATACGACGAGAGTAAGATAAAGACCCTTTCATCGTTGGAACATATCAGGTTGCGGACTGGGATGTACATCGGGCGACTTGGGGATGGATCTCATTATGATGACGGCGTTTACATACTGTTGAAGGAGGTCATCGATAATGCCGTGGATGAATACATCATGGGGCATGGAAAAAAGATCGATATCACTATCAACGAAAAATCGGTTTTAATCCGAGATTATGGCCGAGGTATTCCCTTAGGGAAAGTAGTGGAGTGTGTTTCGAAAATCAATACCGGGGCAAAATACAACGACGATGTATTCCAGTTCAGTGTTGGTTTGAACGGTGTGGGAACCAAGGCCGTCAACGCGCTTTCTTCCCAATTTCTGGTGCGCAGCCATCGGGAGGGGAAATATTCGGAAGCTCGATTCAAACGGGGATGTCTGCTCGAGCAGAAAAAGGGGAAAAACAAGGATGCCCTGGAAGGCACACTGGTCGAATACATTCCTGATCCCAGTATCTTTAAGAAATTCATCAAGTATGATTTTCAGCTGATACAGCGGCGATTAAGGCATTACAGCTACTTGAACTCCGGTCTTCGTCTGATTTGCAATGGAGAGGTCTTCTATTCCAAAAACGGGATCCTCGATCTTCTGAAGGAGGAAATCGGCGAGGAGTCGATCTATAAACCCATTCATTTTGTCTCCAAAATCCTGGAGTTCACTTTTACTCACAGTAACCGTCGCTATGGGGAAACTTTCTATTCTTTTGTCAATGGACAGTACACATCAGATGGCGGCATTCATCTCAGTGCATTCCGGGAAGGAATCCTGAAGGGCGTCAATGAGTTCTCGAAGAAGAAATTCGATGGTGAGGATGTGCGGGAAAGCATCGTCGGGGCCATATCCATCCGGTTGAAGGAGCCCATCTTCGAGTCGCAGACCAAGAATAAGCTGGGCAATACCGAGATTCGCAGTGAATTAGTCAACCGTGTGAAGGAAATTGTCATTGACCTACTTCACAAGAATCGGGAAACGGCTGAGCGTATCCTGAGCAAGGTGGAAGATACCCAGCAGCTGAGGAAAGAACTTCAAAAGGTTAAAAAAATGGCCCGTGAACGGTCTAAGACCGTCACCTTCCGGATTCCGCAGTTGAAAGACTGTAAATACCACCTCGGGGATAAAAAGGGGAAGGGGGGGGAGTCCATGGTGTTCATCACAGAAGGAGTTTCTGCCGCCGGTTCCATCGTCAGTTGTCGTGATGTCAATACTCAGGCGATATTCACGTTGAAGGGGAAACCCCTGAATGTCTGTGACCTCAAGCGAGATGCTCTCTACAAAAACGATGAGATGTACAATCTCATGAGAGGTCTGAATATAGAGGAAAGCGTTGATTCACTTCGATATCAGAAAGTCATTCTGGCAACCGATGCCGACGTCGATGGACTTCATATTCGCAATCTGCTGATCACTTATTTCCTTCGTTTCTTCGATGCTTTAGTGGAGAGAGAACATCTGTTTATCCTGGAAACTCCGTTGTTCCGGGTTAGAAATAAGAAGGAAACCCATTATTGTTACAGTGAGGCCGAAAGGGACAAGGCGGTCGGGAAACTCAAGAGGGGGTGTGAAATCACACGCTTTAAAGGTCTGGGGGAAATCTCCCCCAAGGAATTTAAGAATTTCGTAGGTTCCAAGATGAAGTTGACCCGAGTTGAATCTGCGTCGAAGCCGGTCATCTCAAAAATCCTGTCCTTCTACATGGGGCGTAATACTCCGGAGCGCCGAAATTACATCATGGATCACCTAGTCGTAGACGACAACGATTGACGATCAGCGAATGAGTCCGAAAAAGAAATTCGATGGAACAGAAAAACCCGGCCAGGGAGAACATTCCCAACCTGATGATTCCGCTTCTGCCGATTTTCCGGATGTGCCTGTGTATGAATTTGGATTTATGGAGGAAGTAGGCGAAGCAACCGAGGTCTCGTCCGACAAATCCAAAGACCAGGACACAACTTTGAAAAAAACACCTTCTCAAAAAAATACGCAACAGAAACTGACCCCTCTCAAGGCGGTCACAGATTCAAAAATGGCCGGTAAAGAGGATTCTTCCGAAAAACAAGCACACGACAGACTTGGGGTGAACGAGACTGAAACTGAGGAAACCAAAATCGAAGAACCTCAGAAGACGGGTTCTTCGGGCAATGGTGATCTGGTCCCTCCAACCAATTCCTATGTCCAGAATGGGAGTTCAGATGATCCGCTGGATGGGATTGATGGTGTGTTGAGACTCCAGATTGATGACAATTTTCTTCAATATGCTTCCTATGTTATTCGGGACCGAGCCATTCCGAAATTGGACGATGGTCTGAAGCCTGTCCAGCGTCGCATCCTTTGGTCTCTTCATCGGAACGATGACGGAAAATTCATCAAAGTTGCAAATATCACCGGTTATACCATGCAATTTCATCCCCACGGGGACGCCTCGATCAATGATGCGTTGGTGGTTCTGGCCAACAAACGATACTTGATTGAAGGGCAGGGGAACTACGGGAATATATACACCGGAGATCGCGCCGCCGCATCGCGTTACATAGAGTGCCGACTGACTGAATTGGCCCGTAAGGAGATATTCAATGACGAGTTGACTGAGTTTGTTTCCAGCTATGACGGACGGAACAAAGAACCGGTTGTCCTGCCCTGCAAACTGCCAATGCTACTCATGCTGGGCGCGGACGGGATTGCTGTCGGATTGTCAGCACGCATTCTCCCTCACAACTTTATCGAACTTCTGGAAGCCGAGATCGCTGTTCTGAGAAAGAAGCCATTTACCATCCTGCCCGATTTCGTGCTGGGAGGACTGATGGATGCCAGTGATTACAACGATGGCAATGGCAAGATCCGGATCCGGGCACGCATTGAAGTCAAAGATAAATCAAGATTGATCATCCGGCAATTGCCCTTTTCCACCACGACGGAATCCCTGGTGAATTCCATCGAGGATGCTGCCCGGAAAGGGAAGATTAAAATCCGATCGATCCAGGACTTTACCTCGGAAAACGTGGAGATCGAGATTTTGCTGGGGATTGGTGTGGAACCCGACAAAGCCAAACAGGCCCTGTACGCCTTCACCGACTGCGAAGTTCCGATCTCGAGCCGTATTGTCGTGATTCACAAAAACCGTCCGTTGGTTATCAGCGTATCGGAAGTGGTGAAGCACAACGCACGGAAGTTGGTGGAGGATCTGCGGAACGAACTTGAGCTTAAGCAACGGAAGCTGACCGATGAACTTCATTTCAAGACCCTGGTTCAGATATTTGTGGAAAACCGCATCTACAAGCGGATTGAAAAGTGCCGAACTCAGGAAGCCGTCTGCAAGGCGGTTTTTGACGGATTCAAACCCTTCAAGGATCACCTGATCCGTAAGTTGGTTCAGAACGATGTTGATATGCTCCTCGGGATTCCAATTCGCCGAATCTCCCTCTTCGACATCGAGAAACACAAAGAGGATATGGACCGAATCCGGGGTGATCTGGATCAGCTGGCACGGAATCTGAAATCAATCACCAAATATACGATTGCCCACCTCAAGTATCTTATTAAGGAATACGGCAAGATGTATCCTCGACTTACCGAGATAACAAGTTTCCAGACAGTAACGGCCAAGGAAGTAGCTGCGAAAGCCCATACGGTGGTTTATGACCGTGAAAAAGGCTATCTGGGTTACCAGATCAGAGGGAACGAGTTTTCGATCAAAGGTTCCGGGTATGACAAACTTCTAATTCTCTGGGATGATGGCACCTTTAAAGTCATTGCCATGCCGGAAAAGATTTTTGTAGGTAAGAATGTGGTTTATGTTGCCCTTTACCACCGCGAAGATGTCTACACGATTGTCTATCGGGAAAAGCACGCCTCTTATTTGAAGAGGTTCAAAGTCGGAGGCACCATTCTCAACAAGGAATATCGATGCGGTCCGGAAAAAAGCAAAGTTCTCTTCTTCGAGGAAGGAACACCAAAAGAGCTTTATGTCAGATATAAACCCGCTAAAGGGCAACGCATTCACCAGCAACTATTTTTCCCTGAAGAATTGGACGTGAAGTCTGCCAAAGTCCGGGGCAGCCAGATAACCATCAAGAAGATCTCGGGAGTCGGGTCTAAGCGTCCCCGGAGTTGGGATGAGAAAACCGCTGTCAAAGGCAAGTTGATATAAACCCGGCTGCTTTTCATTCATGCAGGGGGCGAGGGTAGGGCGTGCTGATTTAAGTCTGGTTTTTACTTTGCAAAATCCTTTTATTGTCGGATCTTCAAGCTGAACTATGAGTATAACACTGGAAACGATCGTTTCATCACTTGATGACGCGCGGGTGAGTGCAGCGGCCGGTTCGGACCGCTTCGAATTGTGCAGTGCCTTGGCGCTGGGAGGCTTGACCCCAAGCCTGGGATTGCTTCAGTCGATCAAACAGGAGTGTGATGTGCCGGTCATGGCAATGCTGCGACCACGCGAAGGAGGCATGTGTTATACTGAAAAGGAATTCGACGTGATACGACGTGATGCGGAGTTGTTTATCGAAAACGGAGCGGAGGGTTTGGTGTTCGGGTTTCTGCATGAGGATGGTCGTATCAACATGGACCGTTGCCGAACATTGCAGGCCATGGCAGAGAACGCGGACAGGGAGATCCAAACCGTGTTTCACCGTGCTTTCGATGTTGTAGTGAATCCTGACGAATCGCTTGAACAGTTGGTTGAATTGGGCATCACGCGAATCCTGACTTCAGGGCGCGAAACAACTGCAGTTGAGGGAGCCCCGGAAATCAAGCGTATGGTCCAGGCGGCGGGGAAACGAATCCAGATTCTCCCGGGAGGTGGGCTTGATAAAGACAATGTAGCAGAGATCGTCGCCGCTACTGGTGTGGATCAAGTACATTTGTATTTGACGAAAATATCGAAAGATACTTCTGTATTGGAAAATCCAAAAATTTATTTTGGAGCCCATGTGGCAACGAATGAATCCGATATCCGAGTCAAGTGTGGGGATCTGGTCCGTTCGGTCAGGCAGACCCTTGATTCTATCTGATGCGGTAGGGCGTGCTGTCCCAGCGCGCCGTTTGACCTGTTTGTTGATTGATGAAAAAGCGGCGCGCTGAGACAGCACCTTATGGCATCTACGGATTCCTTCATCTGTTCGGGTATAGGTCGAATTTCCTTTTCAGCTTCTACTCAGTAATCACATAATCATGGGCAAATGCCCTACTCAAATCTTAGCCGTAGCCAATGGAGCATCCTATCCCCGTTACTTGTAGGAGTTTGCTGCATCCATCTTGCCCTGAGTCTTTCTGTTTTTGCTCAACCTAAATGGGAAAAAATGGACTATGGCTCCTTTCTGTCCTCCTCAGTGACCATGCCTTGGTCGGTCGGAGGGGAAGATACTTCGGGCATCACTCTCAAGGGGATTACGGTGGATCTCGGAGAGAGCGCTTCTATTTGTTTCGATACCGATTTGTTGAGGTATGCCGGCGGGTGGACCGGCGGTTGGCTGAAACTCATGGGAACTCCATTTGACGGGACCCATCGTCCTCCGGAAGGATCCCGCCCCGCCGTTGTCGGCAATCTGAGCTTTATGACGGCAAGTGGCCCCGGTTGGAGTAGGGATACTTATTTTTCGGATCCTCGGACGCGACCTTATGGGCCTCTCCCGGACGATTGGGGGCGTTATGGTGGTATGTACGTTTACGGCGAACAAGTTGTATTTTCCTATACCATCGGTCAACGACAGATTCTCGATGCCCCTCAATTCATACCCACAAAGTATGGAGGAGTATTTACCAGAACACTTAAAATGGGACCCGGTGAGGAATGTCGATTGTTGATTCTCGAACACGATGAGCGGGGGCGATTGGATCTTTATTCCAGAGAAGATCAAGCCAGTAGTGATCCCATTCTGTTTGATCTGAATATTGAGGCTGGCAACCCAAAAGTGAAAGCCAACAACCTGGCCGTTTTTGGAGAGCACTTAATCGGATTGACCGCGGCACCGTCCGGCGCCGAATGGCTATTGAAGGAGGGGCGCAGCTTTGTATTGGTTTTGCCTGCTTCAGATCAAACGACAAGCTTCCGAGTGGCCGTCAGCCAATCTGAAATTCAAGGTTTATCCAGTTTTAGAAAGAATCTTAAGAAGCCGGTCGAGAATGTTTCCAGTTGGACAGAAAATGCTCCGACACGTTTCCCGGAAACCATCAAAACCAAAGGTGTTCTGGGTAATGCGGATAATCAAGAGGCATATGTCGTAGATACCCTGACTCTACCTACCGAAAATTCATGGGGTTCCTGGATTCGAATCGGGGGATTCGACTTTTTCAGTGAGGGTTCAAGTGCTGCGATTTCGACTTGGAATGGAGATGTCTGGACTGTTTCCGGGATCGACGACGACTTGGAAAACCTCAATTGGAGACGATTTGCCACCGGTTTATTTCAGCCTCTCGGACTGAAAATTGTGAAGGACCGGATTTACGTGTTGGGACGGGATCAGATCACACTGCTGCACGACCTGAATCAGGATGGTGAGGCGGATTATTACGAAAACTTCAACAATGATATGGAAGTCACTCCGAACTTCCATGAATTCGCCTGTGATCTTCATACCGATCCGGCGGGCAACTTCTACTTTACCAAGGGGGCGCCCCTGTTGGGGACCGAGTATTTTGATCCCATCTCCGCACACAATGGATGTGTTCTGAAGGTCACCCCGGACGGAAAGCAGTTGGAGGTGTTTGCCACTGGGTTAAGGGCGGTCAACGGTTGCGGAGTTGGGCCGCAAGGTCAGATCACCTGCTCTGATAACGAGGGAATCTGGACTCCAGTCTGTCGGTTGAATTGGGTTCAGAAGGGAGGTTTTTATGGTTGTCTCGGGACCGCCCATCGTAATCCGTTGCCCGATACATTCGATCCCCCACTTTGTTGGTTGCCGTTCTCAGTCGATAATTCATCTGGAGGGCAGGTTTGGGTGGAAGGCGATCACTGGGGGATTCCAGACGGGGAGTTGCTGCACCTTTCCTACGGCAAATCCAGTGTGTTCCGCGTACTGAAAGATGAAGTCGATGGCGTGGTGCAAGGGGGTGTGGTGAAGTTTCCACTTCGTTTTCAATCGTCCGTAATGCGGGGACGGTTCAATCCCAAGGATGGACAATTATATGTGGCCGGATTAAAGGGATGGCAAACAACAGCCGCCAGGGATGGTGCTCTGCATAGGGTCCGCTATACGGGGCGGACATGGAAGAGTGTTTCCTCTTTGAAGGTTTATTCAAACGGCATCGAACTTGGATTCTCCGCCCCTCTGGATAAAGCGATTGCGGAAGATCCGGACAATTATGCACTCCAGCAGTGGAATTACCTCTGGTCGAAGGAATACGGTTCCGATCTTTTTTCTGCTCGTCAGCCGGGGAAAAAAGTGAGTAAGAAAGGAAGTCTGACCGGAGAGGAAGCGCTTATCTCGAAAGCGGTTCTATCCAGTGATGGCAAAAGCGTCTTCCTGGAAATTTCCGACTTAGTTCCCGTCCATTCCATGGAAATACAACTGGAGCTGGAAACTCAGAACGGAGAAACTCTTTCCGCTGACATCTACCATACCATCAACGTGGTGCCGGAAAGAAAATATCGGTAGGGAGTGCTGTTCCAGCACGCTGTATTTGTCTAATTATAATGGTGGTATAACGAAGCGGTGCGCTGGGACAGCACGCCCCCATTGCCCCTTCGGTTAAGGATTCAGGCACCCCTGAAGCTGGGGGCGTCGACCCCGGTTCATTGAAATCGACATTCATTTCTTCCATATTCCGGCCTCGGCGCCCCCAG
>DUCD01000307.1:3961-8878 GCA_012959985.1 Verrucomicrobiales bacterium | reverse complement strand
CAGTGCCCCTTGAAGCTGGCCGCGCTGAGGCCGGATCGTTGAAAATTGCATTCATTCTTACCATGATCCGGGGTCAGCGCCCCCAGCTTCAGGTACGAAGATCCTGAATTGCTGCGGAAAATCCTTAACCTAATGGCAGTGCAGCGAGTCCTACCGTGGAGATTACACGAAATTCAGAGGCTGGAAATCAGATGGATTATCTGATACGGCCTGTGAGTAGCCGGGCATGATGGTTTCCATTAGATCAGGACTGTCCCCAAAATGCTTAGTGAAGATTTCTGCGAATACGGAACGGTAATCTGTTCGACGTGAAAGGTAACGATCGCGTTTTGCGAACATGGCGCCCTCTTCCCAGGTATCCGCATCGCAATTATAAACACCGCCTTTGACTCCGCCGCCGGCCACCATCATAACGCTTGCCTCGGCATGGTCTGTCCCTCGACTTCCGTTCTCTTTTGAGGTCCGACCGAACTCGGTCATTGTGACGATGATGAGATCGTCCCACTGGTCCTGCAGATCCCGGTATAGTGCCTGAATTCCCATGCCCATCTGATAAAGCAGATCGCCCTGTCGGCCGTTGTTGATGCCCTGTCCGGAATGAGTGTCCCATCCACCGATGTTTAAACCCATCACCTTCACGTTAGTGCGTTTGAAAAGCATGGCGGCTTCCTGAAGCTTATTACCGAAGGATCCCCCTGGATAGGACGCTCCATTTGCGGCTAAGTATTCTCCCTGTCCGACCGCCCCCTGAACTTCTAAAAGAGAATCGCCTAGAGCTTCCCCGGTCTGGCTGACGAGAAGCCGATAAGGTTTATTGGGAGAGGTCGGGGCTTTTCCGAAGAGGCCCATGAACCCTTTGCCATTGCTGCCCTGGGGGTCTGTGGGGATGTTGCCCAGAAACCTGGCGGACCGTTCCACATTATTTCCCAGAGAGTATTGTGCCGCCCGGCTGAAGTTGGGGAATGGCTTGGGGCCCTTGAGAGCCAGTAGTTGAGAACCGGAAAGACCTGCAGCCGCAAATGCATTCTCCTTGTTCGAGAGATCCATTGTATTGGCGAGGTGACGGTAGATGAATCCCTCCTTCAGGACATCATTACGGGGAACCCCGTTCTCCCAGTAATCCTGACTGTCAAAATGAGATCGGGACTGATCCGCGTAACCCACGCGATGGATCAGGGCCAGATTACCGGGACCGTCCTGCCCATTGATTCCAGAGTTGTTGTAGATTTCCATCAGGTCCATCAATTGTGGATGAAGTTGGGCAAATCCATTGCCCAGATCGATGGCCTGCTGCTCCTGAATGAACAGGGTGGGGCGGGTGTCGGTATTGTATTGGGCGTCTCCCTGAGGAATGACGGTATTGATTCCATCATTTCCACCGCGCTGGAAGATGAACAGCAATTTTTTATTCTGGTCAATATTGCCCGCTAGCAATTGGCGGTTCATGATGAAAGGACTTGCCAGATTGCACCCGAGGGCACCGCAGGTGATGGCTCCGGTGCGTAAGAAACTTCTTCGTGAAATATTCATAATTGATTCTCCCGTTGTTCCGTCATTAAATACTCGTTGAATGAATTGAATCCGTTGTCTCTATTCGTTTACTGGAAATGCCATTCCGGCAGAGCAAGAACTAATCCCAGCAATTCCTTGACTCGCTTCTGAAAATTATTTCTGCGAGTAGGGTCCAATTCTTCAAAATTTCCCAATTGGTTGGTGTTTACAAACTCCAGAAGAAGGGTTTTGCTACCGTCTGACAGGGTTCCCTGGAAAAGCAGTTCATCAAAATAATCGATGATGTCTTCGCCGGTTTCAAGGTTGTTGTCCCGGATCACATTGATGAAATTCCAGCGGGTGCCCGAATAATTGCTGCTCAATGCCAAGTTCCGACTGAACTGAACTCTTTCCAGCATCGTGCCAGTATCGATCCAGTCGAATCCGATTTCCGACCAACCGTTGGGATCATCTCTTCTGAACAATTCCATCCCCATGTCGCTGTTCCTGGCGGGCAGGCGATCAAATCGAAAGATGTCTCCATCCAGTGCACGGATGCTCGAGTTGATGAATTCGATCGGCGTTTTTATTTTTGTCTGGAAGGCGCGTTCGGTCCAGAAGCACCCTGATTGATTATATGGATCCAGGATGGCCGTCATGACGGTTTTGATGTTTCCGGGTGGGTGAGTGGAATGCCAGGCGGCAATGGCCTTTTCTTCCAGCTTCAGAAGGTCCTCCGGGGCGCTGCGGTCATGATAAGTGGCCAAAGAGAGTTCATCGGAAACAAAACGGTTGAGTAACTTGATCGTAATGTGCTCGATCGTGGAGGGGTGGTGCACCATGGCATCGATCACGTCAATGGCGTCGTTGACTCCCTCCAGACCGACTCGGTTTCCTGGAATGCTGATCTCATGTGGAGTGCCGCCAAAAAGAGTCTTTGGTTCCAGGTTGTGTTCATCCGGATCGAATCGAAAGGTCCATTCGGCATTCCGGTCACTCATGGCAATACTGTCCGGCGTCAAGCGTCGTTCAATGAGCCGGACCGAGACATTGAAATCTGAAGAGCCTTGCAATTTCTGATTATGTGCCTGAACGGCGATCACGTTGGTTTCCGGGGCTTCCTTCAGCAAGTCCCAATAGTCTTGAAGTCGAATGAAGTCCGGTCGAGCTTCATTACCCTTATTCCGGCTGACTTGATCAAAGGTCGGTGGTTCACCGTAATTGCGCAGTGTCCGGCTACGTTTCACTTCCTCGCCATTGATGTATGCGACGTATCCGTCGTCATAACTGATTTCGAGAAGGGTATTCCTGAAATTTTCCAGATTGTTAAAAGTGATATTTCGACGAATATAAACGGAAACATAGTTGCCGTTCATATCGTTCAGTTCAGTTCGGAGCGGCAACGGAGTTTGTTTTTCTTCATAACCGATGACGGTGGGACCGAGAGACCATGATGTGATGTCGAAATCGGGTTGAGTCCAGTCAGTGGTCGCTTCACCTTCCTCATTCGGTGAAGGTTCTTCGGTGCCTTTAAGGTAACGCCACCCGGTTCCATGGTTCATCTTGATAATATCACCCAGTGAAACTTCCTGATCCTCTATGGGAGGAGTTCTGGAGGAAGCGGGGAAGGACGGGTGGTTTTCCGGGCGGACTTTTCGAATGGACCAGCCGGTAAAGCATTTGGCCAGTTCCTCAATGTCAGTCTGGTTATATCGGTTGTCCACACCGAAGGCAAAGAGTTCCAGAATCTCCCGGGCATAGTTTTCATTAGGTTCGTCCTTGAGATTCTGAACATTGTCCAGGTAGATCAATTGGGGAGGGCTCGTGGCGCTGTAGAGCAGCAGGTCTCCGAAATTCCCCAGCGCGTTGTCATAAAAGAACTGGTATTCGGTAAATTCCATTTCAGCCGCTTCTTCGGTTGCCTGATCTTCATTCATGGCGGGTTGATCGTAGATATCCTCAAGGTCCTCCATGTATTCTTCAACCTTGTCAAAGTCCGTTGTGAAATGGTTTTCCCAGAATTCCGCCAGGACGGTCTGCAGTTGTTTTCTGGAATAAGCTCCTCGGACATGAACCAGATTCTGGAGATTCCGGACTTGGGTCATGCGGTGCAGGGGTTCAGAAGTGTAACTGGAGACTTCCGGACGCATTGAGAGATCCGAACTGGTTAAGTTGGTATTATGTACCTGGATGGCCAGGACATTTTCCCCTTTATTCAATCGATTGAAGCCAACTGTACTAATGGAGAAGTCGGCCTCATCAAAATTTCCCACGGTAGCAGTGGCCGTCTGATCGTGCGGAGGGCGCTCTCCATCCATATTGGCTCTCGCGATTTCTCGCCCATTCAGATAAGCGACAAATCCATCATCGTAGAAGACGGACAAATTCAGCTGTGTCACTTCTAAAGCATTCTCGACCGTAAAGGTTTTGCGCAGATAGACCGAGAGGTAACTGTTGCGCATGTCGGCGAGGATGGTGGCATCATCATCATCTCCGTATCCGATTCCAGTGGCGCCCTGCGACCAATTGTCATCGTCGAAATCCACCCCGTTCCAGTTTTCAGGTGGTTCTTCCGTTCCCTTTATATATTTCCAGATATCACCCTCCATGATTTGTGATCTTTCCGGACTGGAAAAAATGTTCTCAAACAAACCGAACTCCGATTCTTCCAGTCTCGGATCGTCCTCAACAATGGACTTCGGATTCAGTTGTTGCTCGATGTAGGCCTTGATCCCCATGGACTGGACCGTTTGAAGGTCCCTGATATTGGGCCCATAGCCGATCCGATTGAGCAGGTGCCCCACTTTTTGTTCTTCGCTGATCAGAGCCTGATTCGGGTCGGTTTCATTCCCTCCACCCGGATCACCGCCGGGATCGCCCGGATTGTCTGTGTATTCCACCGAGAAAAATTGATCACCTGATAATTGGGCTTCGGGGACGGTTTCATCGGTTCCGACGCGGATGCGAATCAATTGAAAGGAACCGGGATCTGGAAAACGGAATGTGACAATTCCCGAATTGCCATCCAAAGAACCTGAAATCAGGTTAATCCATGGTCCTTGTATGGTGGCATCGGATAGTGCCTCCAGCACTGCGTGGCGGTATCCCGATGCCACTCCTGCTTCGACAACCAAGTCATCCACTTCATTTGCAACCGAAGCGATAAAAGGTCGGGAATCGTTGTTTTCCTGAGAAAACCCGGTCGATTCTGAAAATGTAAGAAGCCCATAAATAGGAAGAACCGTCAAAGCCCGTCTGAAAAATTTGATTTTATTCATAACCATAATGCCCTATTAAACTCCGAAATTTGGAAGCAGGAATCAAGCCATTTTCAAGAATGAAAATTTGAGTGTGAGAGCCCGCTGTCCCAGCGCGCCGAATTGGAGGTAACGGGTAGGGCCCGCTGTCCCGGCGCGCCGAATTGGA
>DUCD01000307.1:0-3882 GCA_012959985.1 Verrucomicrobiales bacterium | reverse complement strand
GGCCCGCTGTCCCAGCGCGCCGAATTGGAGGTAACGGGTAGGGCCCGCTGTCCCAGCGCGCCGAAAATGATGGGGTTAAGCGAAGCGGCGCGCTGGGACAGCGAGCCCTACCTGGTTGGAGGATAGAACACCCATGGCCAATCTTCCGCTGTCTTGCAAAGCCCCTTCCTGACCGGATTCATGAGTATGTAGCTCCGTTTCTCTTCTTCTTCGAAGTGGTTGCGGAGTCGGTGGTCGAAAAAGTCTCTTTGCCATGAGATGTCAGCAGTAGGTGCCAGATACTTCTTCCAGTTTGAAAGGACGGTTTTCATTCCAGTTTCTTTCTGGAAATTGATTATGGCGTGAAGATGATCTGGCATTAGTAACATCAATCGACAATACCATGTTGATTTTCATGATAGAAAGCAGCCGCTGACAAGACAGCATTCCCTGTTTTTAATTGGCAGAGCTGATTCATGTCTCGCTCATTGCAATTGATTGTTACGAAGAAACAACTGCTCTCCGTTACCCACTGAGGAATATTATGTGCTAGGCGTTTTCTGGTGGGTAACTCCATGCTGAAAAACTATCAAACCCAAGGACTGTGAGCAAAGCTTTCATATCATTTGAGGGCGCAGAGTGTGGAGGGATCAACGGGTAGGGCTCGCTGTCCCGGCGTGCCGAATTGGAGACTGCGGGTAGGGCTCGCTGTCCCAGCGTGCCGAAAATGATGAGTTAAGCAAAGCGGCGCGCTGGGACAGCGAGCCCTACCGAATTTAATTTGTTGCGGCGATCCGGTAGATCCTGCGGGCCAGTTTTGTTTCGGGGTCCGAAATTTTCAGGTTGCCGTCTTCGGTTGCCTCGGTGGTGGAAACGGAGGCCCAGTCAGATGATTCGACATTGGAAACGGCTTCGAGCATATAGGTCACTCCCTTTTGTGCGGCGAATTCTACGGTGGCACCATCGAGCTCAATCGAAATGGAGGTGATGACCGGGGGCACGATGACCACCGGTGGTGCTTTGATGGAAAACTCAATTTCTAATTGTGGCGGGGTGCTTGAATTTTCGCGAGTTGCCCAGCGGCGGGCGGTTTTAGCGGTGCTTTCATTCTCGCTGATCAGCATCCAGCCAAAGTTGGAATCCGGGTTTTCCAGCTCATTCTGGAGATCTGCGATTCCGGATTCATTAAAGACGAAACGGCGAGTGCTTTTCGTATTTCCCGAAGAGGCGGTGGCGCCCGATGTTTCGGAATAGTCGGCGTCGCTCTCTCCTCCGGGGGTTCCCCATAGCTCATCGGGAAAAAACCTGTGAAGCCAAGTGACTTCTCCTTCGGTCGCAATGGCCCCTCCCGGAAGGCCTCCTTTTTTATTGCCTTCACCCCATGGTTTCAGGACTCGATGAAGGCCGAAGGTCGATGAAGCGGGTCCGGATGGCGTACGGGTAATCTCGATTTCAAGACTGGCGGACTCAATGATCGCGTTTTCCGGCAATTGCCCGGCAACATCAAATTGGTAGAGTGCACGGCTTTTGGTTCGCCCGACGGTATTGGCCAGAGTTCCTGCAGCGACATGATCCTGAGCCCCGAAATTGAAGTTCTCATCCAGTTCGAAAATACCCGTATCGGCCGAAGGTATCAGGGTAATGGTTTCCGCTTGGGATGAAACTACCCCGGTAAGGAAAAAAGATACCCCCGCGCAAAAAAAATAGGCTCGCTGAATCATGGGATGGAATGTAATCGTTCTGATTCGGGAAGTCAAATGTCTGATATTCCTGTTTCTGAGGCGACGTGCTGAGGACAGCACTCCCTGCCATGCGGCGCGCTGGGACAGCGAGCCCTAACTTTGGTGAGTCAATAAAGCTTTGGCTTAAAGCCTGAGAAACCTTTATGATTAGCTCGGGTACTTCAAGATGGATTCATCCGATATCATAATTCAGGCAAAGCAATTGGTGCGTAAATACGGTGATCGTCGGATCCTTGCGGGCATTGACATCAAAGTGCATCGGGGAGAACGCGTCGCTCTGATGGGGCCTTCCGGAGCCGGGAAAAGCACGCTCTTAAATTGTATCGGTGGCATAGATCAACCTGATGAAGGTCAGGTCTTCCTGGGCGGAGTTGAGTTGTCCAGTCTCGGAACAGATCAGCTGGCAAAGATTCGGCGGGAGCAGATCAGCCATATATTTCAGTTTTTCCATCTTCTTCCGACTTTAACCGTCACGGAGAATATTGAGTTCCCTATGCTGCTGAACGAGGTTCCAGAACGAGAAAG
Source organism: Verrucomicrobiales bacterium (assembly GCA_012959985.1). GTDB lineage: Bacteria > Verrucomicrobiota > Verrucomicrobiia > Limisphaerales > DUCD01 > DUCD01. The sequence continues at coordinate 1,636 of DUCD01000307.1, read as the reverse complement.
AAAGAAGAGAGTGTCCTTATTGCTGAAGGAGGTCGGTCTGGAAAGTCGTCGGGACGCCTTACCAGACGAACTGAGTGGGGGAGAGATGCAAAGGGTGGCGGTTGCCAGGGCCTTGGGAGTTGAACCCTGTGTGATTCTTGCCGACGAGCCGACCGGAAATCTCGACAGTCGGACCGGACAGCTGGTTTTAGAATTGATCAAAGAAACCACGGAGTCTCGTAATATTGCCCTGATACTTGTCACTCATAGTGAAACCGCAACCCGGATCTGCCATCGCATTGTTCATATTGAAGACGGACGGTTGAAATCGTGAATCGCTCGTTTTTTTCATCCGAATTTTCGAAATTCTTCAAGCTGCTATGGTTGCTTTTTCGGTGGTTTACCTGGCGACACTGGGTTCGTTCCTTTCGGTCGACGCTGGTTCTGGTTGGGATTCTTTCTCTGGGAGTGGCTGTATTTGTATCTATTCGACTGGCCACTCAAGCAGCGGTTTCCGGTTTCTCCCTGTTCAGCGATTCTTTGACGGGGCAAAGTGATTGGGTCCTCGTTCCGGACTCAGGTTCCATTCCGGATTCCGCCTTATCAGAAATCCGGGAAACTTTGGGTTCACTGCCGATCAGTCTTTTTCCTGTTGTGGAAACGACGGCGGTTGAGTCGATTGCCAAGGGGCCGTCCGATCGTGATAAGGGAGTTTTGTTTCAGCTTGTCGGGGTGGATTTGATGGCTCTGCAGAACCTTCTCTACTTGGAACCCGAACAGAAAGGTGGATCATTTCGGAATGCCGGGGAGGAGGGGTTTAACTTTGATTCAGATGAAGGAGAAAGCCTGGTCCAAATGCTGAATCGGGCCGACCGGGTTTTCATCAGTAGGAAGTATTCCCAAAAGCACAACATCGTTGTAGGAGATTCCCTGGCGGTTCTGATCCACGATGAACCGGTGAACCTGACCGTGCAGGGGATTCTCCCTGAGTATGAGTTTCGGGCGACGGTGCCGGAGAATCTGATGCTGATGGATTTACCTGCGGTGCAGGCATTGGCGGATCAACCTGGTCGCATCGATCGGATCGAAGTGAGACTGCCGGAAGGGAACGAAAGGGGGGAAGATCTGGAGTGGGCGGAAAGCCGTTTGAAAGCTCTGTCCCGTGGGCGTTGGGCGGTCGTGAGTCCTCAGACCCGTAGAGACACCGGGAAAAACATGACCATGGCTTTTCGGTTCAATCTGACAGCTCTATCTTTTCTTGCATTACTGGTTGGGATCTACCTGATCCTCCAAGCCCTTGAAGCGGCGGTCGTCAGGAGACGATCGGAAATTGCTGTGTTGCGATCCATGGGCGTGCCCCAGTTGATGATTCAGATTGCCTGGCTGGTCGAGTCTTCTGCTTTGGCGATGACGGGGAGTCTGCTCGGCATAATTTTCGGTTTTCTCGGAGCAAGGTATTCAGTGGAAGCGGTCGCTGGAACGGTCAATGCGCTTTATTATAATACCACCCGCGCCGCAACCCGTATGGATTCCGGGACGATCGCTTTTTCTCTTTGCATCGGGCTCGGAGCAGGATTGTTGGCAGGTTGGATTCCTGCCCGGGATGCGGCCATGACTCCACCGGCTCAGGTGCTGCAGAGAGGTATGCGAACTCGCG
>DUCD01000306.1 GCA_012959985.1 Verrucomicrobiales bacterium | reverse complement strand
GCCCCAGCTGAGTGTCATCCATTGTATAAGGCGACACCATGCTCCTGTATTACAAAAGCTCATGAATCAATATCGCCGCTTCACCTCGAGTAATATCGGCATCTTTTTCCAACTGGGACGAAACATCCCGCTGAAGCAGACCGGAGAGTATTTTTGTTGCTTGCACACCAGTTACATGTTTCTCAGGGTGAGCGAGGGCCGTCTTAAAATCATCACTCGGTTCAAAGTCAAAGAATGGCTCTTCGGATTGAGTGGAGTAATCGTAGAGCGTTTCAATGTATTTGAAAGCAGGGTGCCCTCGGGGTACGTCTGTGAAGTGTGAAGCAGTAATGCTGAGCGGAATCTGAAGACCATTCACCACCATTTTGGAAAACTCACCGAGTGTGATCGGTTCATCGGGGCGGAAGCGATACGCTTCCAATCTGAGCGACGCTAAGCCTTTGTCCTGTTCGATGCCGTAATCATTGATATCCGGTCCGGCCACGGCGCCCAGCAGACTTAGTTTCTGCGCCGCAGTGAATGCGGGCGCATCTCCAGGGAGGTCTGTGTAGAAAAACAGGGTGCATCGCTGTCTTAAAAGTTCATCCTGAATGGCTTCTACAGTGACGTCTCTGAGTTCCTCCTTGTTGTTGATCGCTAGCGCTGCCGCGACCCCTGCAGCCTGCCCAAGTGCCGACCAGACGGGCTCCATCCGCACACTGCAGATGGCAACATGAGTCGAAGAAATACCCACTGGAAACAGAATACCGTTGTGCTGTTTGGGCACCAGCGTGCCGTAAGGAATCTGGTAAGGCCCTGTTGCATCATGTAGATGCAGCGTGCCTTCTGCTGCGCCTTTTCCGTACGCCGGTTCCTTTCGGCTATCGGGGCCTTGCACACGATGTGCATCGATTCCATACACTCCAATAGCTACCGAATCCGAAAGCAACGGCCCACGGAAACCATCCCCACGAAGATCCTTGTGCAGATCACTTTCGGTTAACGTGTAGAGCCCTTCAATGCGGCGACCCTGGCGAACATAGAGCCTATATGGAAAGTTACCATTGTCTTGAAACTCATCGTCGGGGAGACCGATGTTGGGTGAACCTCCTTCGGTCTGAATGTAGTAGAGGTAGCCAAGGTCGTGGTTGTGATAGATTTTTTCAATCTCAACACGCTCTTCCCAGTCGGCCAAGACCCACTGAGTACCGTGTCCGACAAGATCGCCTCCCCAGACGATGCGAAGTAGATCAAATTTATTATTCGGTATGATTGGCTTCTTGTTCGCACTCCAGTTGTACTTGCCAGGGTCGTAACCGGGCGGTGGTTCCTTCAGTCGATAGGGATGGTCGGGTCGGCCGTAATCCTTCGCAGTGATTCTATAAGTGAATGCCTGTGATCGGTGGTCAGCTACACCTGTACTCTCAGGAAGGATCGTGGCGGGCAGTGTTCCCTTCACTCTGCGGAAATAGGTTGTATAGATGTGCCCTGCGTGCGGCTCTTCTTTGGATCGGGCTTCACGTCCGATGCGATATGGAATCCCAGCATATTCTGCCAGGTCTGCTTCATACGTTGCATCAATGATCACTTTGCCGGTGTAACTATATTCTGCACCGAGTGCGCCTTCGTTGTCACGCTCGCGTGTGACCACCCCCGTGACACGATCGTCCTTCATTTTCACATCGACGGCCACTTCGTTGAACCGCGTTGTGATCATCGGGTGTTCGGCAACCATTTCCGCATAAATGTTGGCGGCCGTATGCGGCTCCCAAGCCCGACCTTCGGCAATATTCCAGTTTCTAGGGTTGTTTTTCAGATGGGACTGCACCAAAGGATCATCTGCCATCTCGCTGCGATGGTAGGCTTTTACGCGCTGGCGGAATTCCTCCATCACTCCGCTGTTTGATTCCACATACTTGTCATCGAGTCTCAGTACCCCCGAAGAAAGCACACCTCCAAGGACAGGTGCCTGTTCGATGATAATCACTGTCTTGTCGGCACGTGCAGCAGCAATAGCCGCAGCGACTCCAGCAGGTGTGCCACCAACAACAACGACATCATACTCGTTTGCCTGAGTTGGTTCAGCAACTGAAATGATGGACGTGGTGAGCAGTAGCAGGGTGACGATTATTTTTGTTGAATTGAATATCACAGGGGATTTTCTTTCTTTGATTCAGTGCCCCGCTGGGGCCTATTCGTTCCAGGAAGATACTTTTTCAGTCTCGCGATGATTGCGTCGTGCTCTGGCGTCAACGATTGCACCGCAAGATTACTCCACTCGTTTGGGTCGGTCTGATGATCGTAGAGCTCTTCGCTACCATCAGCGTATCGGATGTATCGCCAACGCTCATCACGTACGGCGTGATTGTTTTGGCCCAGTGTAGACAGAGCGACGTGCTTCCACTCGGAGTCAGGATCTTCGAGCAATGGCTCGAGACTGACCCCTTCAAGCTTTGGATTCACAGGCAATCCACAGAGATCGATCAGTGTAGGATAGATACTCAACAATTCAACAGGCTTGTCTGTCCTGCCTTTGATGCCATCAGGCACACTCATAATGAGCGGGACGTGCGTTGTCCGCTCCCATAGTGAAAACTTCGACCATCGCTGTTTTTCACCAAGGTGGTAGCCGTGGTCCGAGAACAACACCACAATCGTGTCTTTCGCATGCGGCCCCGTGTCGAGCGCATCAAGAACACGCCCAAGTTGCTCATCGACACCTTGCGGGCCGCATTGGGAATATCGTTCCAGTCATCGTCATCAACGCGCGGTAGTTGTACGTCCCTGAAACTGTCGTACACACGACGTGGCGGAAAGAACGGTACATGCGGACGATAGAAACCGAAGGCGAGGAAGAACGGCTTATCATGTTCGCTGCCAAGTTGCTCGGCGACCCAGGTGGCTGTGATGTGATCTATGAACTTTGATTCATCGTAGTCCTGTGGCCCGAAGTCCCAGGTACTGTGCCACCCTTTCGGCTTGTCGTGAACTTTTCTGTCGAGACTCTTGAGCCACTGTCCCGAACGTGGTCCCACAACATCAAAATGCCGATTGAGGTTTACACCTGGATGAAAAACCTTTCCCGCCGTCAGCGTCTTATAACCACTGGCCGCAAAGTGCTGTGGCAAACTGACATGCGCCTTCAGAAACTCCGGCGTATTTTT
>DUCD01000305.1:1536-3144 GCA_012959985.1 Verrucomicrobiales bacterium | reverse complement strand
AAGAATTCCGAGGTTTAAATCCGAAAACTTGATGCGTAAGAGTATAACCGAAATCAGGGTCGGGATTGAGAGTAAGTTTCAACCAATGATAAGCCGCCATGAGATTTAGAATTAAAAAACAAATCTGGATATCCGCAAGTCATCTGGCTGTCATTGGTTTCCTTTTGGTCTTGGTGGGTTGCGCCAGTACTCCGGCCAGGAATCCGGTGCCGACAGAACTTACCTCAAGGGTTGAGATTGCAGGGATTCCAGAAGCCCGCTTTTGGGGTGACGAGTGGCCCAATTTTCCCTGGATCGGCTGAATACCTATACTGAGAGTGATTTTCGCGAACACTTTTCCGGCACCTACCAGAAAGCTCACAATTACCTCGCCATTTCGGGTGGGGGTGAACACGGAGCTTTCGGTGCAGGACTCCTTGAGGGATGGAGTGAATCCGGTACTCGACCCGAGTTCACTATGGTGACCGGAATCAGCACGGGCGCACTGATGGCGCCCTTTGCTTTTCTTGGATCGGATTACGATGCCATACTCAAAGAAATCTACACCACGACGTCGACCAAGGACATGTTTAAAAAGCGGGGAATCCTGAAAGCTGTTTTCAGCGATGCAATGACTGACACGGCTCCCATGAAAGCACTGATTGCAAAGTATGTGACGGCCGATATTGTTGATTCCATTGCCGGTGAGCATCAGCGTGGTCGCCGACTCTACGTTGGTACCGTCAATCTCGATGCCGGAAGATCCGTGATCTGGAGCGTCGGGGCTATTGCCGCAAGCGATCATCCCGGTAAGTTGGAACTTATCCACAACATCCTCTTGGCTTCGGCCGCCATACCGGTCGCCTTTCCGCCTGTTGTCTTCAGTGTCGTAAACAACGGAATGGAATTTGATGAGATGCACGTTGATGGAGGCACGGGCGCCCAGGTATTTGTCTACCCGGCAGCTGTGGATTGGTCACGTGTTACAGAAAAGCTCAAAGTGAAAGGTGATCCTAAAGCCTACGTGATAAGGAACGCCTTCCTTGAACCCGATTATCAAGGTATCAATCGCAAATTGCTTTCGATCGCGGGTCGCTCCCTCGACTCGCTGATCCGAACACAGGCCGTCGGTGATATTTACCAGATTTATGCCCTGTGTAAGCGCGACGGTAACGATTTCAACTTAGCGTATATCCCGTCAGACTTCACTGAAAAGCCCTCAGAACCAATCGACCCGGTGTTTATGGGAAAGTGTATGAACTCGGATTCAATATGGCAAAAAAAGGGTATTCATGGGTTAAAACACCACCCGGTTTCGCCAAGGGTGACTGAGTAACCTGAATTAATTGTTTTCTCGTCCTCGTAATCCTACTCGTCCTCGGAGCAGTGCAGTGCAGAGCAGTGCGAATTATGTGGGTTTTTTTCGAGAACGAGCAGGAGAACGAGCAGGAGCAGGAGCAGGAGGACAATGAATCAATTGTATATTATTCTACTGACCTGTGAACTTATGTAACGATTAATAATAGCGGCAAATCCGATTGCAGCCAGAGTAATTCTTATACCCATGAGATTTCAAATTCTTCTTTGTTTGTTGTGTCTGACCAAGTCCTTTGGTGCCGGCTTCTATCT
>DUCD01000305.1:1110-1505 GCA_012959985.1 Verrucomicrobiales bacterium | reverse complement strand
GGGAACGGCCGGAGTTGCGAATCCTGTGAATACGGTTCATGCCGATTCGTCCTATACGAATCCTGCAGGGATGACTGGATTGAAGGAGGATCAATTCGAATACGGAACGACCCTCTTTCTTCCCTTGATTGAATTTGATTCCAAGTTGGCGCTCAAAGGCGGCGGAGACGGAGGAAATGCCGGGAACATCGCACCTGTCCCCAGCATGTTTTATGTTAGAAAGCTTTCCGATAAATTTCGCCTGGGTATATCCGTCACCGCTCCGATTGGGGGAGGAATCGTTTTCGGTGATAATTTCGTCGGTCACTATAGTACGTCTAAAGTACTGTTGTCCGGGGTGGCTGTGTCGCCTTCATTGGGCTATAAAGTGAATGATAGATTATCCATAGGCGCGG
>DUCD01000305.1:0-1099 GCA_012959985.1 Verrucomicrobiales bacterium | reverse complement strand
CTATACTTCGTTTGGAGCAGGAGTTAGCGGTGAATCAGGGACCCTTGCCCGATGGAAAAATATCATTTGATGATCTTTACGACATCGGTTTTCAACCGTTTATAGGACTTACTTTTGAGTTGAACGAAAATATGTTGCTTGGTCTGGTCTATCGAGCTGAGGCGGATACCGACCTTGAGGGCGATGCAACCTTTAAAAATTTGGCTGTTCCCACTCCTGCGATTGATGAAGTAGATGTGAGCTGGGATAATCCACAATGGCTTGAAGCAGGATTACGGCTGAAACTTTCCGAACAGGACATTTTGGCATTCAATGTCGGCTGGCAGGATTGGTCGGTTTTCAGTGAAAACCGCATCGGCCTTTCCGGAGGTGCTTTCTCCCCGACGGCAAAACTGGACCGGAAGTGGAAAGATACATGGCATGCAGGGATCGCTTATGTTCACCAATTCAAGTCCAGGTCAGCGGGTTACAGTATTGGAACTTCCTATGACAGTTCTCCTGTATCGGACAAGAATCGCACCATCGACTTTCCCGTTGATGAAACGATCAAGTTGTCAGCTTACTATTTCTGGAAAGGCCCCAAGGAAGTTGACTTTGCGGTCGGGGCGACTCTAATGCATTTGGGGCAGGCTAAGATTGATCAGACGTCTCAGGGAGTCCGATTCACGGGGGATTTTGACTCCAACATTATTCTTATGGTGGGCACCACTTTGAAGAGGTCCTTCTGAGTCATTTCAACTTTCAATCTATTTGACGGGGGATTTAATCCGGTAAAATACGGTATAGAACACGGGGACAATGACCATGGTAAGGATTGTTCCAAACGTCAATCCGGCCATGATGGTCACAGACATGGCCACCCAGAAAATGTCCTGAACCAGTGGGGCGACACCAAGCACGGTGGTGACGGCCCCCAGTAAGACGGGACGCACTCGCGAGAGGCCAGCGCTGATAACCGCATCATAGGGAAGTTTTCCAGCAACACGATTGTTTCCGATTTCATCGAGCAGAACAATCGAGTTCTTAATCATCATACCGACTAGGCTCATAGCGCCGAGTAGAGCCATGAAGGAGAATGGCTGACGGGTCGCCAGTAATC
>DUCD01000304.1 GCA_012959985.1 Verrucomicrobiales bacterium | reverse complement strand
CCCCGCCTCCACGGTGATCCTCCTTCCCGCGCCCCCGCAGTTCAAGAATCCGGCCGATTCTGCCTTCCTGGATCATTTCATGGATCGTCTGCAGCTTAGGGCTGTAGCGGGTCTGATGAGCCACCGCGACTTTGACATTTCCGTCCTCGCATGCCTTGACCATTTCGTCCGCCTCCTGAAGCGTCCGGCATAGGGGTTTTTCAAGGTAGATGCCTTTGACGCCGGCGGCCGCGGCTTCCAGAACCATGTCACGGCGTTGATCCAGCCAGCGAGGGCAGATGCTGACCAGTTCGGGCCTCGCCTGTTTCAGCATCTCCCGGAAATCGGCAACCCCTTTCGGATTGCCGAGACGTCCGACGGCCTCTCTGAGACCCTTCGGATTGTCATCCGCGACGGCAACAATTTCAGCGTTCGGGACATCCAGCCAGACGCGGTCAAGTCCATGGCCGTAATTGCCCCGACCGCTGCTTCCGATGATTCCAACTCGATACGCGGCAGGCATGATGATTCGTTTATTTAAAAGCAGTAATTCAGACTGACAGCGTAACCGCTATTCTTGGAATTGGAAACCTAAATCGCCAGATCAGCATGAATCCGGAAAACCCATCTGTTCCTGCCCGCATCGGTAGACGTAAGTTCCTCAAATCCTCATCCCAGGCAGTGACTGCCACCGCCGTGATGGGCTGGCCCTCGCGAGCCGCGGCCAGTTCGCCAAACAGCAGAATCGTCATAGGAATGCTCGGTCCGGGAGGAATGGGCATGAACCATTTGAACCGGCTGGCGGGCAATCCCGATGTCGAAGTGGCCGCAATCTGCGAGGTGGATCGGAATCGACTCGAAAGCGCCGCCGGTGCAGTCGAGAAGATTTCGGGGAAAAGGCCCGCAACCGTCGACGATTTACGGCGGCTTCTGGATCGTCCGGATCTGGACGCTGTGTTCATCGCCACTCCGGATCATTGGCATGCTCCGGCGACGCTTCTGGCCTGTCAGGCCGGCAAGCATGTTTATGTGGAGAAACCCTGCTCCCATAATGTCCGGGAAGGAAGGCTGATGATCGAGGCAGGTAGGCAATACGATCGAGTCATCGAGGTCGCGGCCCAGAGCCGCAGCGCCCGGTATGTGAAGAGAGCGATCGAGTTGCTGCACGACGGAGCCATCGGAGAAATCCTGACCGCAAAGGCGTGGAACAGTCAGCGACGGCGCGGCATCGGAAAAACGCAACCGAGTGAAGCGCCCTCTCACCTCGATTTCGATGCTTGGCTTGGGTCGGCTCCCAAGGTGGAATATCGCGGCAACATGCTTCACTCTGTCTGGCGCTGGTGGTTCGATTACGGGGCCGGAGATTTCGGCAACGATGGAGTTCACGACATCGATATTGCCCGTTGGGGGCTGAATATGGATTCTGCTCCGGTTAGGATGGCAGCGATGGGAGGCAAATACTTCTTCGACGATGATCAGCAGTTTCCCGACACTCAGAATGTCCTGTTCGAGTACTTGCCCGAGAAGAAAACCGGACGACCCCGTCAGTTGATGTTCGAACAACGCATCTGGTCTCCTTACGTTCAGGAAGGCCATGAAAACGGCAATGCGTTTTATGGAACGGACGGAATGATGATATTCGGAAAGAGCAGGGGTTGGAAACTTTTCGGGCCACGCAACGAACTGCGCGAGGAAATGACGGGAAGTCTGGATGTGGAAACACATCATCAGGATTTTTTCGATGCCATCCGGTTGAACCGCAAGCCTTCAGCGGGCATTGAGACCGGACATTATTCAGCAACTCTTTGTCACCTCGGCAATATAGCTGTGAGAACATCCGGATTTCTCGAATTCGATCCCGAAAAGGAAAGAGTCCTGAACAGTCCCTCGGCCGATGGGATGCTGTCGCGGAGATACCGTGAACACTGGGCCACTCCGGCGGGAGGATGAATTTCTTCCGAGCGCCTGTTGAAACGGCCGCGGAGTTTCGATTAGATATTGAACGACCTGATAATCCACCTTGCCATGCCAATGCTTAAAATTTTGATTCGAATCTCGTTCGCCATCTTTCCGGCGATGGTCCCTTTCCACTTTTTCGGTGCCGAGGCGATCGTCCTGATGTTTGCTGATGACCTGGGTTACGGCGACCTTGGTTGTTATGGCGCCACGAAAGTGAAGACACCCAACATCGACAGGTTGGCGGGCGAGGGAAGAAGATTCACCGACGCGCATTCCGCTTCCGCCGTTTGTACCCCGTCACGCTACGCGTTGCTGACGGGAGAGTATCCTTTTCGAAGAAACCTTTGGGTTCCGGTTTTCCTGAGAACGGGTTTGGTCGTCGATCCGGATCAAGTGACAGTAGCCGATGTGATGAAACGCGCGGATTACGCCACTGTCTGCATTGGAAAATGGCATCTCGGCTTCTGTCAGAATACTCCGGATTGGAATGGTGAATTGAAACCCGGCCCCTTGGAATGTGGATTCGACTACTACTTCGGCGTGCCGGTGGTGAACAGTCATCCGCCCTTCGTGTATGTCGAAAACCACCGGGTCCATGGCTTGGTTCCGGAGGATCCACTTGTTTGCGGAGTCAGGGCGAAGACCGCGGCGCATCCGGAAAAAATGGGGCTCGGCCAGATCGGCGGCACACGCGCTTTACGATGACAACTTTGTTGGGACCCGTTTGACGGGAAAGGCATTGGAATGGATCAGATCCAACAAAGATGGGCCATTCTTCCTCTACCTAGCGACCCCCAACATCCATCATCCCTTCACGCCTCATCCACCTTTTAAAGGCACGAGCAAGTGCGGGCGATACGGAGATTTTGTTCACGAACTCGATTGGATTGTCGGTGAAGTCCTGAGGACGCTGAAAGAAGAGGGTCTCGCGGAAAACACGCTTGTTATATTCACCAGCGACAACGGCGGAATGATCAATCAGGGAGGGCAGGCCGCATGGCAACAGGGGCACCGCTTCAACGGAGATCTTTTAGGATTCAAATTCGACGCCTGGGAAGGAGGACATCGCGTTCCTTTTATTGTGCGTTGGCCCGGAAAGATCGAAGCCGACTCAACATCGGATCAACTGATCAGCAATGTGGATTTGATGGGCGCTCTTGCGGCGCTGACCCGCCAGGAACTGGAGGAGGGTGAAGGCCCAGACAGTTTCAACATTCTTCCGGCGTTGATCGGAAAGCCCGGGAAACCGATTCGGAATCATCTGGTTCTGGCGGCGTCGCGGAAAACCCATTCCGCGCTGCGCGAAGGGGATTGGATCTACATCGGAGCCAAGGCGGAGTCGGGTTTTCAGGCAACAAGCCGGGGCAACACCTTCTTGGCGGTCCGCCGGCCCTCCAATTCGACAGCCAGGTCAATAGCGATATTGAGAATGGAAAGATCAAGGAATCGGCTCCGAATGCCCAGCTGTACAACCTCGATACCGACCTGTCCCAAGGTCGGAATGTCGTTCGAAAGCATCCGGAACGAGCGCGTTTAATGAGCGCGAGGCTGGAAGAGATCAAGACTGCCTCCAAAACGCGCCCTTAACCAAAGAAGGCAGCGGAAGCCACTGACCGGTCATTTCTATAGAATGGTAATGATGATGCAGAATCCAGTGGCGGTAGTTGCGGCCTTTTCGGCCGCATGGAAGCTAACCCTTTGGGGACTGCTGGTAGTGATCGTACTGGTCTTTCTCCTGGATTCCTCCTATTTCTTCAAAATTTGGCTTCGCGCTAAAATTTCCGTGGCTAGAGTCGATTTTACTGAATTTATTGCTTTGAGACGGAGAGGTGTTCCTGTCAGCTTGATCGTCAACAGTCGAATTACTGCCGCGAAGTCGGGTATACTGCTTATCGTGGATGATCTTTCAAAGCATTATCTCGCTGGACGTCGCCTCAAGTATGGACAGCACCTTGCCTTCGATCGGGACAACAACTGCCCGCTCCCCAATCTATTCGTCACTATGCTGCAAGGCATGGGCATCGAAACCGAGCGCTTCGCGTCCTCCACCGGAACGAGGCGAGAGTTGGAGTTGGAGTTGTCTTGACGTCCTGATTTCTTTTGATTGCCAGTGGATAGTGCTGTGTGCCAGTATTGATTTTAATCGAGTGGTCTTAAAAAGTCATTCATGTTGTCCTGTTCTTTCCGGCTCCATTCGGTTAAGCTCCTTTTCCGCCTGTCCACTGTTTATGAATAGTAACACAAAAATGAACCCTTCAAGATATTGCTATTCCAAATGCATTAACCGACGGAACTTCATTGCAGGAATCACCGCTGGGCTGGCGGGTAGTCTAGTTCGGCCTTCTGAATCCTTGGCCCAGGATGCCTCCCGGGATAGCGTGAAGCGACATTTGTATGTCACCAACAATAAGGATCAACGAGTGGACATCTTTGACATTGCATCGGGACACAAGTTCGTGCGTTCCTTTCCAATGGTGGGCAGTGTGGTCGGTGGAGTTTGCGCCAATGCGGCCACCAACCGCCTTTTCATTACTCAACAGAGCGAGGACACGGTGACTGCTTACGATCTGCCGACGGGAAAAGTTCAGTGGGCAATCAATACGATAGAGAAATTTGGGCTTGATCATCCCGATCGACTCTCCATTACGGCCGATGGTTCCGCGTTGTATGTTCCAATGAAGGGCAGTGACAGGATGTTGATCCTGGATCCTTCCAGTGGGGATCAAATCACGCAATTCAAACGACCGGGGCGACCTCACAATACTTGGTCGGGTGAGCGTGGAAAATATATGTACCTTGCGGGGCGGAGTCATCATACACTGTATTTGGCGGACCAAAGAACTCACCGCGTCGTCAAAAAATTGGGACCCTTCAGTTGGCCTGTTCGACCCTTTTCGGTGGATTCTGACGAGCGGTATGTTTATGCGAACCTGACCTATCTGACCGGCTTCGGAATCGGTGACATTGAGACTGGGGCTGTCGCGGAAGTTCGTCATATGCCTCCCAGAGAAAGGACGCGGCACTGGGATAAGGCCAAGGGCGGTCTGCCTCATGGCGATCATCCATTCAGTCACGGCATCGCCGTGCGGCCAGACGCCGGAGAGGTCTGGTACCTGGACGACCAATGGGGTTATCTCAATGTATTCGATATCTCAACATCAGGATTTGCTCCTAAATTCAAGGGGCATGTGGAGCTTTTCGACGAAATCAATCAACCCTGGGGACGAGACCATGGAAACCGGTGGGTTGCCTTCAGCATCGACGGCAAGTATTGCTACCCTTCCGATGGATCGGTCGTGGATGCCGAGACGGGCCAAAAGACCTCCATGCGTATTCCACCCAGCGAGAAGCTTATCGAGGTGGAATTTCAGGGTGAAACCGCTGTCCGAGTGAGTGGTCAAATGGGGGGAGTTTATGAGTAAAAATGAAATCTACGGCCCGAGAAACCTGTAATGATGAAAAACTTAATCCGGATTTTCTTTTTCGTAATGTTTGCAACCGCGCTCTTTGTTCAGGCGCAATCGAGTAAGCCGAACATCGTGTTTATTCTAGCCGATGATATGGGTTACGGCGACGTGACATCGTATGGGTGCAAGGACATCCAAACTCCCCATATTGATCGCCTGGCGAGCGAAGGTGTTCGCTTTACCAGTGGATATTCCTCACATCCCTATTGCAGTCCCATGCGAGCCGGGCTTATGGCGGTTCGATATCAGCATCGTTTCGGTTATGAAAGGAATATTGCCTACGATCAACACAACATGGTTATGGGATTTCCCAAGACGGAAAAAACGGTGGCCGCTCGTATGAAGGAAGCCGGATATGCGACCGGAGGAATCGGCAAATGGCATTTGGGTTCGGCCCGGCCCTTTCAACCCAATGCCCGCGGGTTTGATTTCTTTTTCGGATTTCGAGGTGGGGGACACCGTTACTTCGAAGTCGATTTAAACCAACGGCTTCATGAAGGCTATTACGCGCCTCTCGAACGCAATGGGCAGCCAGAACCATTGGAGGATTATCTGACTACAAAGCTGACCGATGAAGCGATTGGGTTTATCCATAGAAATACAAAAAACCCATTTTTTCTCTTTCTGGCTTACAATGCTCCCCATGGACCCCTGCAGGCACCTGAAGAATTTATTCAGAAGTATTCGCAAATTCAGGACAAGAAGCGACGCACCTACGCCGCTATGGTTGATGCCCTCGATGAACAAATTGGTCGGGTGATGACGACTTTGGATCAACTAGGATTTCGGGAAAATACGATCGTCTTTTTCATGAGTGACAATGGCGGTCCCGAACATGCCAATGCATCCGACAATGGACCCTTGCGCGGAGGCAAAGGCGAAGTCTATGAAGGCGGTATCCGTGTTCCCTTTATTGTTTCATGGCCGGGCACGGTTCCCGCCGGTGTGCTCTATGATCATCCGGTAGTGTCTATCGATCTCATGAGAACAGCCCTCGAAATGGGGAGGGCGCCTATCGAGGAAAAACTGGAAGGCGTGAACCTCATTCCCTATCTTACCGGTGAAAATCCAGGCGCTCCGAACGAAGCTCTTTTCTGGCGAATGGAAAATGGAACCGACTATGCGGTCCGCAGTGGTCCCTGGAAACTGGCCAAAACCCGCGACAAAACGGGTCTCCAACTTTACAACCTGGATGAAGATGTCGGTGAAACCAGAAACCTTGCCTCCGAAAGACCCGAAGTGCTTGGTTCCCTCATACAACTTTACCAAGACTGGAACGCTAAGAACATAGCTCCCTTCTTTCCCGGTTACCGTGAGTATCACGAACTGCTCGGCGAATTCTACGAATCGATCTCCAGTCCAAAGTAATTTAGAATTCTACGAAAATGCCATCAAAAATATCTTCAATACTTGACGCCTATACACCCAAGTAATCAAGGCGGGGAGAGAAACAATCGGATCATTAAGGTGGGACGTAGAGAACTCATCGGAACAGAAACACAGTTGATGACGGAAGCACCGCCGGTTCTGCACCGGACCATCCCCACGCGTGTGGGGAAAACTGTACGGGAACGTAGACCCAATACGTGTGCTGGTATCCAGGAAACACCTGACTCTGGATTATTTTTGGATCAGTATATCGACCCTTGGGCACGCCCTCCATGAGTTTTGAGTCCGGTCTCAGCTTGTAATGGATATCGTGTGATGGTCTTCGTGGACGGTTTTGTCCCCGTCCTGCCGCCGGTTGTGCGTGAAGGTCGCTGATCAACAAAATCAGCGACAAATAAAGCAGTGTGTTTTTCATATTCGGTTTTGGGTTTATCCTTTCACGATGCAGCGGGTTCAAAGGTAGCTCAATACATCAACTTGGATTGATGCCGGTGCGGCTTGGAACGATTGTTTTACCGATGGACAGCCGCGAGACAACGGCTTCCCTCAGTTCGAGCGCGCTGACCAAAAGGAGGGGAATTAGTATCAGCGTGAAAATCGTTGACAGGATCATTCCACCGACGACCGCCGTTCCCAAGCCACTGTAGAGTTCTGAACCCACGCCGCGGCCAAGGGCCAATGGAATCATTCCCAATGCAGTCGTCATCGATGTCATGAATATAGGTCGGATCCGTATCCGCACTGCTTCGAGCGCCGCCTTGTGCAATTCGACTCCGGAGCGTACCGACCGTAGTGAGAAATCGATCAAGAGGATTGCATTGTTGACGACGATGCCGGCCAAGAGTACGAATCCAAGCATGGTGATCACGTTGAATTCGGATCCCATCGCCCAGATTCCGAGAAACCCACCGGACATTGCCAGGGGAACAGAGAACAGGATGATCAGCGGGTAGAAAAAGGATTGGAACAACGCGGTCATCAGCAGGTAGGAAATCAACAGCGCAAATAAAAACGACTTGGATAGAGCGGCCATGGTGCGCTCCAGATCGTCAGCTGTTCCCGCCAATCGAGCCTGATAACCGACGGCGTCGGCGCCATATTCCCGTCGGATGATGTCCTGAAAAGGTTTGATGATATCGTTTCTGGCCTTGGCCATGAAGGTCTGAAGCGCGACCCCATTCTGGATAGTGATCCGCAGGGATATCGCACGCTCCTTGTCAATGTGGTCGACCTGGGCAGGTCCCAAGCGCTTTTCGACTTCCGCGATTTCGCCAAGCCGAACCGTTCCACCGGCCGGAGTGGCGATCAAGATATCACGCAAGTTGTCGGAATGCAGGATCTGCCCTATCCTCGCCTTGAGGATGATCTCGTATTCTTTTCCGTCCTTCCTGTAGTATGAGGCACGAGTGCCCTCGAGAATGGTTTCCACGGTGTCGGCGATGTCCTGTGATTTCATATTCAGGTCCGCCAGTCGCTCGCGGTCCGGAAACACCTGAAGCTCGGGATTTGCCTGACTGAAAGAGTTGGAGACCTGCTTGACTTCGGGCATGGCCTGGAGTTTGTCTTCCAAGGCCAGACTCATTAATTGCAGATAATCGAGTTCGGGCCCGGTAATCTCCAACTCGACACGCTTGCCTCCGGTCCTACGGCCGAAGGACGAGCCTCGGTCAACGCTGAATCGGAAATCCGAGGGCAGCACTTCCGCGGCATAGTTTTCCAGTTCAACGATGGCCACATCGGCGTTATCGCTGGTCGCATATTCCGGTTGCAGGTAAATACCGAAGTAGGAACTGGACCGTCGGGACCAGGAGTAAGTTCTGTACAGATGGTCGACTTTGTTCAAAATATAGTCTTCGATTTTCCGGAGTTGATAGTCCGCGCCTTCCAGACTCATTCCGGTGGGGTTCGAGATTCTGCCATGCATGGAAGCGCTCTTGCTCTGTGGAAGGTACTCCGCCGGAGGCACCAGCCCGAGACTTAAAAAAAAGGTGAAAGCAACGGAGGCAAAGATTCCCATTCGAATCGGTTTCGATTGAATTCCCCGGGATACGAGCCATAGGAAGAACCGTCTAATCAGTAGTGCCCCGCGGATCATGAGATTGCGTTCGCTGTGGCTTTTTACTTTGCCCGGATGCTCAGACGGCGAATCGGGTCCGGTGGTTGACGGACCCAGATATCCCGACGATTCCTTCTTGAGAAGACGGCTGGCGAACATGGTTGCCATCATGGAGATGCCGACAGCGAATGAAATCGAATAGGCAATGTCCCGAAACAGTTGTCCAGCTTCCTCTCTGATGAACAGGATCGGAATGAAAACGATGACCGTCGTGAGTGACGACGCCAGGACCGGCGCCCAGACTTCCTTGGTTCCTTCTCTCGCGGCCTTAATCGCCTGTGCTCCCAGTTCCCGCTTGTGTCTGAAGATGTTCTCCATCACAACGACGGCGTTGTCGACGACCATCCCGGCCGCAAAAGCAAGGCCTGCCAATGATATGACGTTTACGCTGCGATCGAAGGCAGCCAGAAGAACGAAGGTTCCAATTAGACAAATCGGAATTGTCACAGCGATGGCAAAGGTTGAAGAGAGGGATCTCAGGAATAGAAACAGAACAATGGTCGCCAGTAACGCGCCTACCACCAGGTTCCGGCAGACTCTGAAAATGGAGTTCCAGATATAATCGGCCGCGTTGTAGTTTACCCATAACTGAATGTCGTTCACTTCGTTCTCGGCATTGATTTTCTCAACTTCCGCAACCAGCCGCTGCGCGACGGCAATCGTGTTCGCGCCGGTAACTTTCGTGATGTTCAGCGAGATCGATGGTTTGCCCATGCTGCGACCGAATGAGTCGGGATCTTCATAATCATCCTTCACTTCAGCAATGTCCTCAATCCGGATCACTCCGCCTTCCGTGTTTTTGATAACGGTTCGGCGTATTTCATCGAGATTGGTATATTGGCCGACTGTGCGGACTAGGAACCTGGAGTTGCCTTCTTCGATGTCGCCGCCGCGGCGATTCTGATTGTCCTGATCCAATGCCCGGCGAACTTCGCTGATGGTCAGATTTCTGGAATCTAGCGCTGTTAAATCCAGAAGCACTTGGATCTGACGTCGGGAGCCACCCCAGGTCCAGATGCGTCCAACGTCCTTTACCCGTTCGAGTTGCGGGACGATGGTTTCTTCCAGCATCTCCCGGACTTGATTTGATGGACGTTGCGTAAGCACCGAGATCCGGATGATGGAATTGCGGTCTTCCGAATCCGCCGCGTAAATCAACGGTTTTCTGGCTTCGTCCGGCAATTCCCGGACACTGCCAAGTTTCGTGTTGATGTCAATTACCGCCACGTCCTTGTCGATGCCCCATTCAAACTCAAGGTCGATGTCAGCCTCTCCCTCTTCCGAGCTGGAAGTGATTCTGCGGAGGTTCTGCACCGTGGCCAGTCGCTGTTCCTGTCGGTAGGTGATTTCCGATTCGACTTCCAATGCCGCCGCTCCCGGATAGTCAGTTCGCACGGTCACTATTGGCCGATCGATAGTCGGGTTTAATTGAACGGGAATTCTTCTCAGTGCAGCCATGCCGAAAAGAATCAGCATAATCATCGCCACGACGACGGCGGTCCCATTTTTTAAGCTGGCGTCGATTAGGTTCATGTGGTTTCAGCTTTTATCAGGAGGGAAGCCGGCGTCGCGCAGGCGGTGAAGAGGGGATCTATTCGTCAATCGTGTTCCACCCATAATGACCACTTCGCAACCTTTCCATAATTCATCGGATCGAATCGGTTGGATAACGATTTCCTTATCGAGCTCTTCGGTCACGATGACCTTCACTTCAACTGCAACGGCATCCTGGACCGTGGCATTCTTACCAGCGGCGCCCGGCAACTGTGCGCTGGAAAAGGTGGTCTTGCCAGACTGCTTAGCTTCGGCGGGTAAGGGGTCAACGCGATAGACCACAAGATCCTCGCCTCTGAATTGAATCGCCGTTCGGGGTACCGTCAGACCCATCCGGTCATTTTCGAGATGAAGGCGGACCTTGGCGAACATGCCGGAGGCGAGTCGCCGGTCCTTGTTTTTGAGGCGGAGAATAACCGGGAAATTTCTGGAGCCGAGCCTCGCTTTGGGAACCAAATTCACGACTTCGGCGGTAAAACGATGATCCTCAAGCCCCGGGACTTGCACGGTTGCCTTCTGACCGGGTTTAATGCTGGGAACATTTTTCTGCGGCACCTCGATGCGCAGTTTCATTTCGTTGTCCACAACCATCACCAGGACGCGTTCGCCGCTGTTGGTCCACTCGGCGAGATCTTTGAGCCTCGTCACGATCACACCCGCCGCGGGAGCCTCGATTCGGGTGTCGGCAATCCGTTTCTCGATGCCGGCGACGAGGGCTTGTTGGACTTTGACCTCCGCCGCGGCGATCTGGATGTCTTCGTTTCGGTATCCCTGTTCCAGGAGGAGCAGTCGCGCACTCGACTGAGAGACCTGAGATCTTGTGACTTCGAGATCGGTTTGGGCCTTGATCAACTCGCTTGCGGAGACGATTCCCTGTTCTTCAAGCCGTTGGATTCGTTTCCATCCGTCCTCGGCAGCGGCATTGATTGCTTCATTCGCGTTGACCCGTTTCCGGGCTTCTTCGATTTCCTGCGGGAGATAGCCCGCCTTGAGCTTTCGAAGTTCGGTCTGGGATTTCTCCAATTCCGCTTTGGCACGCCGCAGGGCGATCTCTTCCGCCAGAGCGTCCAGTTCGAATAAGAGATCACCCTTAGAGACTCGTTTGCCTTCATCGACGGGCATTGATATGATCAGTCCCTGCGCCTGTGAGCTGATCTCGATTTCCAGAAATGGTTCGAGAGATCCGATGACTTCCAGGTCCTTAGTGATCCGTAGTTCGTCTACCTGTCCGACCTCAACTCGTTGAACTGTCTGAGGGGACGGTTGAGAGTGCAAAGTCAAGAGGCTGCCAGGCAGCCAGCTTAGGGTAGCACTTGTGAAACAAGCTAAACATCGCCAATTGTTACCGAGAGGGATCGTTGTCTTTTCCGTTTCAGGAAAGATATCGTCTGATTTCATTTCAGAGTATGTTACTAACGAGATGATAGTAATGACTATACTAAATGAGTTGCGAATGAGGGTTTAACTCATAATGTTTAGCGTAACCGGCCTCTTGGTTCTTTAAAAGCAATATCGTCCATGCATTATTTCCGGATAAACAGCAGCGCCATATTTTGGATGGGAACAATGATTAGAGCCTTTGCCGAAATTTTGACATCATTCGGTTTGGTCGATGGTTCCAATTCTTGGCAAAGCGCTGGTAAGCAATCTACTGTCGAATAGCGTTCCAGGCTCTATCGCGAGGACTGCCGTTGAATTCCATCATCCTCCAACCTGAGATTTCAGCGGCCTTGATGATCCCCTGATAAGTCATGGTAAACGCTCGTCCATTGAATTCACGTTCAATGTCAAAGGTCAGTTTATTCCCTTCCAGAGTGGGTTTTTTGACCTCCATCGTATTCTCGATCCCGATTGTTCGGATTTCCAGTGCCGATGCCGGCAGGGAATTCGTCGCCGCGTTGTCCCGGAGTGATGAAAATTCCGATGGTCACCGGAATTTGCTTTTTGGCGATGAGATTCTCCAACACTTGAGGTACCCGCAACACACCTTTCGGGTTGATGGCGCGAGCCCCATCCTGAAACACCAGAACACAGGCTGGTTCGGTCTCTTTGTATTGAGGCGGAACGTAAACCCAATACTTCCGAACCGTATTCTCGATCACCTTGCTATGAAAGAGAAAGGGGCCTTCAAGTTTCCCTTTCGGCACCCCTTCCCGCGGCAGAGAATCAGGTCCGAGTGGGTAGCGAATCTGAGGTTGGGGATCTCGTCGGGTGGTACGGTCGGATTCTGTATTGTCCTGGGCAACAACAAGTCCCGAACCAAACAGAATGCAGGGCAAAACAATTCGGCTCAACATTAGTTTTTTTATTGTCCCCGAGCGCTAGTGCAAAACTATGCACTTTAGTGCAAGACTTTAGTTTACATGCTGTGTTGATCTTTTTAGGTTAAGGGATGGACAAATTTCGACACGGCAGCCATACGGTTAGCGGCTTGAGTGTGCATTTGGTATGGATTACCAAATACCGGTATAAGGTTCTAATAGGCGACCTGAAAATGCGTTGCCGATCAGTTCTGATTCAAGGGTGTGATGCGATGGACGTGCGAATATTGAAAGGTGTCGTGAGTGGAGATCATGTTCATATGCACGTCGAGTATCCGCCAGCTCTCAGTGTAAGTGATCTTGTGAAAAGATTGAAAGGAAGAAGTTCTCGCCTATTGCAGAAGGAATTTCCGGCATTGAAGAAACGATATTGGGGACGGCACTTTTGAGCAATAGGCTATGGTGCCTGGAGCACTGGAAATATTAGCGAAGATCTTGTAAATCAATATCTGGAACATCATCGCGACCATCCTGATAATAGTTCTGATGGAAATTTCATCGTCGAGTAGCGGCGGACTTTCAGTCCGAATTTTTGAACCTCTGGACTTTAGTCCAGAGTGGTTGAGTTCGATCATCGCAACGACGTCATTGATCTCACGGACAGGTATTTGAAGCACTTTGATGCGGTTGTGCAGGTATTACCAGACAGCGAGATTGGGGTGGATCAACTGAAATTGCTCAACAGCTTTAAAAATGCGGGCAATGGTTTGATCAAATACACCGACGGCAATCGACCGGAGGACACGGATCTGCGCAAAGCGGTTCTCAGCAATGTGAGCGATAAAGCGAAAGCGGACTGGGAGGCTTCTCTCGCAGTTCGTCCGTCGTTGAAGCGTCTGTCGGGTCAGGTGCCGAACTACGAGCGTCGACCGGAACCAGTCCAATTTCAGGCTCCTCTCGATCCACAGGACAGCATTCGTTACACACAAGTTCCGGCCGATTTCGAACTACAACTCTTTGCCGCCGAGCCCGATGTCGTGAAGCCCATCTATATGGCGTGGGACGAGCGTGGACGCGCCTGGGTAGTGGAGACTCGGGATTATCCCCACGGTCTTCTGCCGGAAGGCGAGCCTGGCAATGACACCATCAAGATTTGCCAGGACACTGATGGCGACGGCAAGGCCGACAAATTCACCATCTTCGCAGACAACTTGAACCTCGCGACCTCGCTGGTGTTTGTTAACGGCGGCATCATTGTTTCAGAAGCGCGCCACATGCTATTCCTCATAGACACCGACGGAGATGACAAGGCCGATGTGCGCGAAGCTATTCTCCCGGGCTGGGGAGTTGGTGACAGTCATGCAACGCAGAGCAATCTCGCTCGAGGTTTTGACAACGGGCTCTATGGTGCGGTGGGTTACTCAAGTTTCCGGGGCAATGTCGGCGGCGAAGATCTCCGGTTTGGGCAGGGTATATTTCGTTTTGAAAATGATGGTTCCGCCTTGGAATTCCTACACCAGTATAACAACAACACCTGGGGCTTTGGCCAGAACGCCGATGGCGACATCTTCGGTTCGACGGCAAATGGAAATCCAACTTTTTACGGCTACCTGCCAGCCCACATTCTGAACCCAACCCAGTCGGGATTTGGACGTCGCGGAAGCGGCGGCTTCCGCCCTGGCTATCGTATCGCACCTCCGGGTGTGAACGACAAGGTTCCCGCTCGCAATGTTCGCCGCCTGCCGTCTGCGAAGTCGATGGCTCCAGGCATGCGGATGCATCCCAATACGCCGAACGTGAGGATGGTGGATAATTTCGGTGGCTACACAGCCGCTGCCGGACACGCATTCATGGTCAGCGATGCGCTGCCTCCGCGCCTTCAAGGCAAGGCGTTGGTGACCGAGCCAACGGCCAAACTCATTGGCATCATGGACATTGAACGGGATGGCGGCGGCTATACGGGCAACGACGGTTTCAATCTCCTCGCCAGTGCCGACGAATGGATGTCGCCGATCTTCGCGGAAGTCGGTCCAGACGGCGCCGTCTGGGTGATCGATTTCTACAGCTTCATCATTCAGCACAATCCGACGCCGAACGTCAGGTCGGCGGGCATCGAGGCTGATACTGGACAGGGCGGAGCTTATATGACCGAGAACAACTTGCGGGATAAATCCCACGGTCGTATCTACCGAGTCGTTTGGAAAGATGCTCCCAAGAGTTCCCTCAATTCTCTCGCCGGAGCAAAGCCCTCCCAATTGGTTCAGGCGCTCGACAGCGGCAATCAGTTCTGGAGTCTTACGGCGCAAAGGTTGATTGTGGATGACAAGAGGACGGACGCCGTTCCGGCACTGAAGAAGCGTGTGCAGTACAACACCGGTGGCAAGGGTGCAATCCATGCCCTTTGGGCGCTCGGAGGAATCGGCGTTTTAGACAAGGAAACACATCAAGCGGCGTTGCTGAACCAAGATGCCGCCCTTCGGCGCAACGCTATTTGTGCCCTGCCCGCGAACGATTTCGGGCGTCAGCTTTTCTTCTCGAGTCCGGTGATTCAGGACCCGGATCTTGTCACGCGCCAGGCCGCCTTCGTGAAACTCCTCGAGTTCCCCACCATACCGGAGATCCAAACAGTCGTTGCCCAACTGCCGCGCGACGTGGTCAATTCCAGCGATCCATTCTTGAACGACACTATCACCTTGCTGGGCCGCATTCACCAAGTTTCGGGTATTGGTGAGAACGAAGTGAAGATCACAGCGGGCGATGCCATGCGTGGTGAAGATCTGTTCCGGAACAGTCCGGTGATCGCCTGTGCATCATGTCATATGATCAACGGAGGTGACGTCGGCCCGATCCTGGACGGCATCGCCATTCGCAGCGACAAGGCTTACATCCTGCAAAGTTTGATGGAACCAAACGCAACATTCGCCAAGGGATATGAGAATTTAGGAATTTCGCCGATGCCGCCCCTAGGTTTGTTGCTGAAGGAGCAGCAACTGGAAGATATCCTGGCGTTTCTTTCAACCCTTACGACGCCTCCGAAAGAAGGAGTAACTGTTCCATCGAAAAAAGCCAACGACTTCGAATAATCATGAAGATACTATTCTCTACCATTGGATCGATCACCTTCATTGTGCTGTGGACATCGACTGCCAGTGCGGCGGACACGTCGAGCCTTGACTCAGATGGATATATTCGCGATTGGGTTATGCTCGCACCGATCACACTTCCGGAGAGGGGCTCTGCTGGGGGACTACTCCTCAGAGAACAGGTCAAGGACGAGGCCTCCCTAGAACCCAAAGCAGGTGACACAATCAAGATCAATAATAAGGCCTTGACCTGGAAAAAGATCACCGCGTCGACCAACTATTTTGATTTCAACGCCATCATGGATTCGCAGAATGATCGCGCTGCTGGTTACATGGTCACTTACATCGAGTGTGAACAGGACATCCCCGAGGTCATGATGTCTGTGGGAAGCAACGACCAGGGGCGCATCTACTTCAACGGCGTCGACATCTACGCCTTTACGGAAGCTCGTCCGCTTGAGATTGACGCCGACAAGGGCAAGGTCACTCTGAAGAAGGGGCTCAATGTGATCATCTTTAAAATCATCAACGAGCAGAACAGCTGGCAGGGCTCCATGCGCATTACGGATATGGCCGGTGCCCCGCTGAAGGGTATCAAAATCAAGTTGTCGCCATGAGGTTGAGTCACCGCCGGACAAGCCCGGACGCAATCTCCCTCGGGTTTTGGCAGCATCATTCATCGGCCTCAGCCTGGCCGCCACGGCCAACGCGCAGAACCGGCACCCAGTTGAGATAGTCGCCCGTGGTGAATGCCGATCGTACAGTGGCGTTGAACGTCCGTGCTCCCAACGCGAAGGAAATCAGGATTTCGTGACGCATGGATTCTACCGCACTCGGGCAGGGAGGCATCGAAGGAATTGTTTCCGTGTTTGCTACAAATCGTTTTCATCCACAAAAACCTGTGGTTCCTGCCTGTTGCCCGTCAAGCCTGAGATGAACATGGAGGTGGCGCTTCAGTCGCGTATGATTCAGTTTTCAATTGCTCCTGCATATCAACTGTCGCCTACGCCGAATCAGCGCAATCGCCGCAGCATCTACGCCTACCGGATTCGCGGATTGGCCAATCCGTTTTTGGAGATTTTCAACCAGCCCAATCCGAATGATTCCTGTGAGGCACGTGACTCGGCATCTGTTTCCCCTCAAGCGTTCACATTGATGAACGGCGATGCGGTAACAGATCGTTCCATTGCGTCGGCGCTACTTATTGCCAAGGATGAAATGTCTCTTGAAAAGCAAATTGTACCAGCCGTTAAGCTCACTTTTGGTAGAAGCCCCACTGACAAGGAACTCAATCACCTAACGGACTATATTAATGAAATGCGTCTCTACCACAAGTGGGTTGAACCAACACCAATGCAATACAGTCGCGGGCATTCTTCTTCGTCCTGTTCGCCTACTTTAGCCGTTTCAGATATTGGTTAATGTCCGGAGCGGTCAACGATTTGACCTGACAATGAATAGACTCTGAAAACGGCGTAAGATGTGTCCTTAAAAGTTTTCGATATGAATTCTGTCTCGGCGTGGTCGATGATATCCTTAGTGGCATCCTCGACGGTGACATCAGGCATTGCGTGAAGATTCCGACGGGCAAAGAAACGGCAAGCCTCAAGAACATTATCCTTGCCGAGCATTTCGACTGCCTCGGCGTATTTGACGGTCACGGTTTCAAGTCGAAGTCCTGAAGGTTTCAAAACGGATTTTGCACGGAGGTATTCGTCCCGGTCTTTTCCCGTTAGCCTCAGTTCATCCAGTCGGCCCTGTTCGATTTTGAAGAGGACCCTTTCCGCTTCGGATTTTGCTCGCTTTAGATCGTGGTATTTCCGGCGGATGCGCTTTCCGTGCTGCAACTAGGAGACGGTGAAGGAATCGTAACCTCGAGAGGGGGTCTTGTATATCTTGACGAGTCCCCGTTTATACTGGATCGGAAAAGTGGGATTACGCATTACATGTACAAAGTGTCACTAATGCGTCACTAAAATACAAGTCGAACACTTAAACTATTTACTATCAATGACTTAATGGTGCCGGTGGTGAGACTCGAACTCACATGGAGGTCACCCCCCGAGGGATTTTAAGTCCCTTGCGTCTGCCAATTCCGCCACACCGGCCCACTTAATTACCAACGACTTACGTAAATTTCGGATGGACGTTTCTTGCTTTGTGCCACTTTAACATTAAGAAACGCAATGAAATGTTGAGAAAGCTTCATAAGTCTGCTCTTTCCCCGGGCCGATCCGGCCGGGGCAGGGGAACCTATCAGAAAGTTCTCGATAAACGCAAGCAGCCAATTCGGGGCTTGTGGCGCAGGAATGGAGTTTATTATGCCCGGCTGTCCATTGAAGACGCCGGAGGCGAGAGAAAACCGCGCCGAATCAGACTGGAAGGAACTACCACGGCTCGGGCAGTGGCTGAAATGCGCAGACTTCAGGTCCGGCAGAAGGCGGATCAGATCAGCTTCACACCAAAAATTCCAACCTTCAGAAGTTATGCTCTCGGGTACCTGGAGTTTCACAAAAACCTTCTAAGCAACCAGAATCTCAGAAATGTGTCGATAGGGGTCAAAGATCCTCACAAGGGCAAGAGGCCGGCAACCGTTGCCAAAGAATCCTACCAGCTGAAAGGGTGGATAGAACATCTGGGAAACCTCCGTCTGAGTAAAATTCGCAAACGCCATCTTGTCAGTTACCGTGATCACCGCAGGGCAGTCGGGCTCAGTTCCCGTACTGTCAATCTGGATATGGTTGGGTTGCGCAATGTTCTGAAAAAAGCCTTGGATGAGGATCTCATTCAATCCCTGCCCACGGCCGGAATTCGCCCGCTTCCTGTATCGACTCCCAAGCGCAGACTCTTTGATGCGGATGCCATCGATAGTTTATGTGAAAAAGCCCGGGAGGTTTCCAAAAACGGAGTTCAATTTGCCGACTATATCCATCTAATGGCATATGGCGGAATGCGGATGACCGAAACCCTGAGGTTGAAATGACTAATAGGAATTTGCTTATCGAGCATTATGAGAGAATGGGCGTTCCGAGGTATTGAGTCAATGAAACAAG
>DUCD01000303.1 GCA_012959985.1 Verrucomicrobiales bacterium | reverse complement strand
TGAGGAGGTTGTATGTTTACCGATACCACTTGACTCTATTTTATTGGGGCCGACTCCAGCCCAATTCTATTGAATTCTTTTAAAATGTCAGAAGCTAATTTCTGGTCTTCTTCCGTTCCGCTATTTAATTCACTAATCAACCCCGCCTGCTCTGTCACCTGCATTAAAAAAAGCAGCTTGGCGCATTGCCTTGAATCCGCCTCTTGACGCAAGGAAACCACCGCGTTGGCGGGCGTCATGTTTGTAAGGACTTGGGCGCGAGTCCGATAACCATTTTCTTCAGTCACCTTTATCAAGTTCACCGCATCGAGAAGTTTGTCGCTCAAGTCTATGCGTGCCCTTGCAATCTCGTTGGTTAGGTTGGATAAATTGTTCCAGTTCAAACTCAATTCAGTCTCAATCTTTGATATTCGATCCTCCCTTTTTTGCACATCCTTCAAGCGCCGTTGCAATTCGAGCATGAGAGTGTGTACATCGGGGTTGTCAAACGTCATGGCACCCGAGGCAACCATGCTTTGGATTTCAGTGGCACTTAATCGAGTTTCTTCGGGTGTTGGCTCAGAAAATTTTGTGATCGGGGATTCTTTGTGTTTTTGCGTTGTCTCGTGCAGTTCCGATTCAGCTTGAACCATTGCTTCAGCTTTGCCCTTTGCATATTCATCGATGACAGGCATCACCCAAAACTTGGTCGCAGCAGCAATCCCCCCGACTATCAACAGGGCTATAATAACTGGAACAATAAGCTTCTTCATTGTTTACACAAAATTCACACTTAAATTGTCAGCGCTGCCCTGAATCATCAATTCGTCCAGTTCCTTCTGTTCCTCTCGGATCCATTTAGCCTCATGCTCTAACTTGCGCTTGGCACGAATTTTTTCCATGGCTTCCAATTTCCGGCGAGCCGCAATCACTACCTTTCGGCATGTTTCAACTCTGGCCAAATAACCTTCAAGAGTTGACTGGCGATTTGTCCTTTCCTGCTCAAGAGAAACCATGAACTGCCGCAATTGTAGAATCAGCCCTGAATATGACCCGCTTGACATCGCCTCTCGAAAGCCCTCACGCGCCTGTTCAATTCGCTGATCGATTTGCTCAACGTTTTGTTGCTCTCGATTCAATTGCAACATTTCGCGAGCCAAGTGGTCATTAGCCCGATCAACAGCTTCCTGCCTGAGGTTGTAGACACTTTCGAGAGTGAAACGGAATGGCTTTATTTTCATGTTCCAGAGGGGTTAATCGAACGAGACTCACTAACTCCTTCTTTCTGTGGTGGATACGCCAGCGAAAGCACATGCCCAAGCTCCTCCCAATTAGGGGTAGCCTGTGTGCTGTCATCTACAGATTGTCTTAAAAAGCTCATCAACGGATCATGTGCACGGATGGCCGCATCCACCCTAGTGTTGGATCCGGACTGATAGGCACCGATATTGATTAAATCTTGATTCTTTTGGTAATGAGCAAGCAAGTCTCTCGCTTTGCCTGCCCTTTCCATCTGCTCATTCGACAGCAAATCCCGGGCCAATCGGCTGTTACTTTGGAGTATGTCGAGGGCTGGATAGTGATTTTGCATAGCCAATTCACGGGTCAATATCAAGTGACCATCCAAAATGGACCGAACGGAATCCGCTATTGGATCGTTCATGTCGTCGCCTTCAACCAAGACCGTAAAAAGTCCTGTGATGCTCCCTTTGTCATCCATGCCAGCCCTCTCAAGTAGGCGAGGCAAGAGTGCAAACACGGATGGTGTATAGCCTCGTGAGGAGGGGGGTTCACCAATCGCCAGACCGATTTCACGTTGAGCCATGGCAAATCGGGTGATTGAGTCCATCATCATCAATACTTTTTTGCCCTGACTACGAAAATGTTCGCTAATCGACATCGCTAGGAATGCGCCTTTGACTCTTGCCAGCGCCGGTTCGTCGGAAGTGGCAACCACGACAACAGATTTTTTTCTGCCTTCATCGCCGAGATCGCGCTCGATGAACTCACGAACCTCACGACCGCGTTCTCCGATTAGCGCGATGACATTGACGTCCGCATCTCCACGGCTTGCCATCATGCCAAGCATGGTGGATTTCCCCACTCCACTCCCCGAAAAGATACCCATTCTTTGCCCCACACCGATTGGGGTAAAAGTATCAACGGAACGAATACCCGTTTGAAACAGTTGATCGATTCGAGATCGAGTAAGCGGGTGAGGTGTGGTGCGTCTAAGCCCTGCGGGTTCAAACTTGGATGGCGAGGGCAGCCCATCCAACGGATTCCCCAACCCATCCAAAACTCTCCCTAGAAGTTCCTCTCCAACGGGAATCTTCAGCGAAGCCCCAGTGGCAACAACCTCGCAACCCGGATAGATCCCATCCATCTGGCCAAGCGGCATCAGCAGAAGGTTTTGGTTCCGGAAACCAACAACTTCAGCCAGCACCCCATCCGACTGATTTACAGATTCCAGTCTGCAGATTTCGCCGATGGCTGCCCTTGGCCCCTGCGATTCAATTACCAAGCCGATGAGTTGGACCACCCTCCCCCGGTGCTCCACCATCTGAAGGTCAACTAAATCCGACTGAGCACGAGTGATCAGTTTTGGAGCGATCAATTCTTCACCAGTCGGGTGCGTCATACCATCACTGCCTGCTTGAGAAGTTTTGCCTTGGTTTCTCGCCGGGCGTCCACTAACCCGTAATGCGTATCCAGCAAGCAACCACCGCGTGTAACATCGGAGGATGGCTTGAAAAGAACCTTGTCGGTGCCTTGAGTGTCATCCAGCAATTCAGAATCCCCCTTGGTCAACAGATCCAAATCATCCGGATGCAGGAGCACAACGATTTCGGCGTCCTTCTCCGCCTTGGCCAAGGCGTCCTTTACTACGCTCTCCACCAACGTTTTGTCGATCGGCAAGTCAGCCACTATTTTGGTGGCAATATCTGCAGCGAGATTAATGACATGTTTCTCCAGCGACTCGAGCATCTTGGGCACTTGTGTGCCAAGATCGTTCCTGATATTTTCACAAAAATCCGCGAGTTCCTTGTCTTTCTTTGTCGCGTACTCAGCCTTCATCAACTCTAGTTGCTCCTGAAGATTTGACTCAGCCTCCTCCTTGCCCCGCGCGTATGCCGCCTGTTCCGTAATTTGAAGGTCTTCTTTCGAGACAACTTCGACATGTCGGAAAGGCGAACTTTCACTGGATATCCGCACGTCTTTCAAGTAACCGTTGAGTTGTTCGACCGCTTCCCCCTTCTGCTGTTCCTCCAGTTCTATCATTACTCTATCAGGATAATTCCAATTCGCCTGAGTCTTCCATCTCTCGTATCACCAAGACAACAGATTCCTGGGCTGCGTTGATATCGGCCAGTTTCACCTTCCCTAGATTCTCCATTTCCTCCCGGACACTTTCGGCAGCGCGCTTGGACATCGCACCCAGCAACGCTTCTCTCACGCGGTCGGTGGCGGCGATCAAAGCCAAAGGCAGTCTGTCGGCATCCACCTGCGTCATGGCCTTTTGCAGTACCCGGTTGTCCAAGTCCGCCAAATCGTCGAAAGTAAACATCTTCGACTTGATCTCCCGAACCAAATCGGGGATCCGCTCATCCATGTTATTCAGGATCTCATCCCGTGAGTCCTTTGCCATGTTTTTAAGCAGCGAGGCGGCAGATTGGTACCCCCCTGTCTGGTTCAGTGATCGGGTGATCTTCCCCCCAATTTTTTTCGACAGAGTCCGGCCAACGGTCTCCACCACCTCAATCGGGGTTGGCGCCAGCTTGGCCAAGCGCTCGATAACCGTTTCACGGACAGATTCCGGAAGCCGAAGAAGTACGTCCCCCGCCTTGGCCGGCGGCAAGTAACTCAACACAAGCGATATGGTTTGAGCCTGCTCTTCCTTGATCAGGTTGGTGATGCCAAGCGGATCCATGTCGATGATCTGCTGCATCGCGGCCACCGAGGTTCGACTCATCGAAACACGACCGATGATCTCCTCCGCCTCGAACATGCCGACGGCCTTCTCGAGTACTCTTTTTGTGTATTCCTCGCTCCCTTCAAGGGAGGAGATGGCCTCAACAGCCATTTCGGTGTACTCTCGAAGGATTCTCTGCTGCTCTTCCATGTTAAGCATGGGCAGGTTGGCCATCTCCGCGCACACCTGCTCGCGCTCGTTCTTGTCGAAAGTCTTCAGGATAATCCCCGCAGCATCCTCCCCTAAAAGGATCAACAATGCTGCCAGTTTCTGCACCTGTGTTAACTTGGCCTGCATTACAGTCGATGATGAAGCCATTGCACCTCAAACGTTATCATCGGATTCGCCTTCATCCAAGAGCCAACTTCTGGCGGCTTGACTCATCTTCTCCGGTTTCTCTTCGATCAAATCCTTCAACACCTCGACGGTCACCCTCTCGGGTTGCTTCTTGCCAATGCCGAAGTCCATCACAAGTTTCTTCTTTTCCTGCGTGATCATTTCAACTTCATCCTCTTCACTCTCCTCGGGAACCTTAGTGGGCGCGACAGCTTGGCCTCCGCCAGAAGCAGCCTGAACCTCTGGCATAGCCATCCCGGCACCCGCCGTGATCGCTGCCCCCTCAGTGGCCAAGCGGTCGGCCATCAACTCGCCAACCGTTATTCCGGTTGGAATAAACTCCTCGCTGGTATTCTTGAAAGTTCGCACCACGAGAAACAACCCGCCGACCAACAGGACAACGTACATCAAAGTCTCGCCCATATCCCAAAAACGCGTCCAAAAATTGCTCGAACCCATTGCAGCCAGCGCTTGGTCTCTTTCGGTTGTGTCAAAGCTGACCGACTGTACCTGCACTTTGTTTGTGTCCGTGACATACGAACCCAAGGCAAGAACCGCCGCCCGATGAAGACTGGCAATTAAACCGGCTGGAGGATTGGTCGTGTTCACAAAAATAGCGGCGTTCAACTCCTTGATGTGCCCCGGCAACACCACTTTGTTTGTCATGCTCTTTGAGACAGCGTACTCAGTCACAGTATCCTGTTTCAAAAAATCAACTTGATTTGTCGCGCCAGCGGCAATCTGGGTGTTCGCTCCGCCCGTTGCGATATTAGGGGTGATCCCTGCCGGCCCACCCGGATTTGTCGCTGGTTCAGAGGTTCTCTCGATGGTACTGTTTTCTGTTTTTATAACCTTTTTAAGCGGATCATAAATCTCCTGTGTGATCGTCTCCGAATCAGTATTGATATCGGCCGACACTCGTGCCACCACATTGCCTGTTCCGACAACTTTCTCGAGCATGGTCTCCACTTTTTTGGCCAGATAGTTTTCGACCTCCTGCCGTGCGCGCAATCGGGATGATGTCACGGCAATAAGTGAACCGTCCTCGTCATGAACGGACAGAACATTTCCGGTGTTGTCCACCACGGAAACATGATTCACGCTCAGGCCTTCGATGGAGTTTGCCACCAGCATTTGAATGGCGCTGACCGTCTCGGAAGCAGGCCGGCTCATTCTCCGCATGGTAAGAAAAACAGACGCTGTTGGATGCCGACCCGGATCGATGAGCAGGCGGTTTTCCGGGCTCACAATCATGACTCGGGCTGAATCGATGCCGTTAAATTTGGAGATGGTTCGCGCCAGTTCCCCCTGCACGGCTCGATTGTAGTTGGCATGCTGCATGAAGTCTGACATGCCGAGCGTATTCTTGTCCAGCAACTCATACCCGATACCTTCCCCCTTGGGAATCCCTTGTGTCGCCAGTTGCATGCGCATCTGGTGTACCTGTGAAGAGGGCACATAAATGGCCCCACCACCTTGGCTTATTTTGTATTGTACACTACTTGAATCAAGGGCCTGAGTGACCCGGCCGGCCTCCGCCGTGTCAAGATTACCGTAAAGGAGCGAGTAGTCGGTTCTTCCTCCCCAGATTAGCACTGCAATCAATCCGGCAAAAACAGCGAATGCCGCCGCCATGACCGTGACCTTTTGATTCAAGCCAAGCTCTTTCCAGATTCCGGCTAACTGCTTCAGTAATTCCTTTATTGCTTGCATCTCTGCCTGTTTTTAATTTGCTTAAACCTCTGTCACAGCCCCATTGACATTAATTCCTTGTAGGAAGCCAACAACTTGTTTCGCAGTTCAACCATCATTGTGAACGCGACTCCTGCCTCTTGAAACTCTGTCATCACCTGATGCAGAGGCACATTCTGCCCGGACAGCATTGCTTGGAGAGAATTCCCCATCTTCACATGCTTGCCGTTGACCTCGTTTACAAAGTTCCCGAGAACGTTGTCAAACACTCCGCCTCCAGCGGGCTGGGTTTGAGTGATGGACGCAGGCGAAGCAGCAGGCGAAGCGGAGGCGACTTGGCCAAGCTGGGATAAATATTGGCCGCCTTGGCCCCCCATGGCGTTCATCTGCCCCGCCATGTTTTCCATGGCCTTGGCCTTGGCCAAGTGACCCTCCGCCATGTTACTTGCCAACGAGTTGGCGTTGAATGAAATTGGCTGCATGTTCAGTTGCTTAACGAATCAATTATTTGCCCATGTTGATTGTTTGCATGGCCAAGGTGCGCGACGTACGGATCACTGCCATGTTCGCCTCGTATGCCCGTGACGCGGAGATCAAGTCGGCCATTTCCTCATGAATTTGAACGTTGGGATACTGAACCATGCCATCCTTGCTGGCGTCGGGATGCCCGGGTTGATACACCTCACGGAAAGGGCGCGAGTCCTCGATGATCTTGGTCGCCTCGACTAGCGATAGATTATTACTGGCCACGTCATTGGAGCGCCCCATTTTATTTCTTAATATCGATTCAAAGTGAACTAATTGGCGCCGGTACGGCTCACCGTTTTCAGCCTTCGTTGTGTTGGCGTTAGCAATGTTCTGGGAGATAACCTCCATCCGTATGCGCTCAGCGTGAAGAGCCGAGGCACTGCTTTGTAAGCCTGGAATTATATCCATCGTTTAACTGTTTGTCACACTCTGCCGGTGATGGCTGATTTGATCTTGTTTAATGATCGGCCGAGTACCTGAAGTGCGAATGTATGAGTCAGTGTGTTCCTTTGTAAGTGAAGCAGTTCATCTTCCATTTTCACCGTGTTGCCGTTCAAGGCATCGGGGACGGCAGTCCGATCCACCTCAATTTGAGGGCGCACTCTGAAAATCTTCGAAACATCCCCCGATCCAACAGCCTTTTGTAATCGAGCCTCAAAATCGGGGCTGATATCAATTCGCTTGTAATTGGGAGTCTCAAGGTTTGCTAGATTACTGGCGATCGCCTGATGCCTTAAAACAGCTGCATCCAGCGTTTTTTTTAAGGCAACATACGATTCTCTGGCATAGATCGCTTCCAGCATTCCGAGCGCCTGTCAGCATCCTCTATGCCATTTCATGCCAATTTATTACCCGTTTTTGACCTTTGCCTTTAAAAAACCGAAGCCAAATTAGCCTCTTCACTCGGACAACCATTTTCTCAATCAAACGACCAATAATCGCAAACCTTGGCCCAAGACTAGCTTTCCTTTCGACCGGTGCCCTGCCTGCCAACCTGCAGAGTGCGTTACAGAAGATGGCTCACAGCCGCGAAAACAAACTAACTCGCCGGCGCTTTCAGCAATACGCCGTATTGCTGCGGGGATGGGTATTGTCACTTTGCCTGTTGCCTCCCGTTGGATCACTCGCAGACGCCCCTCCAACTAAAACCGATCCAAGGGAAACGACAGTTCAAGAATCAAACTTGGCTGTCTGGATGAGCAACAAAAATGAGGGATGGGCCGCATACAATCTTGGGCGAGCCTACCACACTGGCAGCCACGGAATTAAAAAGAACGCTGCAAAGGCGTTTGAGTATTATCAAGTTGGAGCTGAAGCCGGTTACGCGATGGCTCAAGCAAATTTTGGGTATTGCCACGAGACAGGGTTTGGAACGGATAGGAACCTCAACGATGCGATCAAATGGTATCGGGCATCTGCCGAACAGGGAAACCGTTTCGGCCAGCTAAACTACGCAGGCAAACTTTTGGAAAACGCCTTGAGACTGAAAAATGAGAACAAAATGCTCGAGGCAAGGGATTGGTACCTGAAAGCGCATTATCAGGATGAGACGCTGATTGAGGCTGCCTATGGCATCGGGGTGACCTACATCCAACTCCCGACTAAAACCCGTGAAAACACCAGATTGGCCAAGCGCTGGTTTGCCTTGGCTGCAGCCGGCAACCACACCGATGCCCAGTTCGCCCTTGGCTACCTTGACGAAGTTGCTGGTAACAATAAATCAGCTTTTAATTGGTACAGTATTTCCATGGCGGGCGGATCGTTTCCGGCAATTTTCAACTTGGCCCGTTGCTACGAATATGGAATCGGGGTCGCGCAAAGCTCAGAACTGGCCAGAAAACATTACCGCTTGGCTGCCATGAGCGGCCACCCCGAATCGCAATATTCCATTGGCCTACTTGTCTACAATGCAGCCAATTCCGAGTTGGATCTTGGTGAAGCTTGCATGTGGTGGAGTTTGGCAAGAAAGAATGGCGTACCAGAGGCAACCGAGGCTCTTCGTAAATTGGAGGGCAGCAGATTGCTCAGCCATGAAGGAATCACCACGGCGAAAAATGCAGCGGCAAAGTTTACCCCGAAAGCTCCCCCGGCAAAACACTCCCCCACCCCGTTCAATATTGAGATCGCTGTCAGCACAGAACCCGACTCTTCTGCTGCTTCCGGCTTCTTTGTCACTCGGGACGGCTGGCTTATCACTTCAACTGAGGCGCTGAGCCTCGATCACCAAACTCTCAAGTTGAAGCCTGGTTATGAAATAAAAGTCATCACAGAAGCTGGTGAGTTTTTAGTGTCTGACTCTATTATAGTAAACAAAAACAGAAGCATTGCCGCATTAAAGGTAACGGGAGACTTTCACCCACTCCCCTTGGGTGACAGTGATAATATCCGTGAAGAGGCACCCATGTTCGCCGTAAGTCTTGACAGCCCGTCCCAAGACAATTTCAAACCACAAATACTTAAGGGAACTGTTGGCAGTACAACCAAAGGGCGGCGGAATGAACCCCTTTTCTCGATTAACACTTCAGAGATTCCTGCCTCGTTCTCAAACCTCTTGGTTTTCGATGCGCTTGGCCAAGCGACGGGATTTGTTTTTGCGCCTACGCACCCAAGCCGAACAGAGTTGGTTGCAACCAAAATCAATGCCATCGAGAATTTTCTGAAAGATAACATTCCCAGTATTAAATTGGAGACTAAAAAACCGCTGGGAGAACCCAGCGAAATCGCAATGATGGATATGGCAAGGCAAAGCACAGCCGTGGTGGTGGTTTACAGGAAATAAATTGTGAAACTGATGATGTCAATGACCTCAGGCGGATGCTTTTTAACGGTACTCGCCCTTGGGTATGCACAGCATAACCCCCTATCCACGACACTTATGCGTGCGGTCATTGCCATGTTAATCGGCTTGGTTCTCTCCAGATGGTGGGGGCTGATGGTGAGGAAAGAATTGGCTTTTAACTTTCTCGACGACTTGAAGCAAAAGGAAACTGCATTATCCGAAGAAGAAACTGTACAGGATGAAGCCAAGCAACTCACCGAAGACAAAGTCGCTACCGAATGAACAAGTCCTCACAAAAACCATTGCTCCCGGAGAAAGATCTTCCGCGTACTTTCAGGCGCTCACAACCCGTGGTGATCCCTCAAACAGGATACTTGGAGTATACAGAAGATGAACTGGTAGAAAAGTTCACCCCAATGGTCATTAAATGGGTTCACCGACTTGCATACCATCCGTCATTGAAACAGGAAATTGAGGATTTTCGTAACATAGGATTAACCGCCCTGATTAAGGCCAAGCGCAACTTCAACTCCACGCTGGGAGTCCCCTTCGAAGCCTACTGCAGCAGGAGAATCCGAGGATCCATTCTTGACGCCATTCGGAAGAGGTTCAGTGGTTCCCGAACGATGGCAGCCAAGATGCGGAAAATTGAGCAAGCTATTTATGAGTTGACGGGTAACTTGGAACGCCAGCCAACAGAAGCGGAAATAGCTGACCACCTGAACCTTAAAATAAACCAATATCGGGAACTGCTTGACCAGGTACAAAAGCGTGTCTACATCTCTTTCAACGACCAATGGGCGAGAGTCGATGTTGATGAAAGTATCGAGGAAAAGCTGGATGAGAAACAGCCTGACCCGTGCGTCGAGGCCGGTAATCGTGACCTGCAGGATTTGATCCGTGCCCGCTTGGCCAACATGAATCCGAAACAACAAAAAGTTATCGCATTTTATTACTACGAGGGGCTTAGGTTCCGGGATATCGCGGAAATTATGGAAATCACAGAGTCACGTGTTTGCCAGATTCACACGGAAGCCGTCCTGTCACTGCGCAGTTTTATCAGGCGAATCGAAACAACGGGAGCAAAAATCATTTAGGAGAGAAATCGCATGGTCGTAATTATCGGTTTTATTGTTATCATCGGAGGAAGCCTCGCCGGTTTCTACATGGCGGGGGGACACCTGATGTTGTTGATCCATTGGGCTGAGGTTGTGACAATTATGGGCATGCTTTTTGGCTGCGCCATCGTCATGGCACCTGCCGCTATTATTAAAGAAATTGTGACGGGAACTTTAAACACTCTGAAGGGAGCCCCTTACAGCAAAGATGATTATGAGGATCTGTTTAAGATGATGTATGAACTTTTTCAGCTTGGCCGTCGAAACGGCATGATCGCACTAGAGGAGCATGTCATGAATCCGGAGGCCAGTTCCCTGTTCAAGAAATACGATAAGTTTCACACCAATCACCGGGCCGTGGACTTTTTTTGCGATGGTCTTCGACCATTGGTGGACGGTCGTTTGAAACCGGAGCAGATCGGTCCGCTAATGGAGGCCGGGGTGAAACACATTGAACACGAAAAACACGCCCCCGTTCATGTGATGCATCTGGTTGCTGACTCCATGCCAGCGTTTGGCATCGTTGCAGCTGTCATGGGCATTATCAATACAATGCAATACCTGAATGATACAGAAAAAGTCGGCTCAATGATTGCCGCCGCGCTTTCAGGAACATTTCTAGGTATTTTCATTTCATATGGAGTTGTCAATCCCTTGGCGGTTAATGTTCATTTCTACAACGAGGGTGAGACCACTTACCTGAAGGTGATTAAATCATCGGTCGTTGCATTTGCATTAGGTCTGCCCCCGTTGGTTGCGTGCGAAATCGGGCGACGTGAAATCGAGCATCGTTTTCAACCAAGCGCTGGTGATTTGGAGACGATGCTCAAAACCGCAAAATAAACCAATATGGCTGGCGGTGGAGCTTGGAAGGTAGCCTATGCGGATTTTGTCACCGCATTGTTTGCTCTGTTTTTGGTGCTTTGGATCATGGGTCAGGACGAGGAGGTCAAAGGTACCGTTTCCGCATATTTTCGGGATCCTTGGCAGGCAATCACCCGTAAATCCACCCGCGTGATACAGATGCGCGAGGATAATGTAGTCTCAGCGCGTGAAAGTCATTTCAAGGGGGATGCGCCTGTCGAACTCCAGCATCAGCGCATCAATGATGAAGAAGTCATCAAGACCTTCATGAACAATAAGGAAATACGTGACAACCGTAACATTCAGGTTAAACGTGTGGACGAAGGGGTGCTTGTCAGTTTCTTCAATGAGACAACAGAGCAGCTTTTTGAAGGATCAAGCGGGGATGATCTGGCTTTGAGTGATTATGGTCGCATGGCTTTGGGCTCCGTTGGAACACTTTTGGCTCGTTATAATCTAAACAACGGAAACGGCTCTCCGATAGAAATAATAGGGCACGCGCCCAAGGGAGTGGAGGATCCCTGGAGCATTTCAGGCACCCTGTCGTCACTCGTCTTTAGCGAGGTACTGAACTCTGGCGTAAAGGAAAGCCAAGTGGTGAAAATTGTTGGAGCAGGTGACTCCACCCTGTTCGATCCGGAGGATCCTCAGCATATCAAAAACCGCCGGTTTGAGATTTTAATCCGAACCAAGCCAGAGGAATAAACAGCAATGGGTGGAGCATGGAAAGTCGCGTACGCGGATTTGGTGACCGGTTTGTTTGCCCTGTTCATGTGCCTGTGGCTGACTTCCGTTGACGAGGAAGTGATGGAGGAAATATCCAAATACTTCAGGAACCCCAATACGGTAATGAAGCAGGCTACTCCCGGAATGATTGATACAAAAAATGCGAACGTTGCCTCATCGCGAAAAGCAATGTTTTCAAAGCCCGCCCTGATCCCGAAAAATTTAGTCCGTAAAACTACTGAGGACATTGAAAAGTCATTCGTCCAAAGCTCAGAGTTCCTTGAGAATAAAAACATGCACATTGAAGTTGTCGAGGAAGGCGTAAAGGTTACCCTGTTCAACACTCCGCAAAGGGATATTTTCGGTGGCGACGAGAAGGATCTCTCGGCTTACGGGGAAGTTGTGGTTGACAGTTTGGGCACATGGTTAAGCCGCAAGCACGACCGCTTTGGTGAACCGTTGAAGGATGTTGACATTGAAATTGAGGGGCACGCTGCCCCAGATGACCAAGACCAAGGCAAAGCTTGGAGAGAATCCATCGCTCAAGCGGTTGAAATTCGCAAGAGGTTGATCGAAGTTAACGGGGTGAATCCCGCTAACATAAAAAAAGTGGTTGGTTATGGCCCTAAAAAGTCCACCCAAGGCAAATTCCGTTCAGGCAAGCACGTTTCAATCGTCATTCGGGAAGATAAATAAGCCAATATCACAAGAGCAATGCTCGAATTCATACCCAAAGCCGCCGGTAATCTCAGCAATGTTAAGCCCGAAGACGATCCTGAGAACACCGAGGAATTCACACCGATGCAACAGCGACTGGGATCACAGGATGATCCATCCGCTGCCGGTGAAATAACTGAATTCAAAAGCAAGGAAGCCATTAAACTTTCTACACCGGCGGCACCTAAAACTGAGTCTTTGAAAAACATACAAACACCTTCCCAAGGGAAAAACCCTGACGGTCCCACTTCGGATTCAGGTGACACACCACACAAAGCCAACGTTAAAATCGTCCGGGATGGCGATAAAATAACGCAAATTTTCGTAGTGTGTAATTGCGGAGAAACAATCCCCTTGGACTGTATTTATTAAGATTTCCTTTTTCGAAAGGCCGCTCTCCTTTACGGTTCGCTCGGCGTATTAGCCGAATACTGTGAACCTGGATATCTCATCAAATACTTTTATTGCCGGCCAACGCTGGGCCAGCAGTTTGGAACCCGAACTCGGCCTGGGAATCGTTGAGTCAATTGGAGAACAATCTGTCGATATCTTCTTCCCGGCTTGCGAGGAAACTCGTCGTTACTCACTTGAGACCCCTCCTCTCTATCGAGTTAACTTCCAAGCTGGATGCACTATTCAATGTGATGATACAACCGAGTTTATCATCAAACGTGTTTCAGAGTCCGGAGGGCTACTCACCTATCACGGGGAAGACAAAGTTCTGCTCGAGCAAGATCTCCACTCGGGAATGTCAGATCGTGGTCCCGAGGAGCGATTATTGCGGGGCCAAACCTCTGACAATGCGCTCTTCGATTTACGTCTTACTGCCATGAATATGATATTTCATTGGCGTAAATCCCCTGTTCCGAGGCTTATTCGGCGGCAAAATCGATTTGATCCCGCATCAAATGTACGTTGCCCACGAGGTGTCCAACCGGCAACTCCCCCGGGTTCTGCTTGCGGACGAAGTCGGCTTGGGCAAGACCATTGAGGCCTGTTTAATTCTTAACAGAATGCTTGTTTGTGGTCGCGCCAATCGCATTTTGATTATTCTCCCAGACTCGCTGGTCAATCAATGGTTCGTCGAACTGCTGCGCAGGTTCAACCACTGGTTCAGCATATTTGATGAGGAGCGCTGCATGGCGATTGAGGCCGCTCAAACTGATTTCAATCCATTCGAAGACGACCAATTGATTATTGCCAGTATCGGTTGGTTGGCAGAATCGGCCAAGCGGACAAAACAGGTGACTCAAGCTCCTTGGGATTTGCTTATTGTTGATGAGGCTCATCACCTCCAATGTCATCCAGATAAGCCAAGCGCTCAATACCAACTTGTTGAAGCACTTGGCCAAAGAGCAGGATCATTGCTGTTGCTAACTGCAACCCCGCAACAGTTGGGGCTGCAGAGTCATTTTGCACGTCTGCGACTGTTGGATCCCAATCGGTTTTCCGACTTTGAAGCATTCAAGGAGGAAACTGCCAACTACGAACCTGTTGCAAAACTTTGTCAAAAAATCATCGCAAATGAAGACTTAAATAAGTCCGAACTGGATCAGTTTCCTACCACAAACGCTATCCTTGCCAAGGTGAACTCTGAATTAGCTAACGGCAAAAAGCTCACCAAGTCCACAAGGGCTGAGTTAATCCGAGATATTGCTGACAGGCACGGTACCGGCCGAGTGTTGTTTCGCAACACACGAAAAACAATTCGGGGTTTCCCCAGGCGCTTGGCCAAGCTCAGGCCACTTGGCTTCGGCGCCACAAACCA
Organism: Verrucomicrobiales bacterium; assembly: GCA_012959985.1. Taxonomy (GTDB): domain Bacteria; phylum Verrucomicrobiota; class Verrucomicrobiia; order Limisphaerales; family DUCD01; genus DUCD01. The sequence continues at coordinate 4,514 of DUCD01000303.1, read as the reverse complement.
AGACAGTGAAAACAACCGTGCCGAATTTGATTTCGACATTGGCCTGACTAAAAAAGAGCCAAGATACAACTTCGCCGATGACCAGCGGATTGAGTGGCTGGTCTCCCTTTTGCGCAAAAACGCTGATGAAAAGTTTCTACTTATTTGCCGGAGTAAAAATAAGGCATGCGCTGTTGAAGATGCCGTAAGATGCAAAATTAACCTCAAAATAGCAATCTTCCATGAGGAGCTAACCCTGATCCAGCGGGATAGAAACGCCGCTTGGTTTGCAGAAGCAGACGGCGCCAAACTTTTGATTTGCTCTGAGATTGGCAGTGAAGGAAGGAACTTTCAGTTTTGTCGGCACTTGGTGTTCTTCGACCTCCATTTAAACCCGGAACTAATTGAACAACGAATTGGCCGCTTGGATCGTATTGGCCAAAAAAATGACATAATAATTCATATCCCATACCACAAGCTGGGGAATAGGGAAATCTTGGCGAAGTGGTTGCATTTTGGGCTGAATGCAATCGAAGAAAGTATTTTGGGTGGGCAAACAATCTTTAAGGAGTATGAAGAACGCCTGTACCGGGCGTTTTCCGGATCGACAGGCAAGTTGGATCAATTGATTAGTGACACCGCCGAAAGCCGTAAAAAGCTGAAAGTCAAACTTCAAGATGGTATGGATCAGCTTCTGGAAATCAACTCTCATTCGAGCGCTGTCTCAAGTGACTTAATCCAACAAATCCAACAGAGTGAGAAATCAATCGAACTGGAAGAATTCACTCTCCGTCTTTTTGACTTTATGGGACTTGAGATCGATGACATTGCCCCGCAAACCTATCGGATTACCAACGCCCATCGGTTACCGATTAATTTACCGGGCAACCGCGATGGCGTGGTTAGTTTGACCTTTGACCGGACTCGAGCTGTTTCGCGAGAAGACTTGGTTTACGTTTCCTGGGATCACCCCATCATGTCGGCTTGTGTTGAACAACTATTGGGATCAGATGATGGAACCGCTGTTTTTGTGCACTGGGACACCAACTCGGCTCCCTCTCTTTTAATTGAGTCCATTTTCATTTTGGAGTGTCTGGCCCCATCCAAGTTGAACGCAGATCGTTTTCTGCCCCCCACTCCAATTCGGGTTGTGATAAACCACCATGGAAAACCTGAACTCAACGCGGACGAGAGGTTTGTCTCCCTACCCAAGCAAATGAAAAACGGCCCTGCACACCTGATTCCAGAATTTGGCCAGTTAAATAAACTGATCTCACCAATGGTTGAGGCTGGCGAGCAACTGGCATCGGAACAGGCGACGGAGTTAAAACAACATACTGTTGCCGGCATGCGCAAAAAGCTTTCGGCAGAAATCAACCGTCTTGAAACCTTGGCAAAGATAAATATGAATGTCAGATTGGGAGAAATATCCTTGCTGAAAGAAGAACAAAAAAAATTAGTGCAATGCCTTGGCCAAGCGCGATCTCGGCTAGATTCCATCAGGCTGATTTGGAAAGGCAGTATGGAGAGACTACAAAATTAGAGGCGCGGCAAAAACATGTTTTTCTTAAGTTTTTGCATGTTTCTCCGATAGTTTACTGACGGCCAAATTTGTCAATGACGGCTATTCAGACAACGAACCCTCCGGCAAGGAATATAATCCCCTCGTTTGGGGCATCAGATAATTCCGGGAATCAATCATTTTGGTTGTACAATGGGGGGCAATCTCAAGGTAAAAAACCGGGGCATCCTAATATAAAAGGGTTTTCTGAAGGCTCAGTTCCGGTTGAAACTTGGGAGACTTACGCCGATCTGGCAGGATTGATGAATGCTATTTCTCTTCTGCAAACCAAAAGGGCATTTCTGAAGATGGCGCAAAAATCGATCCATGGCTTAAAGAAAATTTTCAACGAATCAGAAAAACAGATTGAAACTGAGTTAAGTGAACCTGATCAGTCCGCGAGGTTTTCTGAGTTGTCCTCATTCGTAATCGGTGTGCTTAATCGAACGGGGCAAGAGAGTGCGAATAATGGAGAGCAGAAAATTGGCATGGGGATTGAATCCAAAAATGATATGCAATTGCCTCCCAGCAGATTAGCGCCTACATTTAAGTCTCATCAGAGCTTGGATCAGTCATACAAACTAATCCAAGAACGTCTTGATATAATGGAACTCGAAAAGGCTCACCTACAGAAACTCGCCCTCGATGCTCGTTTGAAAATAGAGAAGATTAATAAATCGGAAAATCCCCTTTTGCCTCAAAAGGTTAATGAAGCCACCAATGAGACGCTACAACAGTTTGGCCGCCAATCAGTTAAGTCTATCGTGAGCCAAACAATCAGGCTTCCAAGAAAGGCTTTAAACCTAATAAATAACTGATAATTAATGTCACAAGCCAAATTGTCTTACATCTTCCCTTGCTTCGATTGAGTTAACTACTTCGTAACAATCATTTTCAAGCCGTGGCATTTCTTCCGTTTTTACGACTTGCTAGGTATCTAGGCCACTAACAATTAACTCAAATATGGTTGGCATGACGTCTGCTCAGTCTGATGCGTATGCTGACGCTTCAGGAAAATAAGGCGCATAGTAAAATCGAGAGCCAAGAGGTTTCTTTCCCTCTTTCTCTTGCCTTTCCTTCGGGAATCTTGGGCTTTGAGGAGATTAAAGAATACGCGCTTCAACCCCTGCCGGATTTGGAGCCGTTCTTCTGGATGGAAGGTGGGAATGAAAGTAAACAAGCCTTTCTTTTGGTACCCCCATCTCATGTATTGGAAACATATTCCATTGAGGTTAGCCAGGAGGATGTTGATTTCCTATCTCTCCAAAATACAGAGGATGCCTTAATATTCAATATTGTCACTTATGGTCCCAACCAAACGATGACAGTAAACCTTAAAGGCCCCATTTTGGTGAACCGTCACACCATGATGGCAAAACAGGTAGTTCCCACGAACGCAGCGGTGCTGCCCACAACTTTCCCTCTAAACAACTAGTGTAGTTTGAGGATGCATTTTTTAATAGTAAATCATGTTGGTTTTATCGAGGAAAACGAACGAGAGCATCGTAATCGATGGGAAAATCTTTTTGGACATACTCCGACTAGAAGGAGATTCTGTCAAAGTTGGCATAAAAGCTCCAAAACATGTAACTGTCCTGCGCAAGGAGATTTATGATGAAATCCGCGAGAGCAACCGCGCTGCAGCTACGGATCCGACCAAGAAGGACATCCGATTGATACTTAATAAAAATTGAAGTTAGGCACCATTAAAGAATGATTTAAAGCTATGATTATTAACACAAACATAGAGGCGTTAAAGACAACCAACATCCTTAACGAAAGCCACAGCTTACTTGCTCGCTCATTAGCAAGATTAAGTTCAGGTGCGAAAATTGTGAACCCGAAGGACGATGCTGCTGGTCTTGCCGTGTCGTCCCGAATGAAGGGTCAAATAAGTCGCGTTGACTCCGCCCTATCCAATGTGAGCAGCGGTATGTCGTGGACACAAACTCAGGACGGGTTCATGAAAACTCTGGAAGGAGCATTCCGTCGAATGGGAGAATTAGCCATGCTATCACTGGATGGAACCAAGTCTGATGCTGACCGTGAGCTTTATCAGGCTGAATTCAGTCAGCTTCAAAGTTTCATCACCGCTACAGCATCTAAAGAGTTCAACGGGGTTAGCCTCTTCAATACCACCTCTCTAGCTGTAACCATCGATTCAGACGGGAATACGTTTGATGCCGTCCCAATTGATATATCAGGTAATGCATCATACGCTATAGCGATCAGTAGCGTATCAACAGGCATAGGATCTACAGCAAGTGCATCAGTAGCATTAGACACCGTAAAAAATGCAATCTCTCGTGTGGCCATCGATCGCGCCAGCCTAGGCGCTGTACAGGCTCGCTTAAATTTTTCCCGTGAACAGTTGACTGTGACGAAAGAAAACCTTTCCTCCGCTGTTTCCAGAATTACGGACATTGATGTGGCAGAAGAAGCCACCCAATACGCAAAATATCAAATTCTGGTACAATCAGGCACTTCCATGCTGGCACAAGCTAACGCTCTCCCACAGGCTGCCCTTCAATTATTGCAGTAAAGGTTAGGGTGCCTCTGGCGGCATAACCACAAAGTAATTCAGGGATAGAAATTCAGTGGTTATTAACTCCAATAACGTTGCTGACAAAACAGCCAGAAACCTGTTGGCCAGTACTCGGGAACTCTCAAGTTCATTAAATCGCCTGTCATCAGGATCAAAACTATCTAAGCCATCAGATAATGCTGCTGGCTTAGCGGTTACTTCGAGGTTTGAATCTCAATTTCGAAGGTTAAATGCGTCTTTTGAAAACATAGCTAACGCGATTTCATATACCCAAACTCAGGATGGGTACCTAAAGACGTTTAATACCGCCTTGACTCGCATGGGTGAGCTATCCTTGCTCGCTAAGGATGCTACAATATCTGATTCTGACAGGGGACTATATGACAAGGAATTTCAACAGTTAAAGTCATTCTTAACTAGAACGAAATC
>DUCD01000302.1:9953-19039 GCA_012959985.1 Verrucomicrobiales bacterium | reverse complement strand
TCAGCCCCTGGGATTTTCCGAAAACTTGATGCCGATCAGTATATATCAACGCAAACTATTTTATTACCAGGGTTTCAAGGTAAATGAGCTCGTATCTTTAACAGTCTCACCGGGTTTTCGATTGGCGACTTTGACCAGCTTCAGAGCCCAGTTATCAATAATACCATGAACGTGACTATACCAGGAAAGATCCTTGGCACTGACAACGGTGGTCTGTTGCGCGTTCCGGTCCGACAGCATGGCAACAATTTTGCCAGTGGCGGCATCTCGAATCCGGGCTTCGATGGAAACAGTACTGACGTCATCTGCCATTTTCCGAATCAGTTTAATGCCCATACCGATCCCAAAGGGAGCATAGCCAAGAACGTTGAGCGCCACCTTACTCGGGACCACTTCAGTAATAGCGATTTCCAGAATCAAGGTTCCGGGATCTTTCGATAAGACATCAACAATCTTCAACTGTTGTTCCGGATCTTCACGAAACGCCTTTTTGACAGCATCTCGAGTGTAGAGGGCAACTTGACGAACATCGGCTTTAATTTCGTCCTCTCTCATGCCTTTCTCCCAGTCAGTCAACCCAACCATATATTGAGTGTTCACGTCCTCGACATACAGCTTCTTATATTGAAACTTATCAAATTCTGGATCGACCCATACTTTATGAAACGGTAAGAGGGGATTGTTTTGCATCGCACCACCGTCAACAAAGGCCGTAGTTTGACCCGGTTTCGCCTTGGTGGCACAACCCGAAAAGCCAATCACCAATATTAATGCCAGTAATAACCCAATTGTATTTTTTATTATTAATTTCATGGTTATTAATTTAAAATGAACTGTCAAGATCGGCTCTATGATGTTTGGTGTGGGTGAATCGGCACGGGAGATGGCAAATCGAACTTCAGTGTGGAACCGATTAAATAGATGGCGGTTTTAAAATACTCAAAGTTTCTAAATCCCCGTGCTTTTCGTTTGGCCGTTTGGATGATCCCATTGATGGCTTCCATCGGCCCGTTGGTTAATCGGGTTTCCAGATAGGCGACCAGTCCGTTCCAATGTTCCTTGATGCTCCTGGCCACTTTCACCATTTCGGGGATTCGCGAATGAGTTACCCAGTAATACCACCCATGCAATCCTTCTATGGCTTCGCTCGGCTCCGGGGTCTTTATAATATCCTGAAAGGCTGCAAGATGGCTGTGAGCCTTGGCTGTCTTAAGTTTGCTGTTGCAGAGCCGGTGCCGTTTCTCCTGTAGATCCGGGCTCAGGTTCTCTTCGTTCTTCAGCCACAAATATTTGGTGCCTTTGAGTAAATGAGGAAACTCTCTGCTTTCCCGCAGTCGCACGGCGTTGACCGCCGTGGTGATCAGTTTCACCACATGAAAGTAATCATAGACCAATAGGGCATCGGGGAATTGTTCGGTGATTCCCTTTGTGTAGGCCGCACTCATGTCCGCGCAGATTTCTGTGATGTTCTGGATGTCAACATCACGCCCTTCCAGGAATTGCTTTGCCCGGCACACTGTGTCGGAATCCTTGCCTTCGGTAACAAATAACACACGAGTGCTCTTGTTTTGTTGATCGTTTAAAGGTTCGCAGACCACCGTCACGTATTCGTGACCTCGACGAATACTGGTTTCATCCACGCACAGCTGAGTAATGTCCTCCATGTCCATCTGTTCATGAGCTTCCTTGACTCGGCGATGCAACACTCTCCACAGACGATGTGCGTTCTCTCCAAGAACACCGGCAGCTTCTGATACAGTCATGCCGCTTTGAGTCAGAAGCCCCATCATGGCCTCCATCATCAGCGTAAAACCCGAACCGGGTTGAGCCCAGGGCACGTGAACGGGGGTGATTCCAAACTCATCGCCGCCATCAACCCGAGGCACGCGGGCGTGAAGATGGCATTCATATTGAAAGAAATTCAGATGTCTCCAGTTTCGTGACCGCTTATCGTAAACGGGACAATCCTTTTTGCTGATCGGATGTTCAAACAGGCTGCCCGGCAAATAATCCAGGTGGATATTCAGCTGACCCGGTGTTTTCGCCAAATCAAGATTCACCTCCATTACTTTCCACGGAGTTCCTGCCAGTCCCAATGCCATTTGAAAAATCTCATTCTGCTTCACGTCCCCACTCTATGAAAAAACGCATTTAGTGAAAAAGAAAAGAAATTCCCTCCATGCACCTCATGGAAGGGGGACGGGGTTTGATATACAGCAAAAGGGCCGAATACGGTCGAAAACCACCCGTTCTTTTCCACACCAAACGTCATAGAGCCTCAAGATCGACCAAAAGCTTCAAGACTATAGATCTACGAAGATCTCATAGCAATACCGAAATATAGACGGACAGAGATCTGAGCACCATGGAATTGGGTATTAATATTGTGTAAATCAGAGATAATCAAACGTGTTGACTGATGACTGAATAAGGTCATTGTTTGAACTTTCATGAACCACTCAACATCAAAACCCTACCTGATTGCGGTGGATCAGGGAACGACAAGTTCCAAAGCGATTGTGATGGATCGAGAGGGAACAATTCTCAGTGTTTCGGAAGGCTTTCCGGTAACGGGGCTTTACCCTGAAGCGGGATGGGTCGAATACGACCCCGAGCAAATGTTTCAGTCGGTCTGCAAGGCAGCACGCTCGGCCGTGGAACGGGCTGGCATTTCATTTCAAGAAGTCGCGGCGCTGGGACTCGACAATCAAGGTGAAACGACCATCACTTTCGACTCAACATCAGGCCACCCGGTTGGCAACGCCATTTCCTGGCAGGACCGCCGAACAGAAGACCTGATCGAGCAATGGCGTCAACAGGGCCTTGAAGAGCCTATCCGCATGCAAACCGGCCTGCGCTTGGACCCCTATTTTTCAGCATCCAAGCTGAAATGGGTTCTGAACGAGTATCCCGAGGCTGGCACTCTGTTAAAATCAGGAAAGTTAAGAATGGGCACTAGCGACGGCTGGCTAATCCGACAACTCACTGGAGGACAACGCTTCGTAACCGATGCAGCCACCGCATCCAGAACCATGATGCTGGACTTGGAAAAGCTTACCTGGAGTGAAGACCTGCTTGGCCGTTTTGAGCTCCCCGCCGAATGCCTGCCTGAAATTGTAAGATGTGATGAATGTATCGGTGAGACCGATCCGAAATTATTCGGAATACCGATTCCAATCACCGGATTGTGCGTGGACCAGCATGCGGCCTTGTTTGGCCAAGGCTGTTTCAACACCCATCAAGCAAAAGCCACTTATGGAACAGGCTGCTTTCTGTTAAACAATATCGGCAACGATTCCACGGCTCGAGCGGAGGGGCTACTAACCTTGCTCGCCTGGCAGCTGAAGGATTCCAAAGCATTTGCCGTTGAAGGCGGTGTCTACAGTGCTGGATCAATCATCGAGTGGTTGGTAAAGTTGGGATGGCTGGAACAGGTATCGGATCTGGATGCGGTTGCAGGATCAGTAGACCACTCCGACGGCACCTGCCTGATTCCGGCCTTCAGTGGTCTGGCTGCGCCTCACTGGAAAAGTCGGGCACGTGCCTGCTGGTCTGGAATGCATAACGGAACAGAACCCAAACATCTGGTCCGGGCTGCGGTGGAATCCATCGCATTCCGCGTTCGTGAAATTTACGATGCCATGTCTCAGGCGGGGCTTCGTCTCGACGGAATGAAAGTGGACGGTGGCCTGACTCGTAGCCAGGTGCTGATGCAGATTCAATCAGATATCCTCGGGGTTCCTCTGACAGTCAGTGAAAACCCGGAAGCAACCGCCACGGGAGTTGCCTTGATGGCTGGACTAGGGGTAGGTTGGTGGTCTCATTTGAACGATCTACCGGAGGTTTCAAAAACTGCGGCGGTCTATCAACCGAACTCAACGGATTCCGACAACCTCCTAACTCATTACAATCACTGGAGCGGAATATGTAAAAAGGTAGCGGCATGGAATTGAAAAACACGACAAAATCCGGTCAAGCAGGTTGGGTCCGCTATTGCTGCAAAGAAGGGGATTGTAATGAAGGCGTTCGTTTCAAGAATACCGACCCATTGAATGAAGAACCCTACGATATCGCCATCATAGGTGCCGGAGTCGTAGGGTGCGCCCTGGCATACGAATTATCACAATACCAAAGTCGCGTTATTCTCATTGAAAAAGCATTCGATGTCGGCGAAGGCACTAGCAAAGCCAACAGTGCCATCATCCACACTGGTTTTGATGCGGCGGCGGGATCTCTGGAATCGGAACTGGTTTCCTCCGCCTCTCGGGAGTGGCCCGACATGGCGCAAAAGCTCAAAGTTCCCATGGTGCAGACAGGGGCGATTGTTCTGGCATTCAGCGAGGACCAGCAAAAACAGCTGGCAGCTATCCAGCAGAAAAGCGTCGATAATGGGGTCACCGACAATGAAATACTGGATGCAACAACGGTCAGGAAACTCGAACCGAATGTAAACCCAAATGTCAGAGGAGGCCTTCGAGTCCCACGTGAAAGCATCATTGACCCTTTCGCGGTTTCCATTGCATTTGCCGAGGTTGCTCTGTCAAACGGAACTGATATCCTGTTTGGGGCGGAAGTCAATTCCATCACTGAGACGGATCAATCTGTCAAAACAGTTCATGTCAACAAGGACCTGAAGATACGCTGTAATATCATCATCAACGTCGCCGGCCTATGGAGTCGTGCGGTCGCCGACCAATACAAGGGAGAGGCGTTTCACATCAATCCACGACGAGGGCAGTTTCTGTTGTATGACAAGACCTGTCGAAAATTAATCGAGCACATTCTCCTGCCCATTCCCACAAAGAAAACCAAAGGTAAATTGATTGCTCCCACTATTTTCGGAAACATTCTGACCGGCCCAACGGCAGAGGATTTACCTTATGGATCCAACGACGCGAATGACACCACGCAGGAAGGTTTGGAGGAAATCGAAGCAAGCACGCACCAGATGTGTCCGTCCCTGGCTGATCAACCCGTCATCGCCGCTTATGCCGGTCTGAGATGTAACTGCCAAGAGGGCAGTTATTTTATTCGGTTCAACGACATGCATCCGGGAATTGTCACGGTGACCGGCATTCGGTCCACCGGTTTGACTTCATCCTTCATGCTGGCTCGTTACATTATTGATGGGATGAAAGAACAAAGTGGACTGAATCTTATTCGCAACACTAAAGCAAAAAACAGCCGCGATGAATCCTCATGGCCTGGATGGTGGAAACCACCGTATGAGAACGAGGACAAACTGGCATCTTGCCCGGATTACGGCAAAATGATCTGTTACTGCGAAAACATTTCATCCGGCGAACTTCGGGATGCTCTTTGCTCCCCCCTATCACCCCAGACAACCGATGCATTGAAACGTCGGACTCGAGCACATATGGGAAGATGCCAGGGTTTTAATTGCGGTGTGCCAATTATTGAAACTGTTAGAGATCACAGTGAGATCCCTATGGCTTCCGTGACGAAACGAGGTCCAGGAAGCAACTGGATTTCACCCCAAGTCCAAAAGGAGGCCCGGTGAATTCATCCGTTGAGAACAAATTCAAGGTGGTGATTGTCGGTGCCGGACCCGCAGGTATCGGTATAGCCATTGGATTGGCAAAGGGTGGAATTCAACCGATAGCTCTGATCGACCGTGCCGATCGGATTGGTGGATTACCGGCTAAATACGTCGTCAAGAAAAAAGGGATTCCGACCTTTATGGTATGGACCCGGGCCCGGGTGCTTTTCGGACAACAATATGTAGAATTCTTACAACAGGAATTGGATCGAACGGATACCCGAGTTCATCTGAATGCACAGGTTATTTCGGTGAATAAGGCCAGCAAAGAAATCACCCTGGTCAGCCCGGATCTCGGCAGACAGGTTTGGAAGGCAGATTCCATTGTGTTTGCCTGTGGGGCCCGCGAACGAACGATCACTGAACGGGGATGGATTTCTGGAAAACGTCCAGCCAGAGTTTACCACACGATGCAACTTCTGGATCTGCTGGACGGCAACGCCTGCCTCCCCATGAAACATCCGGTGATTCTGGGTTCAGATCTGATCGCCTATTCAGCTGCAGCCAAACTTCGGATAGCAGGAGCAGAGGACGCAACCATGTTGGATAAAGCTCCATCTCCCAAGTCAAACCCTGCCGAACGGCTGTATTTCCGTTGGTGGTGTCAGCCGACCTGGACATCAAACAAGCAGCCCGTTTCGATCCAGGGATCAGATGGAACAAAAACTGTAGAGACAAAAGATGGGCGCGCTCTGGAATGTGACGGAGTGGTCGTCAGTGGCGAACTCCTGCCAAACAGCGAATTAGCGGCAGCGGCGGGCCTCGAGGTTTCGATGCCAAATCGATTGCCAATACTTAAAGGGAAATCCAGTTTTTCAGAACCGGGTTGGTTTGCAACGGGAAACGTCATCGGTGGATTCCATGGAGCACAATGGTGTTATTTCCATGGCCGAAAGGTCGCCAAATCCGTGGTCGACTACTTAACACGGTAGGGCTCGCTGCATTGCCATTAGCTTAAGGGATTTCCGTGTGAAATATCAGACGCACTCTCCCCGTGCTGTAGCGTTGGCTGTCCTCAGCCGAAACAGCCGAAAATGCGCTGGGGACAGCGCACGCTACAGTGTGAGGGGCCGGATGGGCGAGTCCTGCCTTCTGGAAAAGATTCCCTTAGCCTAATTGCAGTGGGGCTCGCTGTGCCCAGCGCACCGGTTTCTCATTATGAATCGGTTGATTCGCCTGAGCCAAGCGGCTCGAATACTCTGGCAAGATATCCGGTCAGATTTTCGAGAGCTTGTTCTCGTTCGCTGGATTTAATGCCTGCTAACGATTTGGCTAATTCCTTCTTAAAGTCGACCTGCATTTGTCTGGCGATCTGTATCCGCTGAGACTGAGGGGAACCGGCTCCATGCATGGACTCAGTCAGGTAGCCCACTGCATTTCGTCCCAGCGTCATGTTTTCGATTAACCGCAGGATTCGCACTCGATCTTCTGTCGAGATCCCTTTTCGACCCTTCAGATATTTTTCAATCAAAGGACCCGTTTCCGGATTCTTCAGATCTTTTTCGGAAGGCAGAGTCACAACCAAACCCCCAGCGAGATCCTGAGCCAGCCTGCTGATTTCATAGGGAAGTTTCGTGACATGATGCTTGCAGACATTAGCCAACATATCGTCATTAATATAACATCCGCTGCGTGTCGCATGAGACTGCCAGGAAGAGGCAATTCCTGTCCCATAAATTGTCTCGTTCAAATGAGACATTTCAACCAATTTTTCGCGGATGTGGGTAACTTTCTCAACCCCATTGTAATCGGCAACGGTGGCTGCTGCTCCAATCAGCACATCCCCCACCCCACACTTGCATACATAACTGCGACGATGGTAACAGGTGAAGCGTTCGACCAACATGGACGCGAACTCGTATTCACCATCCATGAATATCAAATGGTTTGGTATGAAGACATCATCAAAAATGACCATCGCTTCCTGTCCACCGAATTGCTCATTGCCGACATCGATGGACCCTCCCTCCATACTCCGCGTGTCGCAGGACTGCCTTCCGTAAATATAAGTGATGCCCGAAGCCTCGACCGGTACCGCCCCAACGATGGCAAAATCCTTATCCTCTTCACTTAACCGCAAGGTCGGCATCACGATCATCCAATGGGAATTTATACAACCCGTCTGATGTGCCTTAGCTCCCCGAATGTAAACACCTTCCTCCGTTCGTTTAACTATTCTCAGATACAGATCCGGATCATCCTGCTGGTGCGGAGCTTTGGATCGATCTCCTTTGACATCCGTCATGGCACCTCCGATCACACAGTTTCGCCGATGCATCTCCGTGATGAAAGCGGTTAATCTGTTGTGATATTCCGTCCCGTGGTTTTCATCAATCTCGTAAGTTACGGAAAAAAGAGAATTGAAAGCATCCATTCCTACACAGCGTTGAAAACAAGTTCCAGTTAACTGCCCCAGTTTCCTTTGCATTTTGTTCTGCATCACCAGATCTTCCGGACTCCGTGCGATGTGAAGAAATCGGTTAATCAGTTCTCCGGTAAAGGGGGAGAGCGCTGAAGCTAATTCAGGTTCACGGCAAGCCAGATCATAAGTTTGGGCAACCGCATTGATGGAGGGTCGAATCATCGGATGATCCACTGGCTCCCGGACCTGTTCCCCGAACAAATGAACTTTCAAGTTTCGTCCCCGCAAACTCTGGATATAATCCTCTCCAGTTTGGATCACTTCTTTTTGCTGAGATTCGATCTCAGCTTCAGAATCATTCGACATGGTTTCTCTACTGGTTAATAGCTACGGACTGTATGATTCAATAATCGCCTGATTTACCGCAACCTTGAATTCATCTCTCAACCGTGAATCGGTTGGGAATTTCTGAGTCATGACGATTCCGAGCAACTCTTCGACCGGATCAATCCAGAACATGGTTGGGGCCATTCCTCCCCAATTGCCCCCCCCACAGATCCGACTTGGGCAGTTCTGGCAACATCATCCGTTACGCGAAATCCAAGCCCAAAAGAATAACCTGCTCCTAATACCACACTTTCTGTTCGTGTGACAGCCTCCTCAATATGATTACGGGTCATCAACGATACGGTCTTGGGACTGAGAAGACGAACTCCGTCGAGTTCCCCTCCATTCAATAGTACTATGAGGAAAAATAGTGATGAATAATACAATCTGAGTTTCATCATAAATTAATAATCACCAGTATTTCATCTGATTATGCCCCAAAGGGGCTGTATGTGAAAGCTTGCGCGTAATCTAATTACAATCACGACAAGAGCCCTTAAGGTGCGAAAATAATCGTTTTCGGAGCAAAAGTGGGTTGAAGGATGGCGGTGGAGCCGGCCCTACTTCAATTCTGTTAAGAATAAATATAATCTGGCTCCGGGATTTGCTACTCGAGTTTTCTTAGGATCTCTCCCGATCCAAAGCGGCGACTTCGTCGCACGCAGTCCAAAACCTGCCGTAATAACAGAGTTATACTTTTACGCATCAAGTTTTCGGATTTAAACCTCGGAATTCTTCACAAACTTGATGCCGGGCAGAACAGGGTACCTGAAGGTG
>DUCD01000302.1:3193-9830 GCA_012959985.1 Verrucomicrobiales bacterium | reverse complement strand
CTTATATTCCAGCCCATCAAGTCCGACAATTTCAGCCCCTGGGATTTTCCGAAAACTTGATGCCGATCAGTATATCCGGACAAACGCGTCCGCGGTATGGACAGCGTCGACGATTACTACGAAGTCGCCGCTTTCCGTTGGATGACCAGAACAGTCTCAACTAAATAGCAGTGCAGCGGGCTCTACCAGATTCAGGTTTTTCGTGCCAAAAGAAGTTTCGTTGATGTAGAGTGTATGTTCACATAACAACTTCTATACGATGAGAACCATTATCCTTGCCATGCTGGCGGCCCCTTTTTCTAGTGCCTTTATTTCAGCCGCTGTACTGAATATGCATATCTTCGATCAGGATTCGGGAGAGACTTTAGCCGGTCGCATCTATATTGAAGGACAAGGAGGTAAGCCCTATTTCGTGGAATCCTCTTCTTCTAATGGCTCCGCCCTGCGATACGAAAAACGAAACTGGGTTAATAAGAAAGCAGAGGAATTCCATACCACTGTATCGGCACACGCGTTTCAGGCTAATCTGGAACCGGGCCGATATGAGATAACCATAGAAAGAGGAAAGGAATACTTTCCGTTGATTAAAACCGTCAATGTTGGCGCGGAGCCGATTGATCTTCAGTTTCCTATCAAGCGCTGGATCAATATGTCTGAACGTGGATGGTATTCCGGAGAGACGCATGTGCATCGAACTCCGGATGAATTAGCCAACCTGATGCCGGCCGAAGATTTGAATGTGTCCTTTCCCTTGACCTATTGGGTGACGAAAGGATTCCAAGCACCGGCAACAGGCAACAAGAATCAGCGGGTTGAGTTACCGGAGGGCTTGGTGACGATTGACGAAACCCACGTATTCTGGCCGCGTAACACCGAATGGGAAATATTCAGCATCAACGGGAAATCACATACCTTGGGAGCTGTCTTCGCACTGGGACATAAATCACCCTTTCAACTGGGTGTACCTCCAATCAAAGAAGTGGCCCGACTTGCCTCCGAAGAAGGTGCTCTTCTGGACTTGGACAAACACGACTGGCCATGGTCCATGATCCTCCCTCCGGTCATGGAGGTTCAACTTTATGAACTTGCCAACAATCACATGTGGCGGACTGAATTTGGATTCACCAACTGGAACAGCCCTACCCCGGAATGGATGCGTCCCCGACTACAGAAACAATCAGGGAACGAGCGTCACTGGATTGAATTCACTCACGCCAATTACCACATGCTGTTGAATTGTGGATTAAAAATGGTCCCTACTGCCGGCACCGCCAATGGAGTTCATCCCGTCCCGCTGGGATTCAGTCGTGCCTATGTCCACCTGCCGGACGGATTCAGCTATGAAAAATGGAAACAGGGTCTCGCGGCAGGACGGAGTTTCGTTACTACTGGCCCCATGGTTTTCGCTACCTTGAACAAACAGGACCCCGGGCATGTATTTCGGCCGACGGGCTCTTTATTCAAGACAGTTTTGAAAGCTGAAATTACCAGTGAGACACCGGTAGTGACCGTGGAAGTCATTCGTAATGGATCGATTGTCGAAATCATATCACCCAAAAACCGAGAACTGGAATCAGGAGCATTTCAATGCCAAATTGAAACCGAAGCCAAATTCAAGGAAAGTGGCTGGCTGGCTCTACGTTGCTGGGAAGAACGCCCCGAAAACCGGGTGCGTTTCGCTCACACCGCCCCCTGGCACATCAACATTCCCGGAAAGCCTTTACGACCAAGGCTTGAAGAGAAAAACTACTTAATCCAGAGAGTGAAAACCCAGATTGAACGAAGCCAATCCCTCCTGCCCCCAGAGGCTCTCACCGATTACCGAGAAGCCTTGGAATTCTATCAGGAACTACAAAACCAGTAACGGTAGATGTAAATCTCCCGCCGTAATAAATCTTCACGGTTTGTTCTCCAGTGAGACTTTGCCTAAAATTCGGGTGATAAATTCAAAAGCCTGTTTGTAGGCACCCTCCACCTGCTCAGGATCTGCTCCCGGCAGGCCGTGTTCTCCCTGAGAAATACTGAGAAAGCGATGCTCTACTCGATGAATAATGAACTCACGAGCCATCATCACGGACTGCTGATGCGGGACGTCTGTGTCCTGAGTGCCATGGATTAAGAAAGTGGGTGGAAAATCTGAAGTAACATTCTTCATCGGCATAAATGGAAAAAACTTTTCTGCTTGATTCACTGGATTCCACCCGGAAACTGCTTTTGGCCATAGCCCCTTCTGACGACAGAATTGGTAGAACGCCCCGCCATGTCCCTCCCGATCCGCCGAGTTGGCGATGGCCTTTCCGCTCACCTGTTTCCAAGCTTCTGTTTCCGACATTTTGATCCGGTAATGCCGCTCATAGGAACTGGGTTGACTATACCAGTCTCCAATCAGGTCACCATAGCCCCACAATGACAATAATACCTGAGGGCGGGGTTGAACACGATATCCACTCGCCAGAGTCAGGTATCCTCCAGCCGAACCGCCGCAAACCGCTATTCGCTCGATATCAACATGAAACTTCGCCGGTCCCTCTTTACGGATCCACCTAAAAGCATCTTCGATATCCTTGATGATTTCGGGCAATTGAGTTTCAGGAGCTAGACGATAGTCCAGAGAGATCAGCACGTACCCGTTCTCGAATGCCATTTTCCGAATCCGTCCATTGATGCTTTGGCGCCCGCCCATGATCAATGCCCCTCCATGAATATTCACCACCAATGGACGAACCAAATTATCCGGGTAGGCATAAACATCCGCCTTGATTTCGAGGTCACCGACGGTCTTATAAACGTGCGTGGTCATTTTCGGTTCACCGGCTGCCATCATTACCATGGATAAAATAACACAGGTCGCGCAAATCAACCCCTTCAGGATCCCCCGGTTTACTCCAGTCATCTTCATCAATTTCCCATTCAATTTGTGTCTTCAGGCTATTTCGAACTTATTCCATACAGCAATCAGACAAATCTGACAATCTCCGAATGCCAGGTCAGGAGCACCGCCATGCGCTTTAAAGTGCGGGCAGGGATCAGCTGTAGCGTCGGCTGCCCTCAGCCGAAAAGGTCGTTAGCATATACTGGAAATGCGCTGAGGACAGCGCACACTACCGCACAAATTACAAAATTTCCCGATCCCCTGCATTTTTAATTGTTTCCGGGATCAACTCATTAACCTCTCTTCGATGGACAGGAAAATACCTTTGCATTGTGAAAATCCAACTTGACCGGACTTCAAATTAGGTCTTACTTCGTGTCAACTCGCCACACTATGAAAAATCGATTCTTCTCTTTTTTGACTTTCCTTTTAGTTGGAGTTGTCTTGAATACCAACGCACACTCCGTAAGAGAATCCGGTGCCATTGGCGATGGAAAAACCGATGACACCACCGCAATCCAGGATGCTGTGAAAAGGAGCGGTGGTCTGATTCAATTCCCGCCTGGAGCCTACCGTCTGACGCGCCCCATTATCATCGATCTTCAGAAAACCGGCTTCGTGTCGCTGATCGGCAATGGTATCGCTCGTATTATCATGGAAGGATCAGGCCCAGCTTTTCGGTTTATCGGAACTCATCAGGGCACCGCCGATCCGGAAACGGTCAACCCGAAAATTTGGGATCACGAAAGAATGCCAACGGTCCATGGTCTGGAAATCATTGGAAAAAATATAGAAGCCTGCGGCATTGAAGCCATTGGGACCATGCAGTTGACTATTCGACAGACAAATATCCGGGAATGCCTGCACGGCATTCAACTGGTCAAACGAAACCGAAATGTGATCATTTCGGATTGTCATCTGTATAATAATCACGGAATCGGCGTCTTTCTGGATCATGTGAATCTGCATCAGTTCAACATTGCCAACAGTCATATAAGCTACAACGACGGAGGGGGAATAGTTGTGCGCGGTGGCAACGTGCGAAATATCCACATCAGCAACTGTGATATAGAAGCAAACATGAGCGCCAATGCACCTCCGACAGCCAATGTGTTCCTGGACAACCAGGACGGATCCATCGGTGAAGCGGCTATTACCGGCTGCACGATCCAACACAGCCATAAGGCACCTGAGTCGGCCAATATTCGTATCTTTGCATTGGGACCGCCCCGAAGCGGAGATCAACCTATTCGGGATGGCAACATCACGATATCGGGAAACGTATTAAGCGATGTCCGATTCAACATCCACCTCAGACAGGTAAGAGGAGTCACCATTACCGGGAACACTATGTGGAAAGCATATGATCGGAATGTGCTGGTGGAAGACTGCACCCGCGTGGTGCTCGGCTCCAATGTCTACGACCGCAATCCACGTTACGGTTATGGTGATGGCAGTGATGCCAAACTTGGAATTGCTTTCCGAAACTCAAGCTCGTGCATTCTGACCGGGGAACAAATCGTGGGTACCAAAAGCAGCGGCGGCGGGCTTGTCCTTCAAAACTGTCATGGATTCATCATCAATGGATGCAGCTTCTTGAACTGTCGTGAGTCAGGGATCATGTTGAACAAAGTTACCGACAGTTTGATTACCGATTGCATCATCCGAAATGATCAAGCCGATTTCAATTACAAACCGGTGAATTCCACTGACAGCTCTCAAAACCTCATTAAAAATCTCTTGATTCGAACAAAGAAATAACTCGACGGACAACTCATAAACAATGAAAAGAACACTGATATTTCCGATCTTGATCTTCAATATATCCCTTGCTGTAAATTGCTTTCAGCCCCCCATCGCAAGCGCCGAAGATCGTCCCAATGTCGTGGTCATACTGACCGATGACCAAGGTTGGGGAGACCTGAGTCTGAACGGCAACAAAAACCTTCAAACCCCCAACATCGATTCACTGGCTAATGAGGGCGTATCCTTTGATCGGTTTTACGTCTGTCCGGTCTGTTCCCCGACAAGAGCTGAATTCCTTAGTGGAAGGTATCATCCCAGAAGCGGGGTTTTCAGCACCTCCGCTGGTGGTGAACGCATGAATCTCGATGAACAGACGATCGCTGAAACTTTCAAAGCAGCGGGCTACCGGACGGGTGCATTCGGAAAATGGCACAATGGAATGCAGTATCCTTATCATCCGAACGGTCGGGGTTTCGATGAATTCTACGGATTCTGTTCGGGACACTGGGGCAACTATTTCAGCCCGCCTCTCGAACACAATGGCCAGATCGTAAAGGGAAACGGATTCCTTACCAACGACCTCACGGATAAGGCCATGACCTTTATGGAAGAAAACCGACGTTCGCCGTTCTTTGCTTATATTCCCTACAACACCCCACACTCCCCCATGCAAGTTCCGGATCGTTGGTGGAATGAATTCGAGGATAAAGAACTCGAGATGCACAACCGGGATCCAGAAAAAGAAAACGATCTGCATCTTCGTGCCGCTCTGGCCATGTGTGAGAATATCGATTGGAACGTCGGAAGAATCCTGCAGAAACTTGAAGAATTGAAAATCTCCGAGAACACCATCGTGGTTTACTTCTGCGACAATGGTCCAAACGGATACCGATGGAATGGCGGAATGAAAGGCCGAAAAGGATCCACAGATGAAGGCGGTGTCCGTTCACCTCTATTGATAAGATGGCCCAATAACATAGCTGCCGGAAAACAGATCACCCAAATCAGCGCTGCCATCGATCTGCTGCCTACCCTGGCCGATCTTTGTAATATTCACTCCATACCGGAAAAACCTCTGGATGGCATCAGTTTGAAATCTCTTCTCCTGGGGAAAGTCGATTCACAGAAAACCCGGATGATTTTTTCTCACTGGAGAAATCGTGTCAGCGTCCGGACTCAGCAGTTCCGCTTGGATCATCAGGGGAAGCTATTCGATCTGTCCACAGATCCCGGACAATACACGAACGTTGCCGAAAATTATCCTGAGGCAACGGATCGATTAAAAACAGCTGTAGAAAAATGGAAAGAGAAAACCTTAATGGGTTACGACCAACAGAGTCGTCCCTTCCTGATCGGGCACGCCGATTACCGTTTTACTCAGATGCCGGCACGGGATGCCACCACCAGCGGAAACATCCAACGATCCAATCGTTTTCCCAATTGCTCCTACTTTACTAATTGGTCCCATGAAAAAGAAACCATCACCTGGAATGCCAAAGTGCTCACATCCGGCAGTTACGATGTCGAACTCTATTATACCTGCCCGGAAGCAGATACCGGCTCACTGATTCAATTGAGTTTCAACGAAGCCAAGCTGCAAAAGAAACTCGAAAAGGCGCATGATCCCCCGCTTATGGGAGGAGAAAACGATCGCTTCAAACGCGCCGAATCCTACGTAAAAGACTTCCGCCCAATGAAAATGGGAACGATTCAATTGAAGAAAGGAACAGGGACATTGACACTCAAGGCCCTGGAGATCCCCGGATCACAGGCAATGGAATTTCGATTGTTGATGCTGACCCGGAAGTAGCGGAATTCGTGAGAATTCAGGAGTAAGGTAAGGCTCGCAGGAACAGCGAGCCCCACTGCCATTAGGTTAACGAAAAGACAGAGGCATAGGGACAGTCCTGAAGCCCGGCGCGCTGGGACAGCACGCCCTACCAACCTTAACCTAGTGCCATTCGGGACAGTCCTGAAGCCCGGCGCGCTGAGCCGGGATAGTTGAAATCGGAATACAAT
>DUCD01000302.1:0-3183 GCA_012959985.1 Verrucomicrobiales bacterium | reverse complement strand
TCCATGTTCCGGCCTCGGCGCGGTCAGCTTCATGGACGATTGCCCAAGATGCTCTGAATATCCGCCAGGTTTTGGACTGAGCGCGACGGAGTCGCCGCTTTGGATTGGGAGGGGGTGAAGGAAAAACAGAACCCTTACTACCGGATGAACTTTCTACACGGAAAATCCACCTTCACCGCTAATCCGCATAAGGATTCCTGGATTCATTCCCACAATATGGGCAGAATTCACCGGGAACATATTCAGCGGATTTTTGGTCTTCGATGTCAAGAACCGCATGGCATCCGTAGCACAATGCGGTTCCCGTCTCGGCAAGTGTTGGATCCAATGCAACCCGTTTGTCAAAAACGAAACATTCCCCCTGATAGTGCTCCCCTCCGCAATCTTCAAAATACTGAAGGATTCCTCCATCCAATTGGTAGACATTCTCAAACCCGGCCTGCTCCAGGAAAGGTCCCGCCTTTTCACATCGAATCCCCCCCGTACAGAAAGTGACCACCGTTCGACGTTTCAAGTCCTCCGGTAGTGTGGACACTGCTTTGGGGAAATTACGGAATGAATTGATGTCCAGCGAGAGAGCATCCTTGAAACTTCCGACTTCGTACTCAAACTGATTGCGGGTATCGAGCATTGTTACCGGACGTCCCTCATCCATCCACTGTTTTAGAACATTTGGGGTCACTCGCCGTGAGGTATAGGTCTCAGGTGCAATCCCATCAATGGAAAAGGCAATGATTTCCTTTTTAACTTTAACTAACATCCGCGTGAACGGCTGATACTCACTGAAACTTTCTTTCGTGTTAAAATCTTTTAATGCCGCATCACTCCTTAATTCTCTGAGGAAGTCGTCGATGGCGTCTCGACTTCCCGCCAGAAACACATTAATTCCTTCAGGGCTGAGCAGAATCGTTCCCTTCATCGAAAGATTCCTGCATAATTCCCGCAGTTTTTCTCGCCGCTGATCCAATTCATCCAATTGTACGAATTTATAACCAGCGATATTGACTACCCGATCTTCAGACATCACAGGGCAACCATAAGAATTTTTCCAAAACGGTCAAGTTCTGTAATACATGGGTAGGATTAAAGGCAAGTTGTAGCGTGCGCTGTCCTCAGCGCATTTTTTAGGTATTTCCAGTTTAACCCAACGAACCTTTCGGCTGAGGACAGCCGACGCTACAGTTTCGGCCGAGGACAGCCGACGCTACAGGCATTGACTCGGTGAAGGGCATGGGTTATGGTCCCTTCTATTTGACGAACGATTGGATCTCGGAATGTTGTAATGAACTGTTTTTTTCAAAAACAATGGAGACTGACAATTCTGCTGATGGTGTGTGGACTCTTCACCATGACAGTGATTATCTCTGCAAAGAACGCCAGTAGAGAAGACCTACAGCTTGCCGAGAACATGCTTCTCTATCAACGCTACACCGGGGGGTGGCCGAAGAACTACAACGATCGCCTCGTAATGACTGATGCTGCCAGGAAAAACCTCATGTTGGAAAAGAACCAGGAGGACAGTACATTCGACAACGGGGCAACCCACTCCGAGATGGAACACCTGGCAGAAACTTACACTTCGACAGGTGATCCCAGATTCAAAGACGCTTTCTTCAGGGGACTGAGATTCATGCTCGCTGCTCAGTATGAAAATGGAGGTTGGCCCCAAACCTACCCGAACCCTAGTGGTTACCACGCCCACATTACATTCAACGACGATGCTATGATCGGCGTACTGCGTCTCCTCAAGACGGTTGCCCGCGGTGAAAAACCCTACGCTTTCGTAGATAGAGTCCAACGAAACAGTTGTCTCCAAGCCGTCCAGAAGGGCGTAAAGTGCATCCTTCAATGCCAAATCAAAGTCGATGGCAGATTGACAGCATGGTGTGCTCAGCATGATTCAAGGACTTTTGCTCCAAAGAAAGCTCGGAGCTATGAACTCCCCTCCCTCAGTGGTTCCGAATCCGTAAGCATTGTAAGGTTCCTAATGGAAATCGACAAACCGAGCCCAGCAGTGATCGATTCCATCCAGGGTGCGGTCACCTGGTTCGACAATGCTAAACTCACTGGAATCAAACTGATCAAGGAAAAGGACGAGTCTTCACCCAAGGGTTGGAACAAGATCGTGATCAAAGATTCGACAGCGAGTCCTCTCTGGGCCAGGTTTTATGAGATCGGCAGCAACAAGCCGATCTTTTGCAGCCGGGACGGTGTGCCGAAGGAGACACTTACAGAAATCTCCTATGAGCGTCGCAATGGCTACAGCTGGCTGGGCAATCGTGCATCAAGCCTATTGGCCGTTGATTACCCGGTTTGGCAATCGAAACAGGCACCTGATAACAATGTCCTGAAAAAGGCGAGATAAAACCCAACCCGAATTCATCAACGCTCCTCCAATAATAATCCGTTCAAGCGTATAAACTGTGCATTATTTATCGAAACAGGAACACCGGACCGAAACTGAATAGTCGCCGAGCCATTATCATTCCTTAATCGACCAAGGTGTTCGACTGCTTCGGCCCAATCATTAAATACCCACTCATTCCCGTAACTGTCCAGAATTGAGATTACAACGGAAGAACTTCAAAAATAAGGCAGTGCCTCTCTACGAAATACGTGTGAATAATGTTGAAGCATTCTATGAGCTGCTTCAAACCTGTGTCTTTCAACGACCTCCCTTTACTGTCATTTTTTTCAACACCCATCTGTGTTTCGGTGTGAATAATGTGACAGAGTCGAATGGCATTGAGTTAAGGCATTTTGTTCCGTCCTGATTGGTTTTCCATTGTCCGGGGTCGACGCCCCCGGCTTCAGGAACAAAATCATGTCCAAGGCCTTTTTAAACTTGAAGCTGGCCGCGGTGAGGCCGGATTTGACATCGTTCGGCTCATGTCAATTCCAGACCCAATTGCCCAGAAACCCCATTGAAACCCGGCCTTAACTTAGTGCCATTCGTGACAGAGTCGGTTTTCAGTTTACCTGTTTTGGCTTTCCGGGTAGTATTTCTGCTTCGGTGTTTCTGGTTGCAGCTGCTTTACCGGGCATGAACTCAGGTGCACCAGGCAAGTTGCTGGCGTTGTAAAGATTCAAAAAACAACCCACCTTGTAAGTAGTTTAATTTAAATACTTTATGGGGCTATAGCTCAGTTGGTAGAGCGTCTCGTTCGCAATGAGAAGGGATTT
>DUCD01000301.1 GCA_012959985.1 Verrucomicrobiales bacterium | reverse complement strand
AGAATACACTCACGGCGATCACGAGCAAAAGAAGAATACACTCACGGCGATCACGAGCAAAAGAAGAATACAAGTGAGGGTATACTGAGAGAAGACCCGGGAAATCGAGATGAGCAGAAAGGCAGGATTGAGGGCTGTCCAGACACTGTCATGTAAAGCTACGGCCAGGTTTGCCATGGGAAAAACCAGAATTCCATAGACGAGGAGTACTATTAAAACACCCAGACCAACGGTAGGTCCGGCAATGTCACCTATAAATCCACTTACAAAAACGGGCAACAGGAAACAACAGCAAAAGATGATGAGGCATTGAAGGAAGGGACTGGATTACATTCTCGCAACCTCAATCGTTTGCATATCTGCTTTGGTTTCCGGTTCAGTTTCTTCATGGATCAGTTCCCAGTCCACATTTCCGATTCGAAGGATTTCCTCGGCAAACATTTCCTGTTCCACTACCTTGATCTGGTTGATGTAGGTCCCGTTAGTGGAACCGAGATCTTTTACAAAAACCCTTTCCCCATGGACCAATATTTCACAATGGCTCCCCGAAACGGACGCATCGTCGATGCACCAGTCGTTCTCCGAGCTTCTACCCGTCGTGTTCGATCCGATCTTCAGGGTATATCCTGCGTTATTGAAACGGGCATCCTTTGAGATTAAACTAAACATGATTCCCCTTGGGCTCGCGATGGCTGTGAATACAGATCTTGTTAATGCTGAAGTGGTTTTGAGGTTTTCACCACGGAAACGGTAGACCATCCTTTGACCTCCCCCAAAAGACGGTGGCATGCATCCATTACGGGTAAAACGAGATCCACAACATGAACGAAGAATTCTGCAGGAGGCATCGTTACATGCTTATAAAGCCACCCTGAATTATCAACCTTTTATTCAAGGTTGCAAGGTGGTAATCAACCTGTCATTTTCATTCTGAACTTCAATATTTATAAATAAATCGGACAGTCGGATTTTTAGAACAACTTACAGTAACCTTATTCCCCTTAGCCCTATGACCAAATCAAATCGACGACAATTTCTCAAATCAACCGCTGTGGCATCGAGCGCGGCCTTTCTTGCCGGTGCCCCTGGGTTTTCTCTGAATGTTCTTGGAGCAAATGACCGTTTGCGCATTGCTGTGGCGGGTCTGAACGGTAGAGGCAAGAGCCACATGGATGGTTGGCTCGGTCAGGATAACGTAGAAATAGCCTATCTGGTTGATCCGGATCAACAGGTTCTGGATAAATCATTGGCGAGGCTGGATGAAAAATCCAAAGGGAGTTCGAACTGCAAGGGGGTGGCGGATATCCGCAAGGTCCTTGAAGATCCCGAAATTGATGCGATTTCCATTGCGACGCCGAACCATTGGCATTCATTGATGACGATATGGGGAGCACAGGCCGGTAAACACGTTTACGTGGAAAAACCCATGAGTCACGACATTGAAGAAGGACGCGTCGCTGTCGAGGCTCAGAGGAAATACGGTGTGGTCATTCAGCATGGCACGCAAACGCGAAGCAATGAACATGTGGCCGGATTGCACGAAGCCATCCAGGCAGGCAAATTCGGACGGCTACAGATTTCTTATGGGTATTGCTGTAAACCGCGTAGTGGCATTGGATTTGATCAAATCACGACGCCTCCGGATCATTTGGATTGGAACCTGTGGCGTGGACCGGCAAGGATTGACAATTACCATGCCAATTTTGTGCATTATGACTGGCACTGGTTCTGGAAGACGGGGAATGGTGATATGAATAACCAGGGAACCCATCAGTTGGATGTGGCTCGTTGGGCTCTTGATACAGATCTGACTCACCCGGTCCGAGTGATGGCGCTGGGCGGTCGGTTTCAATGGAAGGATCAAGGGGAAACGCCGAACACCATGTTTGGGATTGCCAAGTATCCGAACGGTCAATTCGTCTACTTCAATGTGCGCAACGTCAATTATGAAGGTTACCAGCGACAGGTTGAGAATGAGTATTACTTCGAAGACGGGGGCAGAATTGTGCGGGATAAGTACTACGCCAAGGGTAGCGATAAAGGCGAAAAGGTAGAGGTTGAACCGGGTAACATTACTCCCGGAGGAAACTGGGGCAGTTTCATTACTGCCTGCCGTGCCGGAAAACCGGAAATGGCGAACGGAAATGTCCTGGATGCTCACAACGGATGTGTTCTCGGGCATTTGATGAACAACTCCTACCGATTAGGTAAGAAAGTCCGCTTCAATGCCAAAGCAGGTCGGTTTGGTGATGATACCGATGCTTATGAACATTTCATGAAATTGCATTCAGTAATGAGCGATGGAGTGGGGATGCCTGAAGATGGCGCAGAGTATACCGTCGGGCCTTGGTTGACCTTTGATCCGGAGACCGAGACCCATATCGGGGACTATGCCGACCATGCAAATGCCCTGATGAAGGATATCAATAATACCGGATTCGAAGTGCCGAAAGCACATCAAGTCTAACGGTTTTCATCAATACTTTACATAGACCATTGGGGATGGGTCTCTTCGCCTGAAGGCGGTAGAAACCGATTCCCAATGGTCTTTTGTTTTATGGGGAGCCTTCGGGAACCCCTCTTCAAATCACTCCCGGCATATCAGATCCCTTGATTTCTCCATTTTGCCGAGTTCTGACGTTGTACTGTTTTACTGAACCTACTTGTAACTAGGTTGCACTGATGCCGATTTGGACTGTGGCGTGCGCTGTCCCGGGGCATTGGAAAAGAAAAGAATATTGGATGTCGGTGAATCCGCTGAGAAAACCAACGCTACAGCATCTGACTTCCCGTGGTTTTTATCTCCCCCCCACACATTCATCGATAAATTTAAGATTAAAGTTTTTTTGCGTTGATTCCGATACTTTTAACATAAGTAGGGTTCAGAGAAGGACTTCATCGGAAGACGAGCCAAAAGGCATGACCGGTTGAGAGGTCAGTTTTCCAAGTGAAAAGGTGATGAAGGATCTTCATAGTGAACCCAAATCTGAACCGAAAAATCCATAACCTGATTGGGGTGGTAGCGAAGGCCTGGAACAGCCTTGATGATGGCGATTCCCAACCAGATTAACCGAATACAACCGACAATGAAAATGATCGACTATAAAAACACCCTCCCACCTGCAAAGATATCGAGTGCGGGCCAACGTCAATGCAACCCTCAAGATATCC
>DUCD01000300.1:6597-19085 GCA_012959985.1 Verrucomicrobiales bacterium | reverse complement strand
CTGGGAGTCGGGATAAAGTATTTCCCCTCGGATTCTTCTGAAATCAAAACGAGTGATTGAGGATTACGGGTTGAAAATGATCCCGATTCCTCCGACCAACCGATTCCCCCTGAGTGGATAGTATACCACCTATAGTAATACAATGTCCCCGGTGCCAGATCATCCAGCATGGCATCGATCCTTCCGACTCCCTTTGTTCCAAGTTCCTTTTGAAAGTGCCAGGCATTGGGATCCAATCCGCCGTTCCGTATTCCGTAAACCAGAAAGACCTCAGGTTGCAAACCACCTGTGTTAATCAGTTCGGAAGAGATTCGCGCTCCTTTATCCGTAACTTCCGAGACACCTCCATTTCGTATCACCGATGAGGTTGCATTCAGGGCAGATCCACTGGACGTGATCACTAACTCCGGCAGGATGAGAAAGTCGGAACTGGAAGGGCGTCGGTTGAGTCCATGGATTGCCAACACGTTTCCGGTATTCACCAGCAAATTGGAATACCGGCTGATATTCAGTTCTTCGAATACGAGAGCTTGCGAATCATCATGAGTGCTCACTGCAGAAGAACTCCAATCGGGTTGCGCCGGTGCGTTTCTACGGCCGACCTCGGTTCCATTCAGATAGGCAATGAATCCGTCATCGTATTTCATCCTCAGTTTCAAAGTCCCGATCGTTTCCCTATCTTCGAGATCGAAGGGAATCCGAATATAAAGCGTGGTATTTCGATTTGCCATGGTAGCCCGAAGATCTGTTTTAATAATAAGTTCAAATCCTTGATTCAATTCGTAACCGAATGCGGTTTGGCTGAGATTCCACCGTGAATCCTGAAACTCAGGTGAAAACCAATCCAAGTCATCGGAGTTGTTTGTTGGAACCCGATAGCGTGCTTCAATTCCCGAAGCAATGAGAGTGCGACCGATGTTGATACGAATGCGTCCAGTGGATTCCTGTTGAGCCCCATCGGTTTCGGCAGCGATCCATTCAAGATCAAACCATGAAGGTGTCATGGAATTCCGAATAAAACCTTTGTTTAAGCTCAACAATCCGGTCAGGGAATCCAGGACAAAGAGACTGTCGGATGGATCGGTCTGAATGGTAAATACAAGGGACTGACCTTCAGGATCCGAAGCCTGAACGGAGCCGAGTTCAGCTCCCTCTGCCGTTCCATCGAGCAATTCGAATTCCTGATCCAGAACCACCGGAGGCTCGTCTATATCTCGCAAGTGAATGGTGACTTCCGCCGGGATTCGACGGAAGGGGCGGAATGAATCAGACACACCCACTTTGAGATTGAAGTGAGAAGTCCTCTCGAAGTCCAGTGCATAGGGGTCGGTGATTATCAATTCTCCAGTGTCTGCATCAACCTGAAAAACTCCCGGTTCACTTTGCTCAATGATCGAAAAAGTAAGGCGATCTTCATCCGGATCCACTGCCTTGATGGTGCCGACAATCTCTCCCGCTTCGGAGTTTTCATTTAGGGTGAATGACTGACTGGGAACAGAGGGTAAATGGTTTTTAACCTCAACAGACAGAATCTCATCCACAGAACGATTCTGTGAATCCGTGGCACGAAGAATTATCCGGGCAGATCCGAAAACATTGGACGTGGCGGTCAAGTTTAAGGTGCCATCCGCCAGGATATTCAGGCTGTCAAACAATTCTGGATTGGAATTACCGACGATCTCGAAATTCAAAACGGATTCGGGGTTGGATCCGGAAATAGGAGAATAGAAGAAGGACGCGAGTGCTACGGTTGAGGTAGCACTGTTCTGCGAAAGTGATATCTCCGGCAAACCCAGAGACCCGGGATAATCCCGACGGGAGCCCATGTGAAGAACCAGTCGTTCATCAAATGAAATACTGGATTCATCTTCTGCTTCCAAGCGAATGCGGTGAAATCCGGGATCGCCAAAAACGATCGATGCTGTTTTCAATTCGCTGAAATCCAATACCGTTACCTGTGAGGGCTGTGTTACCTTCCACCTTGTTATCAAATCGGAATCAATGGCTCCATCCCGGACTTCAGGTTCCAATCGTCCCAGGGTAAATTGATTTTCCGTAATCTGAGCCAGACCTTTATTCAGTTCTATGACGGGTGCCCGATTGATCAACTCTCCTGAAAGAACCTCTACCTGTGCATCCTCAAGAGAATGATCATAGATCCTGATGTGATCCAGGCTTCCCGTAAAATAGTCTTTCCCCCCTGCGTTATTCCCGGTGCGCCCCAAATCCATGGAATCCAGACCGTCAATCGATCCGAAAAATATTTGCGGTCCGCTCCTTTCAATGGCCCCGTCCAGGTAGAGGTCAGCTTGGCCATTGCTGTCAACGGTTATGATTACCTGATGCCAAAGCCCATCACTGACCGAGGTGCCGGTCACGATGGGGAAGAATTGGTTTTCCGAATTTCGAGAACCGATGCCAAGGCGACCTTTATAGGTGTAGATTCGAAACTCCTTGTTAGGATTATTTCGTGAAGTGAAAGAGAATATCGTTTCCTCCAAACGACTGGTGGTTTTGAACCACAGACTTATGGTTCCCTCCTTCATGAAGGTAAACGATTCTGCATGAGCGGAAAAATCCACAAAATCTCCATCTCCGTCCAGAAGCAGGCCACCGCCGGAACGACCTTCAGCTATATGGGCATCATCCACCAGGATGCCCCAGAAATCAGCTTCTGTTTCATCGGGGAAAAACCCGCCTTCATTTCGATCGGATTTCCAGAATGCCTTTAGACCGGAGTCCAGGGAATCCAAGCTGCTTTCAGATTCTACAATGACCGTGATCTCGTCTCTTGAATGGAATCCATTATCGACTGCCTCAAGCTGGATGACATAAACTCCGGGCTTTGTGAATCGTGCGGAGGTCTGTAACTGTTCCGGATCTTCAAAGACAATGGAGCCTTCGGAGGGAGACTGTATTTCTGTCCACTTCAGGAGGGTGTTACCTGAAAGCGGGGGCTCTGCACTGGAATGGTTGACCCCCTCCATTACTAATCCGTTGCTAAGCTTCAGGACAGTCGATTCAGTGGATGGGGAAGTGATGGATACCAAAGGGAGGAGGATCATGATGAGATCCGTTTTTCGTCGTCCGGATCCATCTTCAACGGTATATTCAATTTGAACAATACCGGTTTCGTTGGAAAACGGATCAAACTGCAGTTCACCGGTAAAGGCCTGTTTCATCTCTCCATCAAGTGTGAACGGTAAGGAGATTTGCGTCAGTATTCCCTTCTCCGGGTTCAGATTGACAGCATCCACCAGTCGAAAGGCGCCGGGAAAAACCTCTATACTCGTCGGTGAAGGGTTTCCAGTCCCAACTCCTATTCGGGGTCTTATGGTAATTGGATTCAGGGTCCCGGCGCCCTGATCGTTGTTGAGAGGGAAAAAACGGACCGAATCTTCAGATGAATCAAACACGACTACATCCGATTGCGTGCTGGGAAAATCGGTTCGATACACCAACACCACCTCCTTGACATTGTTATCCTGCTCATAACGGAATGGGTCCGTTCCGGATGCATCCGGATCAACGCGAATCAGAATTAGGTGTCCGTCATCCCGAGAAATGGATACGATCGATTGATCGGGTTGTGTTTGAATAATCGGGATGCCATTGCCCTTAGTCAGAAAGGAAAACGATCCTCCGGCAGGTATTTCGAACTGATCAATTTGAGAGGAGGGTCTGCCAACTATTACGGCAACATCACCTTTATGGAGCCAACCTTTTCCGTTGCCTCCGATATCACCTTGAAGGGTATAACTGAACCACGCTGTTCCGATAAAACCGGGCGTTGGTGTAAAAAGAATTTCCTGTCCGCGTTTTTCTACAGTTCCTGATTCCAGTGGAAAAACTCTTCCCACTTCCAGAAGACTCAGGGTGTTCTCCAAACCGTTTCGAACGCTTTTCAAATCATTTCTCAACGGATTGAGCTGAACCGGTGTATCAACATTCGTCCGCAAAAAATCGTTTATGGCAAAGGGTATTTCCTCGGGATGACGCAATTCAGCATCGCCATGTAGTCGATTCACCGAATAATCATAGATCAATTTTGCTGAAGTTTCTCCGGGAGTGACATCGGTAAAAAACGTTCTTCCATCCTTGCCATCAATCACGGCGTTCATAATACCGCCGTTGGTATGAGAACTGCCAAGATTGTGACCGATTTCATGGGCGGTTGTAATCCAATCGGTATCGACCCGTTGCACACTCACCGCAAAATCCGTGCGAAGATTGCGGATATACGCCGCTCCCAGAATTGTTCCGGAAAGTCCTCCTCCCCACTTTGTGGCAGAGGTCCAACCGTAGTCAAACTGATTTCGGTGAACTTCGCACCAATCCCTGAATTCCTCAAGACCGCCCGGGATGTCATCATAGTTTCTTAGGTCGGGAATCATTATCAATTCCTGGACTATCAGGCGAATTCCAAGCTGGTTTTCATAAACGGTTGCCACGTTCGCTAAGCGGGCAAGATATTGAGAACTCTTCACTGCAAGATTGAAGGCATCCGAACTGCCTGTCGCCCGCTTATCCAACACCGCCAACAAAAGCATGTCCTTGAGTGAAGTTTCATAAAGCGGTGCGTTGGGAATGACATTAATGTATTTGTCCAATTGACCGGTCGCTGGATCGAATCCTCCCAGTTCCAGAATAGTCGGCTCCAGTTCAATGGGAAGGAATGCCTGTATCCTATTCTCCGACGACGAGTCTTCCGGTGCATGAACCAGAAAAACACCCTGACTCTCGTCAACGCTGCATACGGATGAATCCTTGATCAAGGCATGATGAGTTGCTTCCAGTAAGCCGGTTTCAGTGCGTGTGCGAATGGTGGTTGTTCCACTCCCTCCGGATTCGGTGATGGTGGCAGTCAAAGCATTGTTAACGACGACCACCATTATTCTGGAGTGCTCCATTCCGTCGTTGGTTTCAATGCCTTCATAAACCCGAAGAGCTGGTTTCCAAATTTCATCAAACCCCAGAGAAATTTTTGTTATATCCAGAAACCCGATCTTTGGACGCATGACGAAATGACGGTCATCGACTCCAGGATCTCCCGATTTCAGACGCAAACCTACCCCTTGGTCCAGCCCGAGAACAAGTTCAGTCAGTGACCCGAATGACGGATTTTCCTCAACGGATGAGGCTGCAGTGTTTGAATCGGGTTTCTCCTCCAAGTGGTTCTCCGAGTCAGGAAATCCAACTTCCTTCAGTTCTTTTTCAATTCCGGAAGCAGTCGACGAAATATTCAACGCTTCCGGTCCATGAAGGGTATGATTATTATCCCGCAAAAAAAAGATCATCCCGATGAGTAGAAATCCGGAAAGAATCGCAATAAACTGCCTTGACCTGAATCTCATGTTTCTAATGCGTTGTGATGAACCACTTCTCGATAAATTTCAGTATACACTAAATAATAAGCACGATTCACGCCAATTTCTACCGAATGATTCGATGATCACGCCCCGGAAAATGGTTCTTTTGACTCTTGTCAATAATCGCTCCTAGTTTAATGTTGCCCTCTCTCTCTCTGATGAAAATACTATTACAAAATATAATGGAGAATTTCAATCGGTCTGAAATATTGAAACCCCGAAATTGGTTGCAATCCAGCATCAACCATCCGACTTCCAAAACCGAACATCCAATATCCAACATCAATAGGAAGGTCCGCCATACTAACGGTTTTACGCTAATTGAACTGCTGGTTGTAATTGCCATCATTGCTATATTGGCCGGTCTCCTGTTACCCGCTCTTTCCCAAGCGAAAGGCAAAGCCAAGCGAATAAACTGCGCCTCAAACATGCGCCAGATCGGCGTAGGATTTAAAATGTATGCCGATGACAACAAAGGGCATTTGCCCAATACCGTCCATGATGCGGTAGAAGGGGAGGAGTCCTGGACTGTTTCATTAATTCCGTACCTCAGTAAAGTTGCCGAAATACGAACCTGCCCCTCAGATCCAAACGAAGATGATCGATTCCGGCTATAATTTCGCCGAACCCCCGGAAGTCACCGAAAAAATCAATCAGGGCCCTTGAATGAAATGGAAGTTTTACGTGGTTGATCAATGGCGTAAGTTTTACAACTTCCGCTACTAAATTGAACGCAGAAACTTTAACAACTCGACTATTTCCCGATCATTTAATGTATCGAGTAACCCACTTGGCATCATGGATTGTTCCGACGTATCGAGGCTTTCGATCTCGGATTGTGTCACTACTACGCGATCCGTCAAGGTGCGGATGGTGACGGAGGAATCGGTCTTTTCTTCAATGATCCCCGACATGATTTCGTCATCTTTGGTTTCGATGATCGACATCTGGTAGTCCAACCCGATCACCGCATTGGGATCAATGATGTTCTCGATGAAATATCTCGAACCGTTGCTTCCCGATCCCGTGAGATCCGGTCCGATCCGGACGCCTTGTCCCTTGACCTGGTGGCAATTCATGCAGAGTAACTCAAAATGTTTTCGACCTTCCCTTGCATTGTAAGCCCAGAGAGGAGCCTCGGAAAAGGTTTCATTCAATTGGTTGATCTGCTGCTCCTGTTCCTCCGAAGTTTTAACTGCCTTGCCCCAGATTCTCTCCAGCACCTGATCGATCTGTGGATCATTCAGAGTATTCAACTGTCTGACATAAAAGGCTGTTAAATGGCTCCTGTTCACTGTTTTGTCTTCCATTCCCTTAAGCAGCAGCTTTGCGGATGCTTTCCTTTGAGATAAGACATTCATGGCAGCCCCCTGATCTCTTCGGTCAAAGTCTTCCATCCGATGGATCAGCGCCGCGGTGAAATCAGGATCATCAAATTTTGAAGCGAGTTGAATGACGTCTGCCCGAAACTCCGGGTGATCAAGCAGAGAGAGAAACAACGGGACGGAGTCTTTATCTCTGGCGTTGGAAAGGATGGCAAATGCATGGCGGCGTTCCGATGGATCGGCGCTTGAGTCACCTAGATTCGATCGCATGTCAGGAAACAATTTTCGATCACCGAACACCGAACCAATCTGTTCCGATAAAAAACGGATCCTTGCATTGGGGTGATTATAGAGAGATGAAGAAGCCACCGACCAAAGCGGAGGCATGGGTAGATTCCGTTCTGTAAGAACGGCAAGCCTCATTGCTTCCAGATGATCACGCTTGTCATCCTTGAGAATCATTTCGCCGATGACCCGGTCCAAACCTGCACTACCGGATTTCGCGGTATACCACCGGGCATAATGCTTCAAGACCGGGAGGCTGCTTGAGTCGGCAATGTAGTAACCACGCTCTGGATCCCCCTTCATTAATCCGGCTAAACCGTACCACAGCATCCTTGGGAGATACCTGTCACTGGCATCTTCCTCATGTTGGCACAGATGCTCAGCAATTCTCCAACTGGTATTCGGAGGCAGAGCCTGAAGAGCGGAAGCCAAATAAAGTCTGACCAATTGTGATGTGTCCTGTTTCGCCATACTCACCAATTTCTCATCAAGCCCAGGAAAACTTTCTGAGTTACTGCTGATCAACTGGATGGACCAGGCACGGACATATTCATCGGGGTCATTCAGGGAAACCAAAGTCATCGATTCCGTCAATTCATTGATCAGGTGGAGACTCCAGAGCGATCGCAATCTTTCGATTGGAGACGCGCTTTCCCTCAATCGGTGATTCATTTCGTCCACCGCAACACTTGAAATCCTGCCGGATGCAGATCGTTCCTGAAGAAGACGTCGCGCTGTGCGCGCCTGCCAGCTGTTTTTATGAGACTGCAGTCTGACCAGGCCCATATCGGCTGAATCAGCCAGATTGACCCTTGCCGGACGGAATGAATCCACGTATCGCATTCGATAGATGCGGCCGTTACTACGGTCCCATTGCTCGGTATTCGGGTTGTGACAATGCTGAGTATCGTACCAGTCGGTCATGTAGACCGCTCCGTCGGGACCGTATTTCAGACCGACGGTAACGTATCGCGGATCTGGGGAATACAGAACATCCTGTCCGGCATGGACTGTATTGTAAGCGGAACCTTCACGCAGATTGATTTGCTGGTTTAACTGGTGACCGTGCAGGTTATGGGAAAACAATCGTCCGCGGAATTCATCCGGCCAGTTATCGCCGAGGTAAATCATGGTTCCGACTTGAGAATGACCGCCATACACTCGTCGGGTTCCCGGTTTACCGGCACCGCCTTCACCGTGTCCGTATCGGGAGGAGGCAGGGAGGAAGTTTCGGAAGAACGGATACCCCGGTAGATCGTTACGTGAAACATAGTCGGCATAGTTGCGATTCGCCTGATTCCAGTATTGTCCTCCCTTGATAACGTGCGTCGTCGAGCCCTTTCCCCAGAAGCTGCGGCAGTGGGTGATGAAGATCTGCCCATGTTGGTCATAGTCCAGTCCCCACTGATTACTTCCGCCGTGGGCGAACACTTCAAACTCGTGACGTGTCGGATGATACCGCCAGACGCCCGCTCTCAATTCAGATTTTTCATCTGGCGCTGCGCCGGGCTTTCCGATCTGTGAATAATTGAAGACTCCTTGGTTGCCGTAAAGCCAACCATCGGGTCCCCAGAGAAAACTGTTCAAGGTCTCATGAGTATCCTGGTAACCGAATCCTTCCAATAGCACGACCGGTTCTCCGTCCGGTTGATCATCCCGGTTCCGGTCGGGAATAAACAACAACTGTGGAGCGGCTCCAATCCAGACACCCCCAAACCCCACCTCAAGACCACTCACCAAATTCAATCCCGTCGTGAATACTTTCCGGTTTTCATAGTGACCATCGTGATCTGAATCTTCAAAAATCAGGATACGGTCCAGTCCCTCTCCTTCCTGTCGTTTCTTTGGATAGCTATGAGCTTCAGCAACCCAGATCCTTCCCCGTTCATCAAAGGTGAATGCAATGGGCTGGAAAACATCCGGTTCGGCAGCAATCAGGTCCACGGCAAATCCTGGTTGGACCTGCATGCTCCGCAGGGTTTCGAAACCCTTGCCGTTCGATTCGGTGTCGACCGGGTTATCAACCAGATGACTGAGAATTGGATTGGTTTCCATTCGCGGTCCAGTCATGGAGGATTCAACGAGAGGAGGTTCATGGTAGAATCGGAAATCATCGAAATTGAGGTGACCCCATGCACTGGAATGTTCGTCAACAAGGCGGATGAAAACAACTTTACCTTGATGTTCACGAAGATCGATGACCTTGCGGACCATCTGCTCACGGTCTGCTCCACCTGCTTGAAAGATGACCGCCTGCGGAGCGCTCTGCTGAACTAATTCCAGTCGGGTTTTGGAAGCATCCCCACCGCTGATTAAAAACCCGGCAAAAGGCTGAGTGATTCTAAAAGGAACCGAATGAAGACGACCCTGCGGTGCATCCTGAAGCTTTTCATAACCTCCAATGAAAAATTTGCCTTGTTTGGCGCTGACTTGGTCTGACCACCTGGTGGAGATTCCATCCTCTTTGACCGGTTGATCTTCAAAAGCCTTGCCTTCGACAATCCAGTCTTCCAAGGTTCCATTTTCAAATCCGAAATTCAATGATCGTCCTTGTTCATCTTTAGGGAATTCTCCCGGAACTGAAGCAGAGGGTTTCGGTTTAATCTGAGTCTTCTTAAATTCAACCCGGTGGGACCCCGGTTCGATTTTACGCTGCTGGATTTTGCGGAACTGAACTTTTGTTTCCGGGCCACTGTGAAGTTGGAATGCCAGACTTCCCGAAAGATCCTTTTCCCCCTCCTGTGAATCGATCAATTCACTGAATAAGGTTCCGTTGATTTCTACAGAAATGTGTTCTCCTGAAGCAATGACTCGGTAATCATTCCATTCATTTTCCCGGAACAGCACTTTGTAGACGGTTGCATCGGCAAACTTTTCAACGGTCCGTTTTCCGGTCTTGTCGATTTGAACGCGAGTCCCGCGTTCGACGAGCAGGGCTCTTCCGTGCTCATCATAGATTCGGCCAAGCCAGGTTGCTCCCATATCGAGATCAGCCTGATAGCCGGAGACATGGTTGATGTTCTCTACCTGACAACGAATCTGAACACCGGAGTTGGCTGCCGCTTTTCCGCTCAGCTTGAATTGAAATCGCAACTCGAAATCTTCCAGCTTCCCCCCTTCCCAGACGAGCCAGGTATTGCGACGCAAAGTTTGTCCCGAAGGGATTTCGCCAGTGATGACTCCGTCTTCGACTCGCCAATGATCCGGATCTCCATTCCAACCGGCGAGTGTCTTGCCGTCGAAGATGGAGGTGAATCCGGAATCATCGCCAATAACAATGACG
Source organism: Verrucomicrobiales bacterium (assembly GCA_012959985.1). GTDB lineage: Bacteria > Verrucomicrobiota > Verrucomicrobiia > Limisphaerales > DUCD01 > DUCD01. The sequence goes on along the minus strand of DUCD01000300.1, from coordinate 8,823 downwards.
ACAGTCAGAAGGGTTAATGGGATCCAGAGGACTCTGGAAATGACAGCCTGAAAGGTGACTCGCTTCATTCCAAGTGCGATTAAATCCCCAGTTCCTTCAGTTTTGGTTCGATGGCTTCCGCCCAGCGTTGGTAGCCTTCTTTATTCAGGTGAAGGAGGTCGGGCATGATATCCTTGGACAAAGTTTTATCGGCTTCCAGAAAAGCATCACCGATATCCATATAATGAACATTCTTACCATCTGCCAAGCGACGAATGATCTGGTTCAGAGCCACATTATTCTGACGCATCTTATCAAAGGGTGACTGCCCTCGTGGAAACACACCCAACAGGAGTATCTTGGTGTCCGGAATTTTTTGGTGCAGGATTTCGAGGATGCTCTCCACTCCTTCGGCGACCTGCTCGGGATCCTGCATCGAGTGCCCGGTATTGTTGGTGCCGATCATCATCACAGCGACCTTCGGTTTGATATTGCCCAGATTTCCGTAGGTCATACGCCAGACGACATGTTCGGTGCGGTCCCCGCCGAAACCAAGGTTCAATGGCTTTCGGTCTGCGTAAAATTCCTGCCAGACTTCTTTGCCTCGTCCTTCCCAACCCTGAGTAATGGAATCCCCAATGAACACCAGATCCACATTTCCTTTCGCGGCGAGCGCATTCGCATTCTGGTTACGTTGACGCCACCAATTTTCTGTTCCTCTTGTCGCCGGGATGACCGCCGTATTGACGTCATAGAATTTTCTGATATCACGGTAGCGTTGCTGTAGGCCTTTTAGAATTACGGTGTATCCCGAATCATCATGAAGGCTTTTCATTTCCATGGGATCGGTTTTCAGGTCGAACAGATTCCATTCTCGCGTTCGAGGAAAAAACATTGCCTTGTAACGCTCAGTGCGGACTCCGTCGTGGAGCGGTACATTGTGCACCGCTGCATTTTCGTAGTAAGCATAATAAATCGCGTCTCGCCAGTCAGAGGGTGGTTTGCCGTTGTTCCTGAATAAGGGAAGTAAACTTCGACCCTGTATTTCCTTCGGAATAGCTGCTCCGGCTGCATCGAGGAATGTGGGAGCATAGTCTATATTCTGAATCAGGGCGGTGGACTTAATCCCCTTACCTATGACAGCAGGCCAGCGGATAAGAAATGGCATCTTCAGGGATTCCTCAAACATCCAACGCTTGTCGTACCACCCATGCTCACCCAGGTAAAATCCCTGATCGGAGGAATAGATGATGATGGTGTTTTCCGCTAAGCCACTTTCATCCAGGTAATCCAACATTCGTCCGACACTGTCATCCACCGCTTGAACCGTTTTCAGGTAGTCTGTGATGTAGCGCTGGTATTTCCATTGCAGAACTTCCTTGTCTGTCAGTTTTCCCGCTTTCATTTCAGCAATGAACTTCTGGTTTTTCGGCTCATACCAGGTATCCCAATCTTTTTTCTGCTCAGGTGTCATGCGCTGGTATTCCCGGTTGGGAAGGGATTTCAGGAAATGTTCCGGAAATTCACTCTCTCCGTGGAACTTCATATCATGTCCCCAATAGAAATGATTCTGAAGGGACATTTCATTTTCCTTCAATAAACGGGAACGCCCGGAATAGTTATCGAACAAGGTCTTGGGTTCGGGAACTTTTCTGTCCTTGTAGAGATCGAAGTGTCGCTTCGGTGGAGACCAGTTTCGATGAGGCGCCTTGTGCTGTGCCATCAATACGAAAGGCTTGCTCTTGTCACGCCGATTCTTGAGCCAGTCGAGACTGAAGTCAGTGATCAGGTCGGTGCAGTATCCTTGATATCGTTTTCGCGAACCGTCCATCTGGAGAAAATCGGGATTATAATAATTTCCCTGACCTGGAAGCACTTCCCAGTAGTTAAAACCGGTCGGGTCGGTGCCCAGATGCCACTTTCCAACCAATGCGGTTTGGTAGCCGGCCTCTTGAAGGAGCTTGGGGAAAGTAGTTTGTCCCCCGTCGAAGCGATTGCCGTTTCTCCTGAAGCCGTTGATATGGCTGTGTTTACCAGTGAGAATGCAGGCACGGGAGGGACCGCAGATGGAATTGGCACAGAATGAGTTCTGGTAGAGCGCACCTTCCTCTGCAAGCCGGTCTATGTTGGGTGTCTTGTTGATTCTGGAACCGTACGCGCTGATTGACTGCACTGCGTGATCATCTGAAAAAATGAAAACGATGTTGGGTCGCTTAAGTGAAGCGCCGAAGGCAATACTCTGCCAAA
>DUCD01000300.1:0-6587 GCA_012959985.1 Verrucomicrobiales bacterium | reverse complement strand
GATCATTCTTACTGCTGTCCTCGTATCGTTTGCAGGAATCCTGGCCTTTGCCAAACCGATCGGGGACTTCATCCTGGAAAATCCAGCCCTGAAGAAAGTACACGAGTTGGAACGCTTTTTAATAATCTGGTGTGTCATGTGAGCAAGTTTTCAATGTGAAGGTGCCGGAGTCAAGAGGATTGGAGATTCAAGACCAGGAAAACAAAGATTCCCTTGCCTTTTCACCTGTAATTCGACGATGATAATACAAAAGAGTATAAAATTTTCACAATCCAAGGATATGCAATCAAACACTAGATTCATCGGCACCGTCATTGCGGTTGCTCTATTATACTTAAGTCCTCTATCCGCTGGCGCAGCGGTTACTGGACAATGGGATTTCACTGATGGAGATCTTTCCGCAACTTTAGGCCAGGAAATGGAATACCTGGACGGTTTCGGCGGGGAAACATTCCTGGGAACTGAATTCGGAACCGCCGAAAGCTTTGGTATTCCCGGAATTTCCGCAGAAGTTCTGCCTCTGGAAATTACGGGGGTTGCGGTCGACCTAAATGGTTCCAGTTTGACCGTTACTTGGTCAGGTGGAGCCCCGCCTTATATATTACAGACAAAATCCAGTCTTTCAGATCCTGATTGGAATGATGCGGGCACTACGGATTCACTGAACCTCGAAATCAACCTGGATGCCGACATGGCCTTTGTTCGGATCCAAGGCAGTGCCGGTGGCGCAGGCGGAGAAACACGTGTCATGAAATTTCCGAAAATCCCTGCTGAGAACTTTTTCGGCGGTTATTTTGTAACAACGGGCGCCTTGCCGAGTGGGGACGAGTTCTTTGTGAACCGATATACTGTTATCATGGATATCTATTTTCCGGAATCCTCTTCAGGAAAGAAACGCGGGTTAATTCAGTCGGATCTTTCCGGTGATGCTGAATTGTTCGTAGGTGGAAACAACGGGATCGGGTCCCGCTCCTTCAATGGAAAGGTTCAACCCGATACCTGGCACCGGATTGCCTTCGCTGTTGACCAGTCTGCCAATGTGATTTCTAAGTTCGTCGATGGAGTCAAGGTAGGGGAGGAAACTCTCTCCCAGGGCACGGATGGTCCGCTCGCCATGGAATCCTTTTTTTACCTTTTCAATGACGACAACGGTGAGTCTGAAATGGGTTACTTGAGCAGCTTTCAGTTTCGTGATGAAACGGAAACCGATGGTTTTATAGCTGCACTAGGCGGCCCCCGTCCGGAGGGAATCCTAATCGGCACTCCTCCGAATCCATTTATTTCTGAATCGTTTCCTTCCGGTTCCACCGCCCGGTTTCCTGAACGATCGGAAATCGGACCGAAGCCCGAGATCAAAATCATCGTTGAGGATGGTGAAGCAGCCTTGGTGGTGGATTCCGTAGTTCTTTCTTTCGGCGAAGTGGCCAATGACGGATCGGTTGATCTGAATGTTGTGGATGCTCAGGTCGTGAAGTCCGGAACCACTACCACCATTACATGGATTCCAACCGATTTTCTCACTCCTTTGTCAGTCTACCAAGTGGATCTGGCCTACAATGACGACGGCGATCCTCCGAAAAACCTGGGAACCAGATACAAGTTCGGGGTGCGTGATTTTATCGTTATTCCATCCGGTATTGCAGGGCCTGCCGGGTCCGGTCGCAATTCCGGTTTCCGTATCCGCTCGGTGCAGGCCCCGGAGGGCACTCTACTTCCTCAGCGGATTACCCGGGCCATTCAGCAGCTCAATGGAACTCTGACAGACCCAATGAATTCGGATGTCCTGTTAGCGGATGAAGCCGCAAAAGGTCCCCATGCGGACGGGAGTTTCAGTGTCGATGGAGTCATCGACTTCGAAAGAGAAGCCTTCCCCAATGGTAACTTTGAAGGAGATACCTTGTTTCCGGGCATTCCTGGAACGGGCTTTCACACAGACCAGTTTACAACGGAGATCGTCACCTTCCTGGAATTGTCCGCTGGCTTTCACACTTTCGGCGGTCAGGTTTGGATTGAAAGAACCGATGTTGCTGGAGGGGCGGACGACGACGGGTTTACACTGTATGCCGGTCAGAACGCCAGAGATATCTTCTCTACTGACGTCCATAGTTTTGTAAGATCCAAGAATGCCCCTGCGTTTTCTTCGACGACCGATGATAATACTTTCGGTTTCCTGATTGAGGAGGACGGTCTATACCCCTTCCGTTTGGTTTACCATCAGAAAACGCGGGGAGCCAGTTTGGAATGGTATTCGATTGATGAGAGTAGCGGTGAGAAGATTCTAATCAACAACGTGGGAGATCCCCGTGCAATCCGCGCCTTTCAAACCAGTAGCGCCGAAAACCATAACACGCCTTTCGTGGCTGAAGTCAATCCCAACGCCGGATCTCACGGTGTTGTTTCCAGCAAACCAATTGAAATTCTATTGATCGACGACGAAATTGCTGTGGATGGAGGATCCATTCATTTATTCCTGAACGACGGGGATGTCACCGGTCAATCCTCCATCGAAAAATCCGGAAATCATACCACGGTCGTCTATCGTCCGAATCCGACTCGTTCGGATGAATTCAACCAAATGCGCCTCGAATTCAGCGATGCCTCGGGCACGTCATTCACTCGGGAGTGGGATTTCACTATCAAAACCGACACTGGACGCCGAACAATCGCCACCGGACAATGGGACTTCAACAATCCGGACAATGGATTGGGGGCTACCATTGGGCGTGACTTGGAATTCATTGGAGGTGCCGGAGGCCTTGCCGAAACGGATACCATTTTCGATACCACAACCAGCTTGGGAATTGCCGATATCAATGGCGAGCCGGCTAATGTTATGGTGGTTCCGGATATGAACAGTCGAAATATCGGCTACATCATGCATCACGGCATCGCACCCAATGGCGGTGGTACCAAGGTCAATCAATACACCTTCATCATGGATGTCATGGTCGAAGCCGGCGGAGCCGCCGGTTTCATGCAGATTGATTCATTGGAAAACACCAACGACAGTGATTATTTCTGGCAGGGAAGTAACTTCGGCCAGGGAGGCGGTGGCTACGCCGGACAGGGAACATTCACTCCTGATGAATGGCACCGAGTGACGCTTTCCGTGGACTTGGCGGCTAGTCCTCCCCTGATCGTCAAGTATGTCGACGGCATTAAGCAGGACGAATGGGTGCAGCAGTCATTGGATCAGAATCGTCGTGCGCTTAAGGAGTTTTCGATTCTGTTCACCGACGGAGATCAGGATGAGCAAAACCTGTGGTATGTGAACAGTGTCCAAATTCGGGACGGCAAGCTTACCGACGCTGAAATCGTTCAGCTGGGAGGTCCTTCGGCCGGAGGCATCGGCGAGTCCGCGCCGTCCACACTCACTGGACAATGGGATTTCAATGGAGACCTCAGTGCCACCATTGGGGCAGATCTGGAATTTATCGGAGGTGCCGGCGGCCTTGCCGAAACGGATACCATTTTCGACACCACTACCAACTTGGGTATCGCCGATATCAACGGTGAACCGGCCAATGTTATGGTGGTGCCGGACATGAACAGTCGAAATATCGGCTACATCATGCACCATCGCATCGCGCCCAATGGGGGCGGCACCAAGGTCAATCAATACACTTTCACCATGGATGTCATGGTCGAAGCCGGTGGTGCTGCCGGTTTCATGCAGATCGACTCATTGGAAAACACCAACGACAGCGATTACTTCTGGCAGGGCAATAACTTCGGCCAGGGAGGTGGCGGCTACAATGGTTTAGGAACGTTCACTCCCGACGAATGGCACCGAGTCAGTCTCGCCGTGGACTTGGCGGCCGATCCTCCTCTGATCACCAAGTTTGTCGATGGGATTAAGCAGGACGATTGGGTGCAACAGTCCTTGGATCAGAATCGTCGCGCGCTCAAGGAGTTTGCCATCCTTTTCACTGATGGGGATCAGGACGAACAAAACAAATGGTATGTAAACCGTGTTCAGATTCGCGAAGGAAAACTCTCTGACGCCGAACTCGCGCTGCTGGGTGGTCCATCCGCGACGGATGGTGTCATAGCGATACCGGAAACCAACGTCACCGGCCAATGGGATTTCAACGGAGGCCTCGTTGCCACGATTGGTACGGACCTGGAATTCATCGGAGGTGCCGGTGGTCTAGCCGAATCGGATACCCTATTCGACAATACAGCAAACCTGGCAATCGAAGGTATCAATGGCGAACCTACCGATGTGATGGTGGTACCCGACATGAACAGCCGGAATATTGGTTACATCATGCACCATGGTATCGCACCCAACGGTGGTGGCACTAAGGTCAACCAATACACCTTTACCATGGATGTCATGGTCGAAGCTGGCGGAGCCGCTGGCTTCATGCAAATCGATTCATTGGAGAACACCAATGACAGCGATTTTTTCTGGCAGGGAAGCAATTTCGGCCAGGGTGGTGGTGGCTATAGGGGGCAGGGAACTTTCACCCCTGATGAGTGGCACCGAGTGAGTCTATCAGTGGACTTGGCGGCTGATCCTCCCTTGATTATCAAGTATGTAGACGGGATTAAACAGGACGATTGGGTGCAGCAGTCATTGGACCAGAATCGTCGTGCTCTCAAGGAGTTTTCGATTCTTTTCACTGACGGTGATCAAGACGAACAGAACTTGTGGTATGTCAGTGCGGTTCAAATACGGGAAGGCGCCCTGACAGATGCGCAACTTGCCTTGCTTGGTGGCCCGTCCGCAAGCGGCATCTCCATTGCCACACCTCAAAGCGGGGTTGCCGGACAGTGGGACTTCAATAGCGGGAATTTGGGCGCTACGGTTGGCACGGATCTGGAATTCATCGGAGGTGCCGGTAGCTTAGCTGAAACAGAAACCATTTTCGATACCACAACGAATCTGGGAATCGCCGACATCAACGGTGAACCGGCTAATGTCATGGTGGTACCTGATATGAATAGCCGCGATATCGCCTACAAGATGTTTCATGGCATTGCGCCTAATGGTGGCGGCACCAAGGTCAATCAATACACCTTCATTATGGATGTTATGGTCGAAGCCGGAGGGGCCGCCGGTTTCATGCAGATCGATTCATTGGAAAATACCAATGACAGCGACTATTTCTGGCAGGGCAATAACTTCGGCCAGGGGGGGGGGGGTTAACATGGTTTGGGAACCTTCACTGGCGGAGAATGGCACCGAGTGAGTCTCGCCGTGGACTTGGCCTCCGATCCTCCTCTGATCACCAAGTTTGTCGACGGCATCAAGCAGGACGATTGGGTGCAACAGGCATTGGATCAAAACCGTCGCGCGCTCAAGGAGTTTGCGTTCCTTTTCACTGACGGAGATCAGGACGAACAGAATAAGTGGTACGTGAACAGCGTCCAGATCCGCGAAGGGAAACTGTCCGATCAGGCATTGATTCGGTTGGGAGGTCCCTCCGCTGCGGGAATCCCGTTGGATTAATTTAAAATTGTAAACGCGGCCTCGCCTGACAACAACAGGCGGGGCCTTTTCATTTCAGAAGAAAACTGCGCGGGGTCGATGCCAAAAGTGGATCCCTCCGGCCGGGGAAGGCGAGTGTCACTGCGATTTGGTTAAAGTTTTTCTGCACACGTTTTAAAGCCATCATCGTCGAAGCGGGTCGCGCCGAGGCCGATCTCTTTCCTGAAGCTGGCCGCGCCGAGGTCGATCTCTTTCCTGAAGCTGGTCGCGCCGAGGCCGATCTCTTTCCTGAAGCTGGCCGCGCCGAGGCCGATCTCTTTCCTGAAGCTGGTCGCGCCGAGGCCGATCTCTTTCCTGAAGCTGGCCGCGCCGAGGCCGGGTCATGGATAAGGATGTACGCAGATATCAAGGATCCCGGCTCAGCGCGCCGGGCTTCAGGAATGGCTGTAGGGCGAGCGTCACTGACCTCGAGTATGGATTCCATAAAAAATGTGCGAAATCGTTTCAGGCCCCGAGATGTCACAATATTCGCAAAACCCGGGAAGTAGAGGAAAAGGTGAATTTTCCTTTTTCACAGTAACCGGAACCAGGGCATCTCGCGGGCGTTCTGAAATCCTGCGATTTACTTTACAGGCTTTCAGCTGATTTTAACAGTAGACCCGGTACGAATGGATTTGTAGATTGCCTCAATTGCCTTTAGGTCCTTGAAACCCTCCTCACCGGGGACCCGGCTTTTGCGGTCTTCCACAATGCATTGGGCGAAATCATCCATTTCCGCCGCAAACTGGTCGATGGATTCCAGCTGAATGTCTCCTTTGGAGGTTCGGCCATGGTTGCCTCGGTAGCTGTAGGCCGGATCCAACCCGAACCAACCTTTTTCCGCATAGGCTGTATACCGGTTGATGCCGCGAACATTATAACTCGTGCTGCAGTAGGCAATAGTGCCGCTTGGAAAGGTCATCTGCCAGGTCAGGGATTCGTCGACCTCGGCAAACTTGACAGGATCGGTTTTGGTCTCAATCGCGGAAACTTGAACGGGTTCTTCCCCCGTCAGGTAGCGGGTTGCCTGGAGTGCGTAAATACCGACATCCATCAAGGCTCCACCGCCGGCCATCTTCTTCTCAAGACGCCACTTGGTATGCGATTGCTT
>DUCD01000299.1:8615-19111 GCA_012959985.1 Verrucomicrobiales bacterium | reverse complement strand
GGTAGAGTGTCGGTTATGAAAACGGATTCGTGGGTTTTCCCAAAGGCTGTGGTGACCATGTATTCCACATTCCCCTCGGTCATATTGATCTCGCCAGGGAACGAGAGGGTTCGCTCCAAGGCGTTTATCCGGATCTCACCGATTTGATATTCGTATTCCGAAAGTTGTTTGACTACCGATTTGGCTGCCTCGGGATTCAACCCGGTTCGCCCCGATTCTTTTGCATCCTCTTGGGTAATCTCACCTGTCTGGACGCTTGGGGCAACCGAGATTAATAAGACAATTATCACAACACGGGCAGATATAAGCATCATCGACTCATAGCTACACCTTTTATAGGATGGATACTTCGGATTCGACATTTAAATGCAATTTGTATCCTGTTTCCAATTTGTAAAGTATTGTTTTCCAGAGGGTCCATCTAATGCCTGCTATCATGACTCGTTGCGGGCCATATTGTATGGTTTGAAAATTCAGTTTCCCAAAAGCTCAACGTGGTTAATCTGAAAAAGGGCATTCATTCGTGAATGTCTAGACCCATATACCGATTCCTTCCTTCAAATAAGGCGCCATTGCAACCACGGGGAGTCATTTACTGTAGCGTCGGCTGTCTCAGTTGAGTGTCATTCTGATCTTACCTGAATACTCCGTGGATATTATTTTAAATACTATGACTAAATCCGAGAGGATTGCGCTATTGAAGGTGAATAGGAAGGATCGAGGTGTCCGGCATTGAAACAAACTCCGTATCGAAACTGGCGGCCTGAAGAATTTCGACATTGGACTCACCCAACTTCACAAATTGGCCAAGCAGGTCAGCCCAATCCAATATGAAGGCGGCGGTGGTGGCCCCATGGCGATACGCCCCTCCCCTCTGGACAGACCGTCACTGCAATAGTGACTCGACAGGAAATTGTAGGTGATGCTTTTGAATTTCAGATCTACCCAGTCCTCACGCCAATTAGATTAAGCCTGATTGGGTCATTCAACCGAAACCTTACCGTTCTGATATCCAGTCGTCGAAAACCGTTATCCATGATGGATTACTCTTGAAAGCTCCCGGGCCATGTCCACCGGTTTCGAAAATCACCAATCGGGAGGGGACCGCGTTTGCAGCCAGCTCTCGGTAATAAAGCAGAGTATTCTCCAATGGAACGGATTTATCATCCGCAGCATGCAGCATGAATGTAGGTGGTGTATCTTTCGTCACCTGAAGCTCGTTTGAATAGCGATTGATGAGTTCATCCGTGGCTTCGGCACCCAAGAGATTGATCCGAGATCCACCGTGTGTGACACCCTCCTGCATCGAAATGACCGGATAGAACAGAATCGAAAAATCAGGTCGACTGCTGTGATGTTCGATAGGGTCAATTGAATCGGGTTGCCCCGAATCGAAAGCAGTGGAAACGGTGCTGGCAAGATGGCCTCCGGCGGAAAACCCCCAGATCCCAATCTTATTTTTGTTGAGATCCCACTCCTGTGCATGGTGCCGCACCGTACGAAGAGCCCGTCGGGCGTCATTCGCAGGGATTAGATGATGCTGATTGGGTAAGCGATACTTCAAAACAATCGCGGCAATGCCACGTTGAACGAGAATTCCTGCGATCTGTTCACCTTCAGAATCAGCACAAACAACTCTATAACCCCCACCGGGTGTGATGACGACGGCACTACCCGTTGCTTTATCCGCAGAAGGCAAATGAATGGTCAACGTCGCTGTCGAAATATTTCCAATGCACCCTCCGGATACTTCATCACCGGTCAGACCATTCTCCTCAGGTGGGCCCTGCGGCCACAACGTCTCGGTCCAGACTTTGTGGGAATCAGCCCGTGCCGAAATAAGTAAAGCCAGAGTCAACAGGATTGCGTAAGGATATGCTTGTTTTCGTTTCATTACGAATTGCCTATAAGGTATCCATTCCTGTTTGTCGAGAATATGCCCAGTGCATTTCCATTAAAACCAACGATTCTTGCGGTTGAGAAAAAGCCACACTACATCAACTCACCTCCTCCATATCGATCGCATACCTCTTCTTGAACTACCCTCCCCCCTTTGGATCCTACAACCAAAAATAAATCGAAGTCTATTTCAGTCTACGTTGAATCGAATTCAGAATTCCTGAACCAGGGATCTCAAGTGAACTGACAATTCACTTGATTAACTAAGGCGCTTTCGACTGCCTTTGCCCCTGTATAAAACTAAATATCACTCGCGTCCTCCTCGCTTACCAGAACAATTTTTTTTGTTTTGAAGGGTGAAAGTCCCACGTAATTCACGGCGCCAATCATCGTCGTCCACAGCGCTATATAGAAAGGTTCCAGAAGTCGCGGTTTGAAAGGTAAAGACGTAGGTATCCGTCCATGTTTCATCTCCTCCCACCCCGGTATTGCTTAAAACGGCGCTTTGATCGTTGATCCGGTTGAAAAGGTGAAAAATAGCCTCTGAATCCTCACCATCATTTTCGGATCCAGTTGTAGCGTCTGTATAGTTATCGACCCACAGATCCAGGAAGTGCAATTGGTAGCCCACTATAGAACTGGGGGGCAGGATGGTTGAATCAGGAGTTACTCGTGGTTTTTTGACGACCCGGTAAAACAAGGGAAGTCGGACGGTGGTTACCGCAGATGCCGGAAGAATCTTACTTAGAGACTCCCAATCAACATACCATGTTTTCAGATCGTTAGACCACTCGACTGTATAGGAAGAAGACTGGAAATTTTCATCGACCCACCCCAACTTTGCATCACGGTCGAGGGTGATCGTAAAATCCTGTGCTTTGGCCCCCACGCCTGAAAACCTCAAAAGGATCAGAAACAAAAGCAAAATACATTTTCCATTCATGGGCAATCTGAATTTGTCGATGGCTACAGCCATGGAATTGCGTTGAGTTTTATTCCTATAACCATTCAAGAAGAGTGTTTTCATAACGTCGATTTCGATGATCGGGGGTGTCATTGTTCAGTCAAAACAAATCATTTGCCCCAGCTTACGATTTCTTAAATCCATATTGGGCATTCATTGAAAATCACTGAAATCCTTTTAAACTTGACTGGACAAGAATGACAGCAAACGTCAAATATTGAACAGAACAAACTTTGAACCTTCTGTTATTTCGTTGTATTTGATGTATTTCGCTAACAGTTCAGAGGTGCTAAGTGAAAGGATAGAACGATTCAGCATTCAGGGACGTTACAGATCCAGAGATTGAAGAATCCAAGTTGGAAATCCAGGCTTTTTCGATAAAAACGATTTAAGCAGAATACCGAGGTTGCGAGAGAAAACCGTTTCCTGAAGCGGGTCATGTGAAGGTCACTTGCAACAGAATGAAGGTAGTCAAAACGGTTTCAGTTACCGCACTCCCCATTGAGATTAATGATTTAGATAATTACTTGTTAAGCTGAAGAGGCCTGATGGTTACTGTGCGGCTTTGAGGGGAAAATTTTTCTGGATCAAAAGGAAGATCACCCCGGGATAAATCATATAAAGGATTGCCCGTTGGTTTGATGATGGTTGGAGTGCAGAGTACAAGAATCCGGTAGGGTCCTTCAGCCGTTTCTCGGTTTCTTTTTTCATCAACAACGCTATCCGTTAACATTACCAGAGTTTGTCCTGAATACAAAATCGCCCCGATATTGGCTCGGTGAACACGGATAGTAGGTAGGGGGGTGTTTTCGTCTAACGTGGAATCATGCGCACTCGGATCACGGTAACCCAAAAATTCTCGAAATTGCCAATTCAGGTGTAACTGAATAGAGAATTTATCCTGATACAGATAGGGAAGCATATCAATTGAAACTCCCGTCTGAAATATTTCTTTTTCAATCTCCAAGCCAACATCGTCGCTTGCAATTCCTCTAACGATGGTATTGTCCGAAAAACTATTGATTTGAGCTTGCCTGCCTGAAAGTGTTGTCAGTGTCGTTTCACTGAGAAATTCAACATCATCGGTTAACTCCAGCAAACGCAGGACACTGGGAAATTGAGTTGGAGTCAAGAGTGTATTGGCAATCAATTGCTCTGATTGGGCAAGCTTTCCGAATAAATTATTGATCTCCTTTGATTGCTTGCCAAGATTCTCCAATGTGACTTGTGGTATGCGAATAAATCTTGCTTCAATAGTCACTTGGGCGGGGTAGCCAGATCGAATCCATTTTCCAGTTTCTGCTCTGTATTCAGATGCCAGTTTAGATAAATTCGCCTGTGCATTTCTGTTTCCGGTTTCTGCTTCGACGAACGTCCGTTTGTATTCACTCAGGATAGCAGTAACCTTAAATACATCCGTATCTTTTATGAGTTGATTTTCTTCAGGCGGGTCGGTCTTTTCAAATGCCGTCGGCTCAAGACTTAACTCAGCCGTCTCAGCAAATGCTTCAGCGGGAGGAATCGAGTACGCATCTCCGGTGTCAATCGACAACAGTGGCAGGGTTAGAGTCAGCAGGAGTAACGCTATCCCATGCCGGAATTTCAATCCGGATGGATTAGGATAGTCCCGATCCATAATAAGCTGTATGCGGATCATGGTTTCGTTTTTCCCGCCAGCTGCAGACATAGTGTTTGAAATCAAATTTGGTGTGGACAATTTCATGGAACAAACTTTGAGTAAACATTCGGAATAAGATTCCTTTTTGTCCGGAAATTGATTCACGGAATGATCATCACAGGCCTGCTCTCGGATTTGGTTTACGATCCGGTTGAATATCCAAACCAATGGATGATAAAAATACATGCTGCTGATGATTTGTTGAAAACAATTGACCCAGTGGTCTTTGCGTTTTATGTGAACCAGTTCGTGCACCAGAATTTTCTCAATTTCCTGATGTGTTAAGTTTCCGGTGATTTCAAGGGGTAAAAGAACCCTTGGGTGAAAAGTGCCATAGACAGCAGGAACCGAGCAGACGCTTGACGATGTTTCAATCAATTGAATCTCCTGCGACAGGTTGAGCCGTTTCAAAAGCATCTGAAACATCCGGTTTGATTCTTCGTCTTCAACAGGTCGACATCTCCGTAAATCCCCAACAAACCTCATTGTCCGGATGCCCCAAAAACCCAATGAAAGAACAAATCCGGTTATCCAGGAAATTCCTATCCATTGCATGCCCGAGTATCCGGTTTCAGAGGAATTCTGAGCCGTGGGTTGACCAATCAATTCCAACGTGTCCCCTACTCCGATCAGGGTCTTCCCCCCGACAGGTGATTCGATCAGTTGTTGCCGAGAATGCTTGAAGTTTTCAATCGCCGCAACTTTTCGGATCCCTGAGTCGACTTGGGGTACCTCGATCAATTCACCGGATTGGGGCATTGGCAGAATTCCATAGGACAGAAAAATTCCCAAAGGAAGACACAGGCGGAGCAAAACCAAAACGGCCACTCCATATTGGAAATGAACATTGGTTTTGGGAAACCATTGCAGAATTAAACCGAATACCAGAATCAGCCAGAACACCATCCAACCGGCTCCGATCACAGTCTCCCCGAGTGTCTCCAACCATGGATCCATCATTGTCATAGTTTTCCTCCCTTTTCTCGAATGATCTGCTTCATGGTCTCCAGATCCTCCTCAGTCAGTTTTTCGTGATTCGCAAAATGCAGAAGAACCGGCTTCAGAACTCCATCTAATACGGTTGAGGTGAACTTGCCGATTTCCATTTGTAAGGCCCTTTTCTTGGCAATTACAGGTTCATACAACCAGATCGGCCCCAGACGTTCGCGACTGAGATACCCTTTCTCAACCATACGATCCAGCATGGTCTTGACCGTCTGATAACCGCGTTGTTTCTCCTTCAGGGAGGCTTCATAGATGTTGCGGGCCGTCGTTTTTCCCTGCTGCCAGCAGAGTTTCATCAAGGTCCACTCAACTTCAGAAAGGCTTTTCAGTTTCGATCGTTTCTGCTTCATGGGTGCTTTACTACAATAGCTGCTTCTTTTAATACAACTGTAGTGACAAGAAGTCAAGTGAGGTTGTGAATGAATTTATCAAAGAATGAGGAATTGTAGAAGAGAAAGGCATTTGAATGGATCGTGATTGTGAAAAAAGTTTTTACTCAATTCTTTGATCTCCAGCCCCGCACTGCCGTCGAAAAGGTGACACCATGGACCCAATCAACCAGATAAAGCGGCGTGCTGAGGCATCCCTCCCCACCTTAACGAATGCGATTACCAGTGCGGGAAGGGAGAGCGTCCTCGCGAGCCATTCATGGATTCCTTCATACATGGAAAAGAAGACACGTAGGAGTGGGCTACTTTTCTGCCCAGCCATTTTTCGGCTCGCGGAGACGCTCTCCCTCCCTTCAGTTCCATTCGGTATCCGTAGCTCGCACGGGTGTTGAAGCACCACTTAAGCGGAATTTCAAATTGGCAATTCTGATCTCTCGATTCAGCTATTTCACTTAGTTCAGTGCCTATATCCCCGCACTATTAATCGCACCCCACCTTAACACTCATCAGGGAACTCAGATGATTCTTATGGAAGAAGGAGAAATAACCATGCCTGGATTTCAGTTGATTCAGTATAGCAATTGCGAATGGCTACTGTGTATTTGAACGCGTGTGGCAGCCCATGGTCAAACCATGTATCGCCGACGACGCGACGAGCGAATAATCTGAACATGACCAAACCGTTGATTGTCACTATGAAGTCGAAGCTGACACGTATATCGCGTTATGTAAGTGGTTTTCTCGTTGTTCAATTACTGATTGGATGCGCCGCCTACATAACACCAGGAAGCGGAATCAACCTGGAATCGATTCGGGACAAAAGCATAAGAGAACAGTTTGAAAAAGAACCTGCAGCACCGTTTCCGGCGACAATTGCCGTGGTTCGTGTGCAGCAGTCAGGGTATTATTCGATGGGAAACGAAGGACATGGGATCGGCGTTTTCAGTGTTGTGACTACGAGAGACGTGGAAAAGGATGAACATTTCAAACTTTTGACATCCCTGCCACAAGTTGCCGGAATTGCCCCACTGAACCGCCTGGTGATCCCGGCCAGACTGAGGAGCGTTGAAGACTTGCGATTCGCGGCAGCTGGCCTCCACTCAGATATGCTCCTGCTTTATACAATTGATACATCCTTCAAAATCAAGAATCGCTACATCAGACCATTGACTCAGATAAGCCTGGGATTTCTACCGAATAAAGAAGCATCAGTAAGGACAATCGTATCATCCATTTTATATGATGTGCGAACGGGATTCATCTACGGATTGACAGAAGCAAGCGGAACAACATCCGTCATGGCAAATACCTGGTCAAAAAAACGGTTAATCGAAAAATCGCGTTTACTGAATGAAGAAAAGACTTTCGATGGATTTGTCACTGAATTCACAAAAACCTGGAGTGGAGTTATTCTAGAATACCACAACAAACGGACCTCGGATCCAAGCAACTAAAAGTAGGTGAAGAATACTTATACACTCGTACGATCGGCACTGACGACTTGGGGCGCCGAGAGCCCTGACGAGGGGAGTGCATTTCTCAAACGAAACCCTCGATGGAATAGAGTTTTTCGAGATTAGCCGTTCTCTTCTCCAGATAAATTAATAAACCGGTTTCTGATCACCGCCTCATACAGTTCCACTTCCTACCCTTCCCTGATGTTCAGAATTGTTCATTCAGAGCATTATTATACATTCATTCTTTTTCCATCACAAATCAGGCGAAGAATATTTTTGATGTTTCGGTTCCAATTAATTTTGGCCGGCAAGGGTTAATTTCAACCAAGTATTAAAAATTCTTATCACTATGAATAATAAAAATATTTAGGATGAAAATTTCTCATGAGTTTCAGATCCCAATTTCCAGGAGGTGGCATGAGGATAGCTGATCGAATCCTTGGCATGAATTCAATCGACCAGTATCTACATAACAGATTGGTTTTCGTGTTTTTAAGTAGCAACTATGGGAAACATACGACTCAATCTCTTCGATCTAAGAAGTCCAAAAATACGGACTCTCCATTTTACCTGGCCGGCGTTTTTCCTCACCTTCCTTATTTGGTTCAATCATGCGCCCATGGTTCTGGCGATCAGTAAATCCCTCTCGCTGACAGAGCTTCAATGGAAATCGGTTCTTATCCTGAATGTTGCCCTGACCATCCCTTCAAGAATCATTATCGGGATGTTGGTGGATCGATATGGTCCTCGGGTTGTCTTCAGTTTGTTACTGATGATTTCTGGAGTCCTCTGCGTGTTTTTTTCCATGGCCAGAAACTACGAACAACTCGCCCTGGCCAGATTCTTATTGGGGTTTTCCGGTGCCGGGTTCGTCATCGGTATTCGATTGGTCGGAGAATGGTTTCCGGCAAGAGAGGTCGGATTGGCGGAGGGAATCTATGGAGGTTGGGGCAATTTTGGATCGGCCGCCGCGGCCATGACCCTTCCTGCATTGGCCTTATTCTACGGAGGACCGGAAGGCTGGCGCCCCGCCTTGCTCAGCTCGGGTGTATTCGCTTTTATCTACGGAATATTCTTCTATAAGGTGATTCGAGACACGCCGGAAGGATCCACCTACTTCAAGCCGAATAAAACGGGAGGAATGGAAGTATCCACTCCAAAGGATTTTTATTTTCTGATTCTAATGACCCTTCCGATGTATCTGGCATTGGGGGTTCTGTGTTGGCGCCTTTCTCCTGCAGGAGTGGGACTCCTCAATGAAACCACTACAAAATCAATGATTTCGTTTCTGCTTGTCCTGTTACTTTACCAAATCTCTCAAATATACCGAGTCAACAGAGATATGTTGAAGAACCCGGAATCGATACCGGAAATGTATCGATATCAATTCAGACAAGTCGCGATTCTCAACATCAATTACTTTGTCACCTTTGGTTCTGAACTGGCTGTTGTGTCCATGTTGCCTTTTTTCTTCAATCAGACATTTGGCCTCGGTCCGATCAAATCGGGACTTCTCGCTTCGGGATTCGCCCTGATGAATTTGGTAGCTCGTCCCTGCGGCGGTTACATCAGTGATCGTTTTGGTCGGCGGATAACCATGCTTATTTTTATTATTGGCCTGGCTTGCGGGTATTTAATTATGAGCCGAATTAACGGAAACTGGGCTTTGGCACTGGCAGTCATGGCTACCATGAGCTGCTCGCTTTTTGTTCAAGCAGGCGAAGGCGCGGTCTTTGCCATGGTCCCACTGATCCAACGACGCTTGACCGGTCAGATCGCAGGTATGACCGGTGCCTATGGCAATGTCGGTGCCGTCTTTTTTCTAACGGTTTATTCATTTGTTAACGCATCAACTTTTTTCCTTATTATAGCCTGCTCCGCCTTGGCAGCATTTTTCGCATCATGGTTTCTTGTAGACCCAGAAGGACAACAAGTGGAAATCATGCCGGACGGTACCGTGACCTTGATTGAAGTCACATGAACTATACATGAAAGAAACAGCCATTCATAAATTCCTGTAGGATCTCAATGACAATGCTGACTGAGACTTCCAGGTCCAACAAGCCTTCCGCTTCATTGCTTCCAATTGAATCTGATTCGAGTAAAATGGACCGTATGCACATTCGAGGTGATCTGCGCATACGATATGGTCAAGTAAGCGATGCAGGAGCCAAACCGAACAATGAAGACTGCATTGGCATACGCATACCGAAGGATGACCTTTTAGCCACCAAAGGTCTGGCCTCAATTATTTCCGACGGGGTTTCCTCGGCGGAAGCAGGCGGGGAAGCAGCCGAAATATGCGTACAGGGATTCCTGGCGGACTACTTCAGCACACCGGATTCCTGGCAGGTCAAGACGTCGGCTCACCGGATTCTGGCCTCATTAAATGGTTGGCTACACTGCAAGAGTCAAAGTTTTTCGGACCTTCATAAAGGCTACCTTTGTGCGATGAGCCTTTTGATCATCAAATCACGTACTGCACATATTTTCCATGTCGGAGATACACGGGTCTATAGACTGAAGGACGGGATGATGGACCTATTGACCCAGGATCATCAAACTTGGGTCTCCAATAAAACGCGTTACCTCACCCGGGCAATGGGAATGAATTTGCACTTGGATATGGATTATCGAAAATTAGATATCCATAATGGCGACATCTTCTTTCTGAGTACCGATGGCATTCACGATTATTTGAAGGAAACCCAGATCAAGCATTTGATCTACGCGAACCGAAACGACCTCGATCAAGGCTGCGCAGATATTCTTAAAGCAGCCCTGCAAAACGGGAGCCCGGACAATCTGAGCTGTCAACTCATCTATGTGGACCAACTTCATGAATCAGATCCAAAAGATATTTATGCTGAGTTGGGCAGCTTGCCTTTTCCGCCTGACCTGCAACCCGGTATGATTCTGGATGGCTACGAAGTGGAAAGAATCCTTTCGACGAATGCCCGCTCGCAACTTTACCTTGTGTTCGATCCGGAGAATGGTGATCACGCTGTGATGAAGACCCCTTCGACCCGATTCAACGACGATCCGGCCTACATAGAACGATTCATCATGGAAGAATGGATTGGAAAGCGTATGGAAAACCGTCA
>DUCD01000299.1:0-8551 GCA_012959985.1 Verrucomicrobiales bacterium | reverse complement strand
CGTCATCTAGTAAAGGTTCTGAAGAAAAAACAGAACCCGCAGTTTCTGTTTTATCTGATGGAATGTGTGGAAGGAAAGACCCTGAGGAAATGGATCACCGAAAATCCCAGGCCAGAAATTCGAGAAGTCGTGAACATTGTGGAACAAATTGCTGAAGGATTAAGAGTTCTGCACCGGCGCGAAACACTTCATCAGGATCTGAAGCCGGAAAACCTGATGGTTCAATCTGACGGAAATATCGTCATCCTGGATTTCGGTTCAACCTTCATTGCCGGGATACATGAAATCCAGATGCCCTTTCAGCGCGAAACAGCTCTTGGAACGGAACATTATGCCGCACCCGAATATAAACTTGGAAGACGCCCTTCTTCCCGGTCCGACCTTTATTCACTGGGAATCATCGCTTATGAAATGTTGACGGGTGGCCGGCAACCGTTTGGGAATCAAGGCAGCAAGGCACATTCCTTAAACGACCTCAGCACTTTGGTCTACCAATCGGCCATCAAATTCAATCCATTGATTCCGATTTGGATTGATGGCTCCCTTAAAAAGGCTCTCAGTTTTCAACCGAATCATCGTTATGAATCTTTCAGCGAATTCGTCCATGATCTGAAAAACCCCAACCCGAAGTTCCTCACTCCATCTAAGCTACCGTTGCTCGAAAAAAATCCATTAATATTCTGGCAACTGCTATCGGGTTGTTTGTTCTTCCTGATTATCATCCTGTTCCTACTCCTTACCATAAAAACCTGAAGCTGACCGCATACTCAAACCATCAACTCATCTCCAATTCCTCTTTTACATACACCCAACCATCGACCACTTCGACAAGAAACCTCGGAAGAGGTTTCCGCGGTGAACCAGCAATTACGGATCCGTCAGTGACTCGAAAAGAACCCTTATGACAAGCGCAGAACAGACGTGCCTTTTCCGGTTGATAGACTACAGGACAAAGCAAATGGGTACACTGTTGACTGAAAGCCCGGAAATCACCGTCAGTAAGTTTTACTAGAATGGCAGGGTCATGTTCAGTCGGAAATCGGAACAAACAATATCCTACTTTCTCAATCTCTTCAACTCGGACAACCTGTTTTGAAACAGACACACTTTGCGCTTTGAATGTGTTTCGAAAGAAATTAAATTTCTCCAGTTGGTTCAGGACAAGACTGATTCCTGCGAATCCTGCCAGAAACCCCAGAAACCCTCTTCGACAAGAACGGTGTTCCGAAGACTGACGGACAGGGTACCCGAAATCCTTGTTTCGACAATCTCTTTGACGGCTCGTTTTTTGATCTCGTTTACTAATTGTTTTCATAAAATTACAGGAATTTGAGAAGAATCCTCTGTTATAATCGGATCATCACATATACAAGCTACGGCTACATCCGGAGCCCCTTTCCGAATCACACTAAGTGGATCCTCCTCCTTCAGATCCGCAGCGAGAAAACCCATCACATCCATTTCCAGGCTTTGTTTTTCGGTAGTCGTCATTAAAGAAACTTGGGTCCGGACAACTTGTTCTCCAAAACGGAATTCGTTGACCGGAATTTCTTGACGGATTTTTTCGATGGTTTTTCGAGACCCGAAATACAAAGCACCACTGGGACAGACCGTGGCACACATCGGTTTCTTCCCGACACTTGTCCGATCGTAGCACATATCGCATTTCATCATTAATTGCATTTCGATCTCCATTTTGGGAACTCCGAAGGGACAAGCCAGAACACAGTTCGAACAACTGACACATCTTGGTTTTGCCGCACTGTGGACGATTCCTTCATCATCCTGCTTGATGGCATCCGCAGGACAAACTTTGGCACAAGTCGGATCTTCACAGTGCATGCAGATAACCGGAGTGGTTTGAACTCCGGAGCGGCGATCGATCGTTTCCAAATGGATCATCGGTTTCCCTCGATGGGTGTCACATTCGCCGCAGGCCTGAACGCAGGCCATACAACCAATACAGCGAGAGGCATCGACAAAGAACTCATCGGTTTGACTTATCATGAGACAACTCTGATGGAAGTCTTTTCCTGAGTTTTGTGCGTTTTCTCATTCATGACGGCACCTCCTTTTTGGGTTCGTCATGGATTTTTTCCAACCGACAGGCGCAGACCTTGAATTCGGGAATCTTGGATATAGGATCCAGGACTCGATTGGTTAGTTGATTGGCGGATTGTTTACCGGGCCAATGATAGGGAATAAAGACGGTATCCGGACGAATGGTTCGGACGATTTGGGCCGGAACCAGCATAGTGCCTCTACGAGTGACGACCCTGATTTCCTCGGCATCCAGGATTCCCAATCGGTCAGCCAGTTTGGGGTGCATTTCACAAAGCGGTTTAGGATACTGATCGACCAGATCGCCGATCCGCCGTGTCTGGTTACCGCTTAGATACTGGGAAACCACTCTCCCTGTAGTCAGATAAATGGGATAATCGGCATCGACCTCTTCTGCCGGACCACGATGATCAATGCCGTGAAACCGCGCTTTTCCATCCGGAAAAAAGAAGCATCGATCCTCAAAAAGGCGAGGCGTTCCGGAATGATTTGAATTTGGACAGGGCCAGAATATGCCGAAGTCTTCTTCCAGCTTTTGATAATTCATTCCACTGTAGTCGATGGGGCCTCCTTTCGAGGCGGCACAGAGTTCCGTAAATATTTCCTCGGACTTTCGAAAATCGAAAAACTGGCCTTTTCCGAGTCTTTCCGCCAACTCGCAGATAATCTTCCAATCCACTCTGGCATTTCCGGGAGGTGGAATAGAATTCGGCAAATGGATGCAACGACCTTCTCCTGTGGTAACAGTTCCTTCATCCTCTGCCTGTAAAGATCCGGCGAAGATGACATCGGCATGCCTTCCAGTTTCGCTGAGAAAAAAATCGATGCAGGCAAAAAACTCTAATTTTTCCAAAGCAGCCTTTGTCCTCCTGGAATCCGGAATGGAAACAAGCGGATTGAAACTGATACTGAGAAGTCCCTTGATCTTTCCGTCCTCAATCGCATCAATGATTTCGCATGCTGTTAATCCTTCTCCGGGCAACTCTGATTCGGAGACACCCCAAAAGTCGGCGATCTCGTTACGGTGTTTTGCATCGTTGATATCACGCCCACCAGGCAATTGGTTGCAACGCTGACCGTGTTCTCGACCTCCTTGGCCGTTGCCCTGTCCTGTTATCGTTCCATACCCACATCCCTCTCGCCCGATCCGTCCGGTCGTCAGGACGAGATTGATATAGTTCAGAACGTTATCAACTCCATTGGTGTGGTGCTCAATGCCGCGAGCATGGAGCAAAATCGATGTCCGAGCGTTCCCCCACAGTTCTGCCGCCTTGACGATGTTTGCGGCAGGCACGCCGGTGACCTGCTGGGTCCTTGCGGGAGTCCATGAATGAACGGATTCCCTCACTCTGTCAAATCCGTTGGTATGATTGCGGATAAAATCCTCATCGACCCAACCTTCGAGAATCATGATGTGCAGAATACCGTTTACAAGAGCACTGTCTGTCCCGGGACGAACCGGTAGAAATAGATCACAGGTTCGGGCGATGGGCGTCATCCGTGGATCGATCACAATAATTTTTCCACCGTTGTCTCGCGCTTTCCAAACATGTTCAGTCAACACAGGAAAACATTCTGAGAGATTGGTCCCGGCCAGCAGAACAACTTCCGCCTTTGGAATATCGCTCCAGGGATTGGCGGATCGATCGATACCGAAAGCCATTTTGTTGGCAGCCCCGGCACTGACCATGCAAAGTCGGCCATTGTAATCTATGTTGCTGGTCTCCAGAGCAAGCCGGGCAAACTTCCCATTGAGATAGGCTTTTTCATTGGTCATGGAAGCGCCCCCAAGAAACGCAAAGGCATCCTTCCCATAACGACTTTGAATGGATTGAATAGCCGTAACCGTACGCTCCATGGCTTCCTCCCATTCAGCAGACCGAAACCCACTCTCACAACGGATCAGTGGATTCTTCAACCGATCTGGATGTTCATTCTGAAGATAGCGCTTGATTCCTTTCGGACAGAGCTTGCCTTGATTGACTGGAAACTCTTCCCATGGTTCAAAACCGATTATCCGGTCGTTCTTGACCTTGAGTTGAATCCCGCACTGCACTCCACAAAAACAACAGTGAGTCTTGACCAAACGGTCTGCCTGCTCAGTTTTCCATCCTGATTCTGGTGTGTAGTTAAGACTCGGACCATACCGACGAATATAATCTTCTTCGTTGATTACCAAATGTGCCATGATAATGATTTACCGATTGAGTGAGATGCCCTGATTAACCCCCAGAAGTTTTCGGCGACAGGGCGGGCAGACATCCTGATAATGAACCGATCGATTATCGGATCGATAGGTGTAATCAAAACCAAGATTCTCCAATACTGATTTCAATCCTTCAATGTGTAGCTTCGATGCAAACGGAGTCGAGCACCGGAGACAGTACGACTGAACTCCCTCCGAGCCGCGGGCCTTGAAAATGGATACCGACATGACAAGACCTCTTTGAAAGATATGAAACAATTTACCGTATGGAATGTAGAAAAACAGGGCTACCACTGTCAGCATGTGAATCTTGGCAATTCCTGAATGCCCACGTCCATCAAGGAAATCGTAACTGACGGTCAGCATCAATCCAGTCAATGTTACTAGCAGAATTAGTATCAAGGGTAGAATGTCTTCGTAAAAAGTCTGAACTGCTCTGACCCCATTATCGAAAATTCTGCGCAGAAAGGCCATGATCAATCCGACTAATACGACCCCTGCCGATATATTGAGTGCATTCAATACGAGAAATCCTTTCACACTTTCAATATGGAACCGATCGGCGTGAATTCCGAATACAATCACTTCATAAACTTCGGCGAACTCGGGCATTGATTCAAAATGCACCCATCCAAAAACTAGAGGAAAGGTAATGGCGAAAGCCAAGGTACAGCCTCCAGACAGACAAAGATGCATGGTCCACCGATAGAGACTTCGCTTCCTGATGAAGCGCTGTTCGGCAAACTTTGAGGTGAATTCGCGAAACAAAAACAAAGGGTTTTTCCAGTTAACGGATCTCGAACTGATTGTATTTTTTCTGGACCGAATCGGATCACGGATCCAAGCGGTTTTCAGAAGACAAAGTATTCCTTCCCGGAAAAACAAAGCGGTAGCAGGTCGTTGAATCCACAACCCGGTTCGATAACCGACCAGATAAGAGGCCAGGATAATTCCAAGTTGATACCCAGCCAAGGCGGGATCCAGATGACGCCCTCCGGCGGAACCCAGAAACATCACGACAGCTGTCATTCCAGAAATGACGAACCCACATATCAGTGCACGAAAAGTTGGGTAACTGAACATAAATCTAATAATCATCACAGAAGATAGTCTGCAATGAATTGAGGTCATGACGGCTAGTGGATTCCTGAAAACTCTCCGAGGATTTCCGATATTGCAGGTAGCCTTTCAGGATTCGTTCCATCGTAGTTTGGACCTCACTGAAACTGAGCCCATTGAACACCTGCCTTCCAATGGCTCGGTTTTTATCGAATCCGCCACCGACAAAAATATGATACCCCTCCACCATCTGCCCGGAAATTTTTGTTTTGGTGGCGAGCAAACCGATATCACCGATATAATGTTGGGCGCAGGAGTGCGGGCATCCAGTAATATGAACATTGACCGGCTGGTCCAGCACCACTCTCTTCTTAAGGTAATTGATTAGTTTCAAGGCATGCCCCTTGGTATCGCTCGAAGCATATTTGCAATAGGAGTTTCCGGTACAGGCTATAAACCCACTCTGCAAATGAGATTGTTTCCAATCAAAGCCAAGTTTCACAGCCTTTCGCTTGACGATCTCAATGTTCTTATCCGGAATATTCGGAATGATCAGATTCTGCCAGACAGTTAATCGAATTTCTCCAGAACCATACTTTTCCGATAAGTCCGCCAAGCCGATCAACTGATCCGGAGTCATCTGCCCCACCGGCATCGACAGTCCGATGTATTTCTTACCGATCTGTTTCTGATCAAAGATCCCTACGTGTGAATGAGGAACCGGAGGTGGATCTGAAAGGATTTGCCCAACGGACAGCCCCTTATCGTCAAGCGGACTTTTCATCAGGGAAGCCCCGAGGATCTTCTCGGTTTCCTGAAGGTATCGATCTAATGACCAATCATCGAGAAGATGCTTCAGTCGGGCTTTTTTACGATTCTTTCGATTACCGTTTTGGATGAATACCCGGACGATCGCAATGATGACCTTGTTTAGTTGATCGGGTGAGACCAGAATTCCAAGGTCATTCGCAAAAGCCTTATGCCCTGTAGCCCCTCCCAATTTAATCCGGTAATAAATACCCGCCTCCAGGCCGGTTTCGTTCTGTCCAATTCTGACGGCCTTTGCTCCGATGTCATTGGTATCTTCCACCGATCCGATTAATCCCCCCCCGTCATAGGCAATATTGAATTTTCTCGGAAGATCATAAAACTCGCGGTGATTAAGGATGTACTGCGATAATTCAAACACGAAAGGAGAAACATCCATCAACTCATGTAAGTCCACACCCGCGGTAGGATTGGCGGTGATATTGCGTATATTATCCGCCCCTGAACCTCGAGTATGAAGCCCGCAGTTCTGAACTCTTTGCAGAAACTCCGGAGCATCCTTCGGCTTAATCAGCCGCACCTGCAGGTTGGAACGTGTCGTCACCTGAAGGTAGCCGGTCGACAACTCTTTGGCCGCCTTGCCGATTTCTCTGATTTGATAAGATTTCAACTGCCCTCCCGGGATCCGGAGGCGAGCCATGAATGCATCCTTTGTCGGGGTTAGAAAAAACAGACCGTTCCACTTAAATCTAAACACCTCTTCTTTTTCCGGCGGCCTATTCGTCTGTGCGTTTTCAATGATTCGGTAATAGGAGTCCAGAGGATGTTCTTCCCTTTTGATTCGCTCTTCGGCGATCAGGATTTCGTCAATCCTGTTCCTTGAAGATTCAGAGGAGCAAGGGGCATGTTCAATGTCATTGAACATGACACCGGTCTGCCGTATTCCCTCGAAATATCCATTGAGGTAATAACGCTGATCTTCAGTTAGATTCTGTCCATCGATCTGTGCGATCGGAGATTCAACTTGATAAGACATAGTTTTGTCGTTCAATAAACATCCCTCAGATATTTTTTATTTTTCTTTAACCGCAAGACGTATTCTTCAGCGCCGTCCCTCCCATTTCCACTCTGTTGAGCAATGATGGAATGCAAAGCCCGATCCACATCCTTTGCCATGCGAGACGCGTCCCCACAGACATACAACTGAGCCCCCTCTTCAAGCCATCGATATATTTCGGCGGCATTCTCCATCATCCGATCCTGGACATAAATCTTATGATCCTGATCCCGGGAGAATGCGGTGTCGAAACGGTTCAGGAGTCCGTCTTTCTGCCATGTTTCAAATTCTTCCCGGTAGTAGAAATCTCTATCCCTTCGCTGTTCCCCGAAAAAGACCCAATTCCGGCCCATGGCATGCTCGGCTTGACGTTCCTCCAGAAAGGCACGAAAAGGGGCGATCCCTGTCCCCGGTCCAATCATAATGCACGGAACATCCCCCGACTCCGGCAGTCGAAATGTTTTCGAAGTATGAACAAAAACCGAAACCTTTTGACCCTCCCCCGTCCGGTCAGCTAGGAAGGTCGAACAGACACCCTTTCGTTTCCGTCCACGGCTTTGGTATCGGACAATGCCCACGGTCAGATGCACCTCTTCAGGGTGGGCTTTCAGACTGGAGGAAATGGAGTATAACCGCGGAGCTAGTTTTCGAAAAAGAGAGGGAACCTCTTCGGCGGAAAACCGGACATCCGGGTGTTCGGTCAATAGGTCGAACACATCAAGCTCGGCAAGATGCCGTGTACGTTCCTGCTTTTTGTCGGCAGACTTCAAATAGAAAAGCGGTCCATTCCTGGTCTGTTCAGAGATGAAATTCAGTAAGGCTGGAGTAGGTTTAGTAATATCCAGTTTTTTAATGAATGCTTCATTGAGTGAAATCGAAGATTCCCCGGAAAGGCAGATCGGTTCTTCCCCGGAAAAACCGAGTCTTTCCTGAAACGTGGTTGCGAAGGTAGAACAGTTTTCCGGACAGACGCCCAGAGCATCTCCCGGTTGATACTGCAGGCCAGATCCATTCAGCTCGATTTCAAAATGACGGGTTTCCTTTTCTGAGTTTCCTTCATTCAACACAACATTTTTCAGGACCACCGAAGGAAACGGGTTTTTCCTGCAGAAATCAGCAGATTTCGTGGACACGGTTGGAAGATCACCAGATGTTTCCAAAATGGGTGATTCAAGGGTTATAGCCGGTTGCTGAGGACTTCGGGATGTGATCAAGGCACTGACAATTCCTTTGAGCCAGGTTTCAGACGATTCTTCATAATCTACATCGCAATCCACTCTTGGAAGGAGACGATCCCCACCCAATTCTTCCAATTGTTGGTCAAATTTAATTCCGGCTTCGCAGAAATAAGTATAGTTGATGTCACCAAGTGCAAGGACGGAAAACCTCACGGAATCCAT
>DUCD01000298.1:10307-19134 GCA_012959985.1 Verrucomicrobiales bacterium | reverse complement strand
CCTGGACATGATTTTGTTCCTGAAGCCGGGGGCGTCGACCCCGGACAATGGAAACCCAATCAGGACGGAACAAAATGGACGAGGTCGCTCCCACTGATTGGACAGATTCCGGCGTCGAAACCATTCACACAATCGACTGGACCGGTAAACGTCACCAGCTTGCCTGCGCAAAAGAGCGCCACGAATCCGTCGACGTTTGTATCTTCGAACCCCTGACCGGAAAGTTCGTTCTCCGCCTGAAAGAAAAGGCGGACCGCCTCTACGTGGCCGACTTCTTCCGGGACGGGAGGGAAGAGATCATCTTATTGAATGGCAACCAGTTTCACATCCACCAAAACGATAGACCCAATCCCAGACTGAACAAAAAAAGCCTATGGGCCAACCACAACTATCGCCGACTCAAGCAGTGCCACAACTACTATTCACCGTAAAAATAATCATTCTTCCCTGTCTTCGTGATGTTTCCGAATCGAGTGATGTTCTATCAAATTCCATATTTCCGCACGGACCGACCCCATTTCCCTTATTGACCTTTCCTGCATTGATGAGAAAATGCAAAGGTGAAAGTCAGGGGATGCCGTGAAGACGATTGAAACCGCAGGATGGTTTCATGTGTGGACACGCGGCAGTCATAGGCAGTTCAAACATTCAATAAAACAGGGTTGGTGACAATTCCTAGCCGACCGGGTGTTGAACTTGTCCCGGGAACACTCAGTAGTATTATGAATCAGGCAGGAATGAAATATCGATACTTGTTTATCATAGAACCTACGACAAGCGGTATTTCAGCTTATTCACTGGTCATTCCGGGGTGTGTCTCTACGGGCTGCAACAGAGAAGAAATTCTAATGAACATGAAGGAGGATGTAGCGTTCCATGTTGAGGGACTTAAGATAGAAGGGATTTCCGTTCCACAGCCATGCACTGAAGCAATCTTCTGCGAACTATAAGGTCCAAAATGAGAAAACCCCGTCCCATTGTAACCTACCTGCAGGAGATCATCGTTACCCGTGGTAATGACTGTGTCTCCATTGATTATAAAGATCCAGCATACGGATCCACCACATTTCGACCCGTTAGCCCGGAATTATTGGAGATGACCGACGCGGAAATCATGAACTTCTACAACGACATGCTCAGGGCTGAGTCAAAACGGGTGGCCGAAAATCCATATGTTGCTACTGAGGTCCCATTGGGGTCACCCCAGATAGAACATCATCCTCAAAGTGATCAATGGTCGCCAAGAGGCAATGTGTTACGTTGTTTGATCGATGACTCGCCCTCCCAGGATATGGATGATGAACGGGAACAGGATTGGGTACGCGAACCTGTAATTGAAGTGGACGGCAGGGAATTATCCTGGAACGAGTTCGGTAAGATGATCTGCACTTATGCGGGGTGGGGAATGCGTATCGAATTCGTTCCGGAGGAAGAGATTCATCGACGGCCAAAACTGGCCGTTCGTGAGCCTGAGAACAACAGCTGAAGAATTCATGGAGGAAATCCAGTGATAAATGACCCAGTTGTTGAAGAAGTTAGGCAAACTCGCCCATCCTATTTCTTCATTGAACGGTCCCTTAACGCCTGTAAAGAACTTTTCATTATCTTTAATAACTCCTCCGATTCTTCCCGACGAATGCTCAGGGAAGGCGCAATTCGGATGACATTGCCCTTAAGACCTCCCTTGCCGAGGAGAAGCCCTCTCTCCTTGGAAAGATCCATGATTTCTGCTGTTTCCTTTGCTGCGGGCTCTTTTGTTTTGGGATCTTTCACCAACTCAATGCCAATCATCAGGCCTCGTCCCCGCACATCTCCAAGAACTGGGAATTCTTCCGATAGACTTTGAAATCCTTCTTTTAAATACTTTCCTTCTCGATGGGCATTTTCTATCAGTTCCTCGTCTTTGATAATATCGATCACTTCCCCCGCCTGCATGGATTGGTAAGGATCTCCTCCAAAAGTATTAAAATGGGTTTTGCCCTTCAGACTCATCGCAATTTCCTTCTTTGCAACCACGGCTCCAATGGGGGCTCCTCCTCCGAATCCTTTTGCCATCGTAATGATATCCGGAACCACTTCTGACTCTTCAATCGCAAAAAAGAATTTCCCGGTGCGTCCAACCCCGGTTTGGACTTCATCCGATAGATATTTTCCACCGACATTCCTGACGATTTCTGCGGCTCTGCGATGATATTCAAGAGGAGGATCAATAAATCCGCCGACCCCCAGTACAGGCTCGACGATCAAACCAGCGACTTTCCCATGGGTAGCTGTCTCAATGACATTCTGAATGTCTTCAGCACATTCCAAAGCGCAGAACCCCTTTTGGGCACCATAGGGACATCGATAACAATAAGGCTCTACAGCATGAACGACAGAAGCCTGAGGTTGAGCAGGGAATTTCCATTGACTGTTCCCACAAAGGGATAGAGGAACATTGGTTCCACCGTGATAGCCGTGCCTCAAGGCAATCATGGTTTGTTCTCCGGTAGCCACCCGGGCACTCATCACCGCCATTTCATTGGCTTCACTCCCGGAATTTGTAAAATAACATTGATTCAATCCCCCCGGAGCCAATTGAGAAAGTTTTTCACCAAGGTCTTCCATGTATTTTGACAAATACAGAAAGGTGCTGTGTTGAGGAACATCACGTTCCAGCATTTCTTTGATCTTTGCTTTGATACGAGGATGGTTATGTCCCACTGAATTGGTAACAATTCCCCCAATGGCATCAAGGTATTCCTTCCCAGATGAATCCCATACCCGCGACCCCTGAGCCTTGACCAGCTCGATGGGTTCCTGATAATAGGGTTGTTTCGTCGGAAAGAGATAGGTTTGTCGTTTTTCCAATAAATCCATAGGTTATTTGATTGATGTATGTTTTACCAGTTCACGTTTATTCTCCTTTGAGGAAAGCCAAAAGATCGGCCAGATCCTGACGCGACATTGTCTGTTCAAAACCATCCGGCATCAATGAGAGGGCGCTCACTTTCAATGTCTCGATACCGTCACGCCGGATTGTCTCTTCTATGCCCTGAGCCATTCGCAAGGTAATGCTTGTCTCGGTTTCCGAGACAATCAAGCCTGACAACAGCAATCCTTCATTTGTTTCGATATCGTATCCGGAAAAACCGGAGAGAACCTCGTAACCGGGAACAAGAATGTGAAGCAGTGTGGCTTCTTTGGATTGGTTTCGTATCCCAAAGAGATCGGGTCCGACATTGAATCCCTCGCGTTCAAGGCGGTGACACGATGCACATTGAGCCTTGAACAATTCTTTCCCGTTTTTCGGTACTGCTGGCAGCGATACCACCGATTTAAGTTGTTCATAAACCTTCATGCGATCGCCGCCAGCGCTCGCAAAAAGTTCATCGGCTAAGGACCGTATTCTCACATCTTTATGATTTTGGAGCCGATTGCGCTGAGCTATTGACAATGCGGTGACCGGCAGGAGATCCTGCTGAATTGCCGACAGCAGTCCCTCGGTCGTCGACCCTCGCGATAACATCCCACTGACGAACAGGTCTCGATTGCGCGGGTTCAGTGTTTCCCAAAGCTCCCCCTCAAGAAGAAGAGTTCCGCCGGTTTCACCCGGCAGCGTTGTTATCAAATATACTATAGTGCTTTGCAGTTCCGAGCTCTGTCCCGGTTGTAGCAGGCGAAAAACCTGTTGAATGGCTTCCGGATTGGATGTCGCAAAGAGCACGCGGGCCACAGCCTTACGAACTTCAATATTTCTCTCCCGGTTATTCAGAATACCAGAGGCTTTTTGAATAAGCAGAGCTTGCTCCGACTTGGAAAAACCAAATCGATCCAGCAAATTAACACGGAATGAGTCATCCTTTTTGCGCCGATCACCTTCGATAACGCCGGACCAGAATGCGAACCGCCATTCCAGATCCACTTCCGACCAGTGGACAGGTTTGGTTCTGAAACCGTGGGATCCGATGCGCTCAGGATCGATGTGCGCAAGATAACGCCCCAGTTCAAACATCAACTCAGGCGCCGGTTTGCGATCCGCCCGGGTCAATCGGTTTAAAAAATCAAAACCATCCCGACCGTTGAGCCCGATCATGACCGCGGCTCGCGTCCATTTGTTGGCACCGTCTTGAAGAGCGATTCTTGCGAGTGCAGGAACCACTGCCTTTCTCTCCCATTGCCCCAATGCCAGGGCGACTTTAAATCTTACAGCCGGGTTTGGATCGTCGGCCCAGTGCATTATTAAGTCATCGGCGAACTCAGGCCCCGGATGAGGAATCCGACCCAAGTGACGCCAGGCGGTTATCCTCACGCCGGGAAATTCGTCCACCGTGGCAAAAAACAAGCGGAGAACGATATCCGACACCGCCTTCGATTCGAAATCCCCCACCGGTTGCTCCGGATCCCATCCCGAAAGGATCAGGAGTGTATTCAAGGCATTGACGCGCCTTAGTGCACGGGGTGAACCCGGAACCTCTTCGATCAACCTTTTGCGTCTGAGGAATTCTCCATGGTCATCGTCCGATAAAGGTAACGGCAGATCTTTCAGTAATAACGGAATAGCGTACTGCGTGTTGCGTTCGATCAACAACCGCATAGCCGATTCGCGTCGCCAAACATTCCCGTGCCCCAAAAGTTCTACTAATTCACGCACATCATAGGACGCGATGTCACGGGTTTTCGATTGTGTATCGATTTTTACATGGAGAGCCGTTTTGTGGCGGTTGCTTGAGGGCATTTTTGAAATCCTCCAGATTCTGCCTCGATTGCGGCCGCTCTCGAAATCGGTGCGTTTCCGCACTTCCACCGGCAGGTAATCGGGGTGTTCGATCGTACTACGGTACATATCGCAAACGTAGAGGGAACCATCCGGACCGGTGGTCACAAACACGGGCCGAAACCAATTGTCCCGGGAAGCAAAAAACTCTCGCCCTTCATTCGCCATGCGTGAAGAGAAGGTCGGACCTTGAGGAGTGAGAATATCGCGATGAACCAAGTTGCCGGTCGGATCGCAGGCAAACACGCTGCCATAATAGGAAGAGGGCAATCCATCGCCGCGATAGACATGCACGCTACTGGCGGCAGAAAAGCTGCCAGCGTGCGAGTCAGCAGTCGTAAGATTGTCGCTGACGGGATAGATACGTGCCGCCAAGTTCCTGGATTTCAAAAGATCGTCCACCATAGCTTCCGGTACATTTTGAACCTTTTCCGAGAAAGCAAAATCCGGATTTCGATTGAGATCATTGCCGGAAAGAACGGTGTGTTGAATATGGATTCGATTCATGCAATGAAAGCGATTTCCCCAGTCGTCAAAGCTCTGACCAAACTGCCCACGCCCATCGACCGGTTCGATTTCGAGAGTGAAGGGATTGAAGCGCGAGTCAGTTCCAATGGAAACAGCCGGTCGATCAGGGTGCTGAGGTGAGGTGATGTTGCCCGTCCGTGCCAAACCACTCGTAAGATAAATCCAACCATCGGGTCCCAAGGTGGGATGGGCCACTCTCAACTGAGTCGAGCTGCGGGTGTCAAAGCCGGTCAACAGAACCCGGCGTATATCGGCTTTCCCATCATCATCCGTGTCTTTCAGAAAAAGGATATCTGGAGCACATGTCACAATGATTCCACCGTCCCATGCCAACAAACCATTTGGAAAAGTCAGATTATCTGCGAACACGGTACGGGCATCCATCTGACCATTTCCACTGACATCTTCCAGCAAGGCGATCACACCTAGAGCCCGGCCATCCGCCGATCCCGTAGGGTAGCCCCGATTCTCCGCCACATAGAGGCGTCGCTTGGTATCCCAGGTCAACGCGCAGGGAGCAACCACTAAAGGTTCAGCAACCACGAGCTGTATCTGCAATCCCGGGTCTACCTGGAATGTCTGAAGGGCCGCTTCGGGATCGAGAGGGCTGGATATCAACTGATCGGTGGTGGCTTTATTCGGGAATGAGAGAAATAAAAAACACAGGAAAACCACGATCAAAGATATCCAAACCCGGTAAATCGGTCTAAATTCGGTCTCGAGGCACCGCTGCCAGTAGGGAACTCCTCTTAACCTGGATCTACTGTGAAAATCCTTTTTGCTGTTTGGAATTTGATTGATCACAATTCGATTCGAGCATACATGGTTACCAGTACGGCACAAGGCAATCTGGGTTTCCGCTCAGTATTATTCCGAATCCTGATGACAAAACTA
The DNA here is from genome assembly GCA_012959985.1 of Verrucomicrobiales bacterium. Taxonomy (GTDB): domain Bacteria; phylum Verrucomicrobiota; class Verrucomicrobiia; order Limisphaerales; family DUCD01; genus DUCD01. Next base: position 12,956 of record DUCD01000298.1, on the reverse strand, counting down.
CTTGTCCTTGAAACCAAGCATCATTGCCTTAGAGAAATTTGCATGACGGCCTGACACCACTGGAAAATCGAAAAAACACAATTTTCATGTTCATTGAAAAAAAACTGAACCTTTTTGAAAATTCGGGGCATTAACATCCAGTGTCTGAACAGTTACCAGCTGAAATTTTGAACCTTGGGGTTATGGAGCCTAATCTGGTGTCCCTCTCCCAGGACGGAGACGGTGAAGCGTTCTGCAAACTGGTGGAACCTTATGAAGACCGCCTGTTTCGACAAGCATTTCTTATTTGTCGCGATGTATCTCGCGCCGAGGATTTGGCACAGGAAACAATGGTGGCTGTATGGGAAAGCATCGGGCGCTTTGATCAATCATGCCGACTGTTCACCTGGCTTTACGCCATCATGATAAGGCGCCATCGAAAACAAATTCGCAAGCATCGCCGTAGACCGCTTCTTTTTTCAGATCTGGAGACTCTGAACTCCGGTGAACCCTGTACCCCCCTCTCGATCCAGGCATTGACGACGCCCCAAATCCCGATGAAGCCTATATTGCCAGTGAACGTGCCGAACTGCTGCGTGGCATGATCTACAAACTACCACTGAAAACCCGGGAATTACTTCTACTCCGTTTCTTTGCCGATGCCTCGATGGAAGAAATTGCCACGGTCCAGAAATGCTCCATTGGCACTATAAAATCGCGACTTTTCTACGGACTCGAAAAACTGAGAAAAATGACTCTAACAGAATTGAGGTAAACCATGTCTCTGCTAAATCAATATCGTAAGGAGCTTTTGGCAATGGCGACAGGTGATGTCGATGAGAATACCAGAAGGAAACTTCACCACCTCATCAAGACAGATTCCGAATGCCGTGATTATTGGGACGACATTTCTAATCTGAGCAAAGAACTGCGTGCAGACGCCAAGGCAGCAGACAAGGTGATTCCCTCTCCGTTCCTCCATTCCAAACTTCGAAATGCTATTTTAAACGAATCAAGAATCGAACAATCCGAAACCGCGTTGCGAAGTTGGAATTGGGAACGTTTGTGGAAAATCGCTCTTGCGGCACCTGTGGCTGCTCTCTCTGTTTGGTGGGTGGTTTCAATGGTAAGTATTGAAACGACACAATCGAATCCCAAGGGCATCGCCAATGCGCCCAAGCCAGAACCCACCAAAGCCACGTTCAGAGCATTCATACAAGCAGCCAACCGCTCACCTTCATCGTTCGACGATCTACTTCGCAGTGTGACTCCATCATCGAAATCCACAAAAAGAACCTTGGTTTACCGTGCATTTGACGGGCGGACCGCAGAGCTTCCGTCCGAAGAGTCTCGGCTGGATTCATTCAAACTTTTTTGAACCTAAAAGGCAGCAGCGGGTATCAATACTCGAACTGACAACAATACGAACTCATGAAAGCAAAACTGACATTATTCACCCTCCTGATGGCATACACGGTTTCAGCCCAACAGGGATGGACCGACCGAACCGACATCAATCCGGCCTTAATATACTGGAAAGAGTTTCTGTTAATAGCTGAGAACTCGAATCACGAACAGGTCAATGCTAATCACGATAAACCAATCCTGGATCAGGAATACGGCATCGTGGTTCATGCATATGACGAACACTTCCAGCGATTGTCCAAGGTTCGGAAATTGACTGCAAAATGCGATTGGGGAAATGACTTCGCCGAAGGACCGACACTTCTTCTTCCGCACTTGTCACCTGCAAAACGAACCTCTCAAATCACTCGGCTACGCGTTCGTTATTATCTTGAGAATGACCAACCGGATCAAGCGGTAGAAGATTTGTTGACTACTTTCACACTGGCCCGTCATGTAGGCGTGGAATCGATCCTCATCAACCTACTCATAGAGATTGCTATGAATGGAATCCTGCTCGATGCCATAGCTGAAAATTTCCACCTGTTTCCGGATGAAGCGCTGAGGGACCTGAGGAACGGACTGAAAAGCCTGCCTAAAGGAGGAAACATTTCAGCCACTATCTGGACAGAAAGGCATTTCATGGCTGGCTGGGTCGAAAAGAAAATCCTTGATGCATTGAAAATCACCAACGGCGACAAGACAAAAGCAATTCAGATCATTGAATCCAAAATAGGAACTTTCGGAAAGGCTGATGATTGGGAAAACCTCTTCATGAAAAAAAGCAATGGCAGCATTGATGACCTTCTGAAACTCGTGCAGGCAACTTACCCATACTACCAAGAGGCTATCCCTCTATTTCAACTGCCTCCTCAAGAATCCCTGGATGCCATTGAAGTGCATGGGAGAAAGGTCAAAGAGAGCGACAACCCCTTCGTCAACATGCTGTTTCCCGCGCTTTCCAAAGCCCGATTAAAAGAGTTGGCAAACCGGGTGCGCATGGCGATGCTTGAAGCGGCGATTGAATATAGACTGGAAGGCAAGACCGGTTTTGAACGGGTTATCGATCCGTTCTCTGAAAGTCCCTTTAAAATGACCCGAGTCATCTATAAAAATAAAGATCGAGGATTCGTTCTGACATCAGAATTCAATGATGCCGTCTACAATCGTCAGGCATTTGTCGAAACACCGGGCGAGCGCTTCATGTTATGGGGAAAGACAATCGGCACCCCACGTAAATAATACAAGAAATCCTCACGCAATGGG
>DUCD01000298.1:7810-10297 GCA_012959985.1 Verrucomicrobiales bacterium | reverse complement strand
TATTTTTGCCAGTTTCAAGAGCCAGGGAGCACTCGCCGAGCACGAAGATGCCACGCGAGCATCACGGCCTTTCGATTAAGGAAATGAGGAACGATAAATGACTTCCGTTCTGCGATTGTGGGGCGTATAGGCTCCAGGCCTATACGCCGTTGACTGTGAACTCAATCCAAAGCGGCAACTTCGCTACCGCTCGTGACCGCACTCCAAAAACCTACCGGAACTTCAGGGTTTTCCCGGCAAACGCGTCAGCGGTATGGAGTGCGCGCGACAGAGTCGCCGCTTTCCATTTGATGACCCGTTCAGGTTCGTCCCTTAACAGACCCTTGAAGAACTATGACGCTCGCCCCCTCTTCAGGATTTATCATAAAAACCGCCATGTTTTGGACTCGTCTCAAAAGCCTCAATGAAGTCGACCAGCGGTTTGAAGAAAGATTCAGAGCGGCTTAGAAGTGGACACGAGATTTCGAACCATCGGTTTCTACGTATTGAATTATCCAACCACTGACCGCCTGTAATTCGGTAGTGTTTTCGGCGTAGGCGGGTGTGTTCCTCAATCGTCACGTTCGATCCGCCTTCCCATATACGTTCCGAAGAATCGCCCAGGGTGACCAAGCCGCACCGCTTTTTTGTTGCGAAAAAGAGAATTGATTCGGAGGGCTTGTGTCGCCGGATCGAAGAGGATCCAATTTTGATTCCGCGATATACCAGCCAAGGAAGTTCTTCGGGTTCGAGCAAGTGAGCTAGAACTAAAGCCGCATCAGCCATCATCTGCCCATTAGGCTGGTCGGGCGATAGTTGACGGCTCATATGCCTCACCAATTCCGACTCAAAATCTGCCCGAATCCGTTTCGGATCCTGATTAAGGAAATGGGCAACTTCTTCAAGCAAGGGAAGTGTTTCTGCATTGATGGGAGGCAACTCAACTGCAAGTAATTTCAGATCCATTAAGTAATGCCTCGTGAAGTCTGATTTGGGGTCCAGATCCGGAGGCTCAAAGAAAAAAGGAGGATTCGCTTCGATCGAATTCAACCATGCGGAACGGTCTTGAAATTCCATTTGACAATACACCCTGGTTTTTTTCAGAAGCTCGGGCAATTCACCCGGTTCACGCTCTTTGATCCCGACGATGAATCCGGCTAATGAACGCGCGGCTTCTTTTGCCTCTTCGGTGGCGGATTGACGGGTTGCGGTCTCAGCATCCAGAGAAAGTTTGATCGACAAACGGTCTTCGACTCCTTTCTTCCAATCCTCAATGAGGTCACCGGTCCGACCTGGAATGCTTTCGTGGAAAACACGTTCCAGACGTGTGGCGACTTGACGACGTTCTGCTACGGTTAAAACGGAAGGTGCCAGAAACTCACCGGGTCCAGCGCTTTTGTGAGCAGCCAAGCAGCGATAGAGATAGATGCGGTCGTATTCGCTTCGCAATGACAGGCGTCCGATTTCGTTCAGCCCGTGCGCCAGACTTTTCCGTGAAATCGGGAAATGGTGAATGAGTTCCGTTAATTCCGCGGCGTAGATCCAATTCGGATCACGGTGCCGAAAATCTCCGCCATAAATTCCGGCGACCTCATAACCGATGACCCTGATCAGATTATGCAGAAAAGCCAGCGCCTGCTGATGAACGAAATTCTTGGTGAGGGCCGCGGCACCCTGTTTCCCCAGATTACCGATCACCCACCAGGCACCAAGCGAAACAGGATTCGCCCCCATGGCGAACCGACCCAGATAGAACGCCGTGTTCACATAGGGTTTGAAGGAATCGAACGAACGATAAACCCCATAAGCACGGACCGCTTTTGAAATGTAATCGTAGATGCTCTGAAACGAGTAGTCTTTCACATCCAGAGGCAATGATTCGGCAACGACCAGAAACTGCAGGCATACCCGACTGGCCGCATGGAGGATTTGAGACAGGTTGATTTCCAGGAGCGGTTGCTCTACATCGGGTTGGTAGATCCGGGCGATCCGCAGGATCAACCCGTGACTATCATCTCGGATCCGTCCGATCTGTACTTGACCATCGATTGAATACTCATTGTGGAGAATACGCTCAAAAATACGTTTGGATTCTTCCTCCAGCAGTTGGAGAAGCTGTTGATCCTTTTCTGCCAGGTCCTCATTTGAAACCTTACTAGTGGATGACATTTCCGCCAGATTCGACGGCAAGGGAAATTCCATCCACTCATGAAAGGTCTTGAGCTTTTCCGACAGATCCCGATCCCGTTGCTCAATCTTCTGGGCGAGTCGCTCCCATTCGGCCTGCGTCTCACGAATGTTTTTTTCGGTATCGAAAGTTGGGGCGACGGATGAATCAGGTTGATCGATTTTATTGCTCGCGGAACCATTTCGATGGGGAATGACCCAGTTCCAAACTCCACCCAGAGCCATTAAACTTAGCCCGACCTGCAGCACCCAGATTGAGGCACCCAAAGCAAATCGATTCTGCCAGACAAACCCCTCAACAAGGACAAGCCCTCCCAGCAT
>DUCD01000298.1:5379-7708 GCA_012959985.1 Verrucomicrobiales bacterium | reverse complement strand
AGATAACCCTAAACCCTAAACCCTAAACCCTAAACCAAAACTTCAATTTCACCCTCACTGAGCTTTCTTTCTTGAAAAACCCTATAGAAAAATAATTATCACTCAAAGTTCAAATCGCGGATTAAGTCTCCCTGGTATACACCCGACTATTTCTTGATACAGAAAAGGTGTTTATCACCTCGGAGCAACAGACAATCTCTAACCGGAACCGGTGAAGCGACGATGCGTTCATTCATGGGGTTCTCAGAGAGCAGTTCAAACTTTTCCCCGACTCTCGCGACAAAGTCCACACCATCCTCTCGTGCGGCATAAAGTAATCCATTGGCAATGACCGGCGAGGAATAGTACGGAGCTCGATGTTTCGGCAGTTGTGCCGACCAGATGGTTGCACCGGTCGTCGGATTCAGGCAAGCCACACCACCACGATTACGCAACAGATAGACACGGCCTTTACTTTCCGCCAGCGTCGGGACAAACACCCCCAGATCTTCACGTTTCCAGGCGCGGTGCGAATCGGTGATGTCTCCCTCCCCTCCCAAACGAATGCCATGAATCCGGGCTTGCCCTGATCGATCGTCCCGACCAACCGGAATGACGGCGATATCCTTGTAAATGATCGGAGTGGCAATGGCCGGCCAGTATTCCGTTCCATCCGGATTGAATCCACCGCAAGTCCACAACACGTTTCCTCCATTGGCATCATGGGCTGTTAAATGATCAGCCCCCCAAACCATAACGGCGTTTTTACCGGATTGCTTAAACAACAGTGGAGTGCTGTAGCCATTATTATTTTCCCGAGGTGTCTGGAAGTTCCGTAGTTCTCTCCATTTCAAAACTCCGGACTTCTTATCAAACCCGGCAATCCAGGATTCACCCTCATGCATGCGGGTCAAGATGACGTAATCGTCGGTCACAACCGGAGAACTACCCTGGTCCCAAAACAGCTTTTCCGGACCGAATGGCTCGGTAAGATCCACCGACCATTGGACGGTTCCATTGAAATCAAGCGAGGCGAAGCGACCACTGCGGTAATAGACGAATATCGATTGACCATCTGTGACGGGCGAGGAATTACAGCTCGACCCAAGACTCCGGTGTCTGGGAGCACTGGCAATGCCAAGTCGGGTTTGCCACAGAACTTTCCCTTCAAAGTCAATGGCCATAACGGCATCCTCTTCGTCCGATGGAGTCGTCAAGTAGATTACGTCTTGCCAAACAATCGGGGTGGACCCTCCCTTACCGGGCAAAGCGACCTTCCAGTCAACTTCATCGACAGTCCATTTCACCGGATACTCTCCAGATGCGGTGGCGCCATTTGCAGAGGCCCCACGCCAAGCCGGCCAGTTGGAGGAAGAGGTGACGGCATTGTCGGCATTGACAAGGGTAAGTATTGTCATCGACAGAAAGACACCAACCGTCAGGTGACATCCACGATGAAATAGGAATAGTAGCATTCTCATAATCCACATAAAAACCAATCCGGAGGTTCTCCGTCAAGAAATCGTTTTCTCAAAACAACGGCTGGGAGTTATCGCTTCAGACCGTATCCTGCGTTGCCCCAGCGAATCCGGATAACAAAAGCCGATTATTTTACGCTGAGAATTTTCCCGGATGAACCGGCGCGGAACGAAAAGGAGTCGCCCTGATTTTTATCGAGCATCGCCGCACCGATGGGTGATTCCGGGGTAATAATCGTCACCTCTCGCCCCTCAACCATCAACTCCATGCCACCGCCGCAATTGAGCAGAAAAAAGAACATTGCTTCACCCCCCAGATTCGCCTCCACCAGTGCACCGGCACCGATTGGGTGACCGGAAAAATCCGGAGCTGTCATTCCTCGTAATTCGTCTATTTGGGCTACCAACTCTTGGAAGTGTAGTGCATGTCCACGTGCAAGATAGGAGGATTCCAAGCCACAGGTATCCCACTTTGTTTCCGCGCGAGACTCACTATCGGTCGCACCTGCAGAAGCCTGTTCATTCGCGGCCTGCTGGCGGTGCAGATTCTCGACCAAAGCCTCAAGCAGAGCTTGCATAATCAACGTTTTGTTCATGACTACGTCTATTTACTCTCCCTAAATTCGTTTTTCAACGCAAAGTCGTAAAGTGAGTGAAAAATGCAGGTTCCTTAGCTGGTGTGGCCCCGTTAAAAGCCTACCAGCCAAACTCTATTCAGAAAATAGGCATTCCCATCCATTCTGATCTCAAATTATGATGAAAGGCCTGTGGGGAATGGCACTAAGTTTAGACGGAGTTTCGATGAGATTTCCGGGCAATTGGGTCTGGAATTGACATGACCGGAACGATGTAAATCCGGCCTCACCGCGGCC
>DUCD01000298.1:1047-5342 GCA_012959985.1 Verrucomicrobiales bacterium | reverse complement strand
TGAAGCCGGGGGCGTCGACCCCGGACAATGGAAAACCAATCAGGACGGAACAAAATGCCTTAACTTAGTGCCATTCCGGTCTGTGGGGTGTGATTAAAAGTGCGGGGAGAGGACAGGTTAACGCCTTGAATTGTAGCGTGCGCTGTCCTCAGCGCATTTCCAGTGAAACCAGCGGTAGCTCCGGCTGAGGACAGCCGACGCTACAGCAAATCATTACCCGCACTTTTTATCGCACCTCGACCCTGTGAGTTGCCTGAAAATTTGTTTTGATTTAATTGCAGAACAGGACATGCTGAATGATAGTAACTGAAGAGAATCTGGAAAATGTTTTCACCTGCTCCAGCGTCCATCGAAAGGTCTTGTCAATGTCATCGATCAACATAGGACGTCGCCGTTTCCTCAAAGCGGCCGGAGTCTGCATTGCTTTGCCGGCGTTGGAGTCCCTGTCCCGCTTGTCGGCAACCGGAAAGTCACCCGTTCCACCGCGACGAATGGTCTGTATCGGGAACGAATTCGGGATGCACTCCGGGTCTTTCTGGCCAACCAGTATCGGCGTCGACTATCAAATAACGAAGTTACTGAAGCCACTGGAACAAAGTCGCCGCGACTTCACCCTGTTCTCGCATCTGGATCACGGACTGAAGGGCGGGCACTTTGCCGTTCATACTTTCCTGACCGGCGTCAAAGCCGCCGAGGCTCGAGCGCTACCGGACGGTGGAATCAGCCTCGATCAACGGGCCGCCGAATTTGTCGGTTCAAGAACCCGATTTCCCTCGCTTACGATTGGCTCACCGGATGGGCTTCATGGGGGTTGTCAAATGAGTTGGACACGGACCGGAACCCGCGTTCCCCCGATTCCCGGTCCTCGCGAATTGTTTCGATCACTCTTTGTCGATGAAGACAAGGTAGCGAAGAAGAAATCCGCCGATCGAATCCGATTACAGGGCTCGATTCTCGACGCGGTGCTGTCGGACGCCAAATCACTGCAAGGAAGACTCAACAAAACGGATGGCACGAAACTGGATGAGTATTTTTCCTCAATTCGCGATGTGGAAGTGAAGCTTGCCCTGGACGAGCAGTGGCAGAAAATTCCCAAGCCAAAAACTAATACTGAGGAACCAGAGAATGCGGGGCTTGCACCGGATCTTCCCAAGATCTATGACCTGATCGCGCTCGCACTGCAAACTGATTCCACTCGAGTCGCCACTCTCGAAATCGGCGGTAGCTTTGCAGCGCGTGACATCGGGATCAACAAGGGATACCACAGCCTTTCGCACCACGGAAAACTTATGGAAAACATCGAGCAACTGGTCCGGATCGAATTGTATCAAGTCCAGCAATTTGCCCGTTTTCTTGAAAAATTACGATCAATCCAGGAACCCGGAACAAACGATACTCTTTTGGACAGCACCATGACACTATTTGGCAGTGGCATGGGAAACGCCAATTCGCATACCAATACCGACCTGCCCATCATTCTTGCAGGTGGCGGATTCAGGCATGGAGAGCACAAACAATATCCCCGCGAAACTCGAAAACGTGTGCCATTATGCAACCTCTTTGCATCAATGCTACAGCAATTCGGCGTCGAGACGGATCGCTTTGGGGCAAGTAGCGGTACTTTGAACGGTTTGGATGCAGTGTGAACAGATTCGTTACTTCTTATCAGGTTCTGATTCTTCAGTTGCTTCCATTCGTTTTCGCAACCAGCCCTCAGTTCATGAACCAGGCTACCGGCGACGAAACGAAAAACCTGCCTCAAATCAAGACCTCTTCGTCGTTGGAATCCGCTCTCTTCCTCACGACCGTTAAACCACTCCTTAATACATATTGTACAAAATGCCATGGCGAGACCAAACAGAAAGGCGATCGTCGCTTCGATACACTCGACACTGAAATTCGCAACGACAATACCCTGGTTGATTTCCAGGACATACTGGATCAACTCAACCTCTCCGAAATGCCTCCAAGCAAAGCGGAACAGCCGTCGGACCCTGAGCGACAGGCCGCAATTCACCAACTCACCCTCCAGATCGAACAATACCACTTGCAGCATGCATCCGTCAGAAATCAAACCGTCCTGAGACGATTGAACGTACGCGAATATCGCAACACAATTCGAGATCTTTTACATTTGGACACTACGATCTTCGATCCGACTTCCGTATTTCCTAGAGATCAGACAATTGAACACTTAGATAATATCGGTGCCGAGCTCATCACTTCCGGACATCTGTTGGCGCGCTATCTAGAAGCAGCCGAACAGGTTATCGACAAAGCACTCCTGCAAACAAATAAACCATCGGTTCAAAAATGGGTGTTCCTCGACAATTTCCGCCAACAACCGGAGATCGACAAGGTCCACCGACACTCAAGTCATTTTGAGCACATGATCCTGTATGACGTGGTCGGTGCGGACAAGCACGAGGGGGCCTACGGACCAATCCTTGCCTTTAAAGAAGGCGTCCCTGTGGACGGTTATTATGAGATTCACTTCAAGGCTGAAGCGGTCAACCGAATGAATCCTTACGATCCAAATTTTCTGGGAACCGATCCCAGTGAACCATTTCGATTGGGCATTGTCGCCGGCAATCATCTGGCTGGGCAACTGCACAAACCGCAACCGGTAGAGCCATTACTGGCTGTAATGGATTTAACAGACGCGGTTAAATGGTACAAGGTGCGTGTATGGCTGGACGCTGGTTTCACTCCCCGATTTACCTTTCGCAACGGCCTGATGGATGTGCGAATCCTATGGTCCAAACTCTTGCGGAAATATCCGGAACAATTTCCCAAACGTAAGAAAGGCGGCATTGTTGAGAACCGTTCCAATGCCATCCATTACGGAAAGCTCCCTCAGATCCACATTCACGAAATCGTAATTGAAGGTCCCTTCTACGATTCCTGGCCCACCGCCAGTCAACGTGCCATCCTGGGACCTGACTGCGAGCAAATCCTCGCTTCGGATTCGATGACAAGAAAACAAATGAGGGAAAGTCTCTCGGTATTCATGTCACGGGCCTATCGACGTTCGGTCAATTCGCAGGACCTCGACACCATCATGCAGGTCATAGCAACAAGGCAGTTGGCTGGACTTTCTCCGCTGGAAGCCTATGCGGATGGACTGAAAGCCGTGCTTTGTTCACCCAATTTCCTCTATCTTGAAGAGACTACAAATCCGGTGGGCATAGAGGGCATCCCCCCCGAATCCGTTTTGTCTTCAGCCGCCCTTTCTTCTCGCCTGTCCTATTTTCTCTGGTCTTCGATACCGGATCAGACACTTCGTGATCTGGCTGGCAGCAACACATTGAGCACACCGGGTATTCTAGAGGAACAGACGCTTCGCATGTTAAGGGACGATAAATCCGATGCATTCATCAATGGATTCCTTGGAAGCTGGCTCAATTTGCGGGATCTCGGCTCCTCTCCGCCAGATCGCAACCAATTCCGCGCATTCTACCACTACGATCTCGACACGGCTATGCGCCAGGAAACACGCCTTTTCACTAAATACCTGATCCGTGAGAATCTCAGAATTGTCCACTTTCTTGATTCGGATTTCACCTTTGTGAACAAGCCGTTGGCAAGATTTTACGGCATCGCTGCTCCTGGTGATGGTGATGATTTTCAAAAGGTCATGCTCACTGATCGACGACGCGGGGGGCTACTCGGTCAAGCGAGCATTCTAACGGTTACAGCCAATGGCATTGATACCTCACCGGTTGTGCGCGGCATCTGGATTTTGGAAAACATCCTGGGAACACCACCCTCTCCACCGCCACTGGATGTCGAACCTCTCGATCCAGATATTCGCGGCACCAAAACCATTCGTGATCAACTCTCCAAACACCGTGACGTCGCCAGTTGCTATGACTGTCACCGCAAGATTGATCCTCTTGGCTTCGCTCTGGAAAATTTCGATCCCATCGGGGGATGGCGCGATAAATACCAAGGCAAATCGAAAATCGATACCGCCGGGGAAATGCCTAACGGCGAGGCATTCGACGACATTGCGGACTTGAAACGCATTCTGGTAAAGAACAAGGACCTGTTCGTCAAGGCGCTGACTGAAAAACTACTGGCTTATGCAACGGGACGTGAACTTACCTACAAAGATCGACCGCATATCGACGAAATCGTCAAGGCACTGCACGACCGGGGCTATGGACTAAGAGACCTCATCCAACTCGTTGTCCTGAGTGAGCCCTTTCGTTCCAAGTAAATTTAATATACTCTTACGCATCAAGTTTTCGGATTTAAACCTCGGAATTCTTCACAAACTTGATGCCGGGCAG
>DUCD01000298.1:0-932 GCA_012959985.1 Verrucomicrobiales bacterium | reverse complement strand
ACTTATATTCCAGCCCATCAAGTCCGACAATTTCAGCCTCTGGGATTTTCCGAAAACTTGATGCCGATCAGTATAACTGAGAAGTATTTCATTCATGCTTCCCTCCAACATGATGCAAGAATTACCTTCGTAATAATAGGGCCTGGTACTGGGACAAGAATCTTCCAGACGATGAACAGCACACACATCCGGCAGGAGAAAAACATCCTAACCCCTGGGGGTTGAACGACATGCATGGAAAGGGGTAGGAATGGTGCATGGATTGGTACACGGACCACTACCCGGGAAGAGAACTGGTGGACCGGACTGGCCCTGCCTCCGACGAAGATCACATGACTCGCGGTGGCTCTTGGTTAGATAGGCGATGTCAATTACAGTCGTTCCAGCAAACGCTGCCGACGCCCCCCCATGAACTAAATCTTCTAACTGGGTTTTCGCCCGGTCCTGGTTTCCATTCCCGGACCGTAGGATTTTCTCGAATCAACGGTCACCGGATTGGCGCATTGCACCGGTTGCATTGTGGCGGGGACCAGAGTAGGAGCCAATCTTGCCTCCGGCCTCTTCACCGCGTTTAGAACCGCCTTCGGATGTTTCCACGTCGCCGGTTTCGAGAAGTTTTGCCAACGCTGGATATTCGAGGGCTTTCGGTGCTACCTGCCCTGTCTTCCCAGGGCCAAGAAACAATTTCTTCCCTCCCGGTAAAGGAAGGCTTATCGGCTTTCGAGTTTTATTAGTAATGTCCATAGATACCTTTCGGCGACGGAAAAGTAACATGGCATCGGGTCAGGTCAAGTTTTCACGGCATGAACCGGGGACATAGGTAACAATTAAACTGGGCGTATGCCCTGGAAAACTGAATCACCTATCAAGAGATTCTGGGGTCACCCATTAGCGGATAATGTCAATAAACAAAAAGACTCCCATCTCGCATC
>DUCD01000297.1:15083-19250 GCA_012959985.1 Verrucomicrobiales bacterium | reverse complement strand
CATGATGGAGAGGACAACGACCGGGGACATCACGATGGAGAGCACAACGACCGGGAACATCACGATGGAGAGGACAACGATCGGGGGCATCATGATGGGGATCATAGTGACTCGCGACAACATGCGATGATGCTGAATGGTTCCCGGATTATGGAACATATTCAGGAACGCATGCCGGAAATGTTCAAGCAACACTTCCCTATGATTCGGCAAAGGATGGGGCAGCATCTTGAAGAATTACAGGGACAAATTGAGCAGCGTTCACACAAATGGGGGAAGATACTTGAAGAGATCAGCGAAGGATTTGAAAGACGATTTGAGGATTTGGAGTCACATACTCAGAAAATAGAGCAGCATTTTTCTCGACGAACTGAGGAGGTCCATCAACATCTGCAGGGAATCCACCAAAAACTGGAGCATATTGACCAAGGTCATCAGGAGAAAATCAATCATTTGGAGCAGGCCATAGAGGAACTGCATCAGCAAATGGAGGGAGTTAAACAGCGTTTAAACCGAAGAGGAAGTTCCATAAGAGGGAATTCCGGACGTTCTGAAAGGGGGAGAAATCGTTCTCCAGAGGTAGTTCCAGGAAGGTGAGTATACGCAGAAGTTAAGAAGCCACGGAAAATTCGCAGATAACGGAGCTATAAAGTGTTTTTTAATACTGTTGGATTCACGCTTCAGCGTGTTCCTGCAAAACACGCTGAAGCGTGAACTCCAACGAAATCGACCTTGTTCGAAAAATCTAATTCTGAGCGAGTTTCTGCCACAGGAATGCACTCATTTTCATTCCTCTTTCGAAACATCTAATGTCGAATTTTTCGTTCGGGGAGTGGAGATTGTCATCCGGCAGGGCCAGCCCGAGAAGGAGAGTATCTACACCTAAAATTTTCTTGAAGTCATTGACGATTGGAATGGATCCCCCTTCGCGCAGCAGGATGGGGTCTTTTCCGAAACCGAATTTCAAGGCCTGTAGAGCAGCTTCCGTACGTGGATCATCCAGAGGAAACAAGTAGGCCTCACCGTAGTGCCCTTCCGTGATCTTCATTTTGACCGTTGGAGGGCACAGAGTTTTTAATTGTTTTTTTACGGCCTGCAGGATTCTCTTCGGCTTTTGATCGGGCACCAACCGCAGGGTCAACTTTGCCGAAGCCCAGGAGGGAACAATGGTTTTGCTGCCTTCTCCCTGGTAGCCACTGGTCAGACCGTTAATTTCCAAGGTCGGTCTTGCCGACCGTTGCTCATTCGGTGAATACCCGGATTCTCCAAATAAAGCGGGTACACCAACGGACTTGCGATAGGCTTCCTCGCGATAAGGCCATTTCTTGATTTCAGATCTTTCCTTTCGACTTAGTGGAAGAACATCATCGTAGAATCCAGTTACAGCGATTTTTCCATTCTTGCGATGTAGATTTGCCAGCATCCGACACAGGACCGCTGCCGGATTTTCTACAGACCCTCCGTATATCCCAGAATGAAGATCACGGTTAGGTCCGGTGAGAAGGATTTCCATCGCGGCAACACCACGTAAGCCATACGTCAGAGCTGGAGAGTTTAAAGAGGGCATTCCCGAATCCGATACTACCGCTCCATCGCAGGCTAATCGTTTTTGGTTCGTCTTGAGGAAATCCGTCAAATGTTTACTGCCGACCTCCTCTTCTCCTTCAATTATGAAAGTCAGGTTGCAAGGGAGTTCGGTTCCGGTTCGGAGGTAAGCTTCCACAGCCTTGAGATGTGCGAAATGCTGCCCTTTATTATCACTGACGCCACGGGCATAAATTCGATTGTTTTCAATTTTGGGTTTGAAAGGAGGAGAATTCCACAGCTCAAGCGGGTCCGGAGGTTGGACATCGTAGTGTCCGTAGACAATGTAATGAGGTTTGTGTTTGGATGAGCGGGTTCGCGGTGTCTGTGCGATCACGACTGGATGACCTTTTGTCGGGGCTATTTCAGCTTTCATGCCCAGATCCTTGCAGTGTGCGGCGATCCACTCGGCACATCTTCTAACATCCTTGTCATGCTGGGGCTGTGCTGAAATGCTTTCAAATTCCAGATAGGTGCAGAGCTCCTGCAAAAAACGATCCCGGTTTTCTTTCAAGTATTGAAGTATCTTATCCATATGTCGTTTAAATTCGTTTATTCCTGTGGACCGATCGAACAGGGTACCATGACGGCATCTTTCATTCCATGGATGATTTTTTTATCCTCGGGACAGATGGTCGCCAAAGCCCCTCCAAGTTTTGTTTTGGCCTGATCTCCTTCTCCGTGAACGAAGTAATAGGGGCATAGTCGAACTCGGCCCTGCATGGCCTCAATGGTGCCTTGCTCTGCGTCAAACCAAGTGGTTTCGATACGGTTCGGAGTATGGTATTCCTGAAGAACAAAAGGATTTTTGTTAAAGGAGGTCAATGCCTCATCAACTGCCAGACTCCACTCTGTGGATGAAAGATCACTACCTAGATAAAGGCCTCTTGCTCCCCAGGCTCTTTCGGAAAATCCAGAGATTTTAAGAATCAATCTCCTTTGTTTTTGGGAAAGGCTTTTCAGTTGATTCCAGTCGGTCAATTCAAGCCGGGGGATAGCTGCATGGGGGGGGATTTCGGATGGATCCACCACCCAGGTATAGGGGCACCATTCCTTTATCCTTTTGTAGAACCCGTCTCCGAGTTCTCGATGCCAGAATCCGTCAAGGTGTCGGTTGCACAGGAACGCCAGCAGCATTTTTTCTTCAAAGAGCGGTTTGGGTGGAGGCGTTAGTTGGATATGTTTTGATGCAGCTGCCTGGAACAATTTCCGGTGTCCCGGTACGTTTTTCAGATCGAAAAGTTCAAAGAATCGGTAGACGGATTCCTGTTCCTGAAAATCTTCAAAAGTTTCATTCTGGATCACGAAACGATCTCCCTCCTCATTCAAGCGTTTGGCAAGCCATGCCATCTCGGGACGATAGGTTTCGGATTCTACCGAAAACTGGATGTGGACCTTTGATTTAGCATTGAAAATCCCCCTGAATCCTTCAATCATTCCTTTTTTTCCACCAAGGATTTCCGGAAAGAATTTTGAATAAGTGTCGTTCAACCATGCCGTAAGACCGATTCCTCCCGGTACCGAATCCAGTTCCGTAATCCGGAAACCATTATCCGTCAGGAGAAGATCCGGCCGGATCACTCGAGGCAAATCTTTTCGAAATGCTTTGTTCCTTTGAATTTCAATCAACTCCGAAGGTTTGCCGCAATCCAACCAATCGGATATCCAGGCAGGCTGCTTTCCGGACGCGCTCTGATAGTAAAGTCGATTGACGGCCTGGTTGAACTTGAGAAGCACTCGGCCCATCATTTCCAATTCCCGAACGGTCTTCGGTGATAAAGTGAGAGGACGACAGCCTATGCGCCAGCGATGTCCGGCAAACAGGCCTTCATCGGGAAAGGCCTTTTCAATTTCTTCGGCAATTCGGCGGCAATCGGAAGAAGTCGCAACTGGGAGGGATGAAGGGGGGCTCTGCATCGGTGAATTCAAGTCCGGATTTGACCTGTCCCGTAGCCCAACCATTTGTAGCTGGTGAGTTCGTTCAACCCCATGGGGCCACGGGCGCCTATCTTATCCGTGCTGATTCCAATTTCGGCCCCCATGCCAAATTCAGCGCCGTCCGTAAACCGGGTTGAAGCGTTCCAATAAACAGCGGCGGAATCAACGCCTTCCATGAACCGTTCCGCTTTCTCCCGGCTGGTTGTCACAATGGTATCGGAGTGTCCCGACCCATACTGATTGATATGGTCAATGGCTTGTTCGATATCTTCCACAATTCGAATTGAAAGAATTCGATCCAGATACTCGGTGGTCCAGTCTTCTTCTGTAGCCTTTTTGATAGCACTTTTCTGATCCTTCAAGATTTCCTGTCCCCTCTGGTCAACCCTGACTTCCACATCAGCGGAAAGGAGTTGGTCAGTGATTTCAGGCAAGTATTCCGAGGCAATGGCTCGATCGATCAGGAGGGTTTCCATGGCATTACAGACCCCTGGTCGGTGGGTTTTGGCATTGAAGGCAATCGCCAGAGCCATCGTTATATCTGCGCTGCCGTCTACATAGGTATGACAGATCCCTTTGTAATGCTTAATCACAGGGACTTTGGAACATTCTGCCACCGCACGAATCAGACCCTCTCCACCTCTT
>DUCD01000297.1:10878-15073 GCA_012959985.1 Verrucomicrobiales bacterium | reverse complement strand
GGCATGCAAAGGTCTACCAAATCGGTCAGGGACAGTAATTCGGGAATGGCTTTTCTATCGGTTGTTGGAACGACCTGAATGGCACCGGAGGGAAAAGCAGGACATGCCTTTTTTGCTGCTTTCAACATGATTCTGGCTATGGCCTGATTGGAATGTATGGCTTCCTTGCCCCCTCTGAGAATCGTGGCATTTCCGGATTTGAAGCAGAGCCCGGCAGCGTCCGCAGTTACATTCGGACGAGATTCATATATAATGACGATGACCCCGATCGGGACAGAAACCTTGCGAAGCTTCAGGTCGTTCGGGCAAGTCCGTTCATCCAGAATTTTCCCGGTAGGGTCGGGGAGTTCGGCCAAGTTTCTTAACCCATCAGACATGGATTTTCTTCTTTTCGGATTCAAATCCAACCGATCAAGCAGAGCCGAATTCAATCCGTTGGCTTTTCCGGCATCAAGATCTTTTCGATTGGCTTCATCAATTTCAGATTCATTTTCGTCAATCGCCTCAGCCATTGCGATCAGGCATGTGTTTTTTTCCTCGGTAGTCAATCGGACCAATTCAAGGGAAGCCTTTCGCGCATTTTCGGCGAGTTGTCGCATCTGGTCTTTGAGATCCATAAAATTAGTAATTAGGGTCTGTGTTATTAAAATCCTGTCGGCTGGTGGTGGTGTTTTTCCCCTGAACCAAAACAGGCAACCGCCATTTTTTGTGCGGACACTATTCCAAAAAGGGAGATGTGAGAAGGTATAAGCGGTATTTTAGTCAGGTTCGGAAATTCCACTCGTCCTTTCCGTACCGGGTTTTGCACAGTTCCTGAATTCTTTGTCTTGGAATTTCTCCGAATCGCATGGATGCCTTCCAGTGGCGACAAAGTAGGTTTTTAACGGTTTCAGGTTCTTGCCTCAAATTCGTGACGAAATCGCGGTGAGTTCTACCTTTTCTATATTCAGGCTTTTGCTGAGGAATTCTGAGGACCTGATTCAGTAGATTTAGATCAAAATTCAGTAAGAAAGTTCCATGAAACAGGAGTCCCTGTTTTTTTCTCCGTTGGGAATTTCCTGAGAATTTCAGATTTTTGGAAGTGAGGTCGGAATCGGCGAGGATTTCAGTGAATGGAACGAGGGGAAGTAGTGCCTGACGAATGTTTTCCATGAGGAAGTGATTGGTTTGACGAGGGTTATTTAGTTCGTCCGAGTAATCGTAGGGCAGGATCAGGGAGTAATTTAAACAACCAGGGCCTAGGAGTACCGTGCCGCCTCCACTGATTCGCCTGAGAATGGGAATCTCCAATCGGCGGCAACGGTTCTGAAAGACGGATTGCTTCAAGTGGTTTGCATGCCCTAAGACCACAAAATAGAGAGGCGGTTCCCAGAGGCGTATAAGTCCCGGGAATTCACCTTGGTCACAAATCTCCAGAAGGGCCTCATCGCAGGCGAGATTTTCTTCGGCAGTTTGCAAAGTTAGATCAAGGTAATACATCGTTCACGTGCTGTGGGGCACTAGCGTATCCTTTGAGAATCCTTAATCCAAGAAAGAGCAGCAATTTGGGTTGATTTTCATCTGGGTATTGAAGCAGATTCCGAATTGGCCGAAGCCATTCCCCCATCCGACGCTGTCCGAAACCCTAATGGAAGCGGCAGAGGTCTTTTACGGGTGGGTTACCCATGCTTTCGTAAGGAAAAGGAATTGATTGATGACGTGGATTCATTAATCTGCTTCTGAAGATTGACGGGTTGATCAGGACGAGAGGATCAATTGATACCACGCTCTGGATTTAGCCCGTGTGCCTATGAAGAACAGAAATTCAGTGTTATTCTACATTCTGATTTCAAATTTGGTCAGTGCATAATCACTTTTGTAAATTATCCTGTGACCTTCTGGAGCGGTTGTTTCCAGTGGGTGTGCTTTGTTTCCTGCTTCTCCCTACAGAGATTTACGCTCAGGAATCTCCGGAGGGGATCGATACCGGCAGACCGAATATCGTCCTGATTCTTACGGACGATCAAGGATACGGAGATCTGGGTTTCCACAAAAACCCAGTTATTCAAACTCCGAATCTGGATCGGTTTGCCCGGGAAAGTCTCCAGCTTGAGTCTTTTTATGTTTCTCCGGTGTGTGCGCCGACGCGTGCTTCTCTGATGACGGGTCGCTACAATTACCGGACCGGTGTCGTGGACACCTACCTAGGGCGAGCCATGATGCATCCTGAAGAAACCACTTTGGCCGAGGTGCTTGCAGATGCCGGTTACCAAACCGGGATTTTCGGTAAGTGGCACCTGGGAGATAATTATCCGATGCGCGCTCAGGATCAAGGGTTTCGGGAAACGCTGATCCATAAAGGTGGAGGAATCGGGCAACCCGCTGATCCTCCGGGTAATACCTATCAGGATCCCGTTTTATTTAATAATGGAAACGCTGTTCAAATGGATGGCTATTGTTCTGATTTGTTTACCAACGCAGCTATCGACTTTATTCAAACTAACAGAAAAGAATCCTTTTTTGCCTATTTGTCCTTCAATTGCCCGCATACACCGTTGGAAGTTTCGGAAGACCTGGTGAAGCCCTATCGGGTGAAACTCCAGTCGGAACATTCGTTTCCTGTGTTGGGACACCCCCTTGAATCAGCGCCCGATCTGGAAACCACATCCAGGGTCTATGCCATGCTGGAAAATATCGATACGAATATAGGGCATCTGCTGAAGGCTTTGGAAGAAATGGATCTTGAAGAAAACACATTGGTGGTTTTTCTTTCCGATAACGGTCCTCAGCAGGTTCGTTACAACCGAGGCCTGTTTCAGAGAAAAGGGTCGGTTTATGAAGGCGGAATTAGGGTTCCCTGTTTTGTTAGGTGGCCTTTGAGGATTCCTGCAGATACACAGCTAAAGACCATTGCTGCTCATATCGATTGGATGCCGACTATCCTCGATGCCTGCCGAGTAGATGTTCCTGAAAACCTACAGCTCGACGGAAAAAGCCTGATGGGACTTCTTGAAGGTAAATCCAATCCTGATGAATGGCCGGATCGCACCTTGTTTTTTCAATGGCATCGCGGTGATGAGCCGGTACTCTATCGAGCATTTGCCGCTCGTTCACAAAACTACAAACTGGTTCAACCTTTGGGGGTGAGGGGCGGTGATTTGCCCGAAAACCCATCGAAAAAATTGTACAACATAGTGTCTGACCCTTATGAACAATACGATGTCGCCTCCGCCTCTCCGGAGATAGTTCGGAAACTTGAAAAAGAATATGAAGAGTGGTTTCTGGATGTCAGTGGGAGTCGGGGATACGCACCACCTCGCATTCACCTCGGGGATTCCAACGAAAATCCTGTGACTTTAACCCGACAGGATTGGAGAGGGCCTAGAGCGGGTAGGGGGAAAGAAAGCTTGGGGCATTGGGAAGTGCATGTTGCTGAATCGGGGAATTACAGAATTACTCTGAAATTTTCACCGACGGGATATGCTGGAATTGCTGACTTCTCACTACGAGGTAACCAGGTCAATGTCCCTTTGGCACCGCAACAGAATTCTATCGTATTTTCGAACGTATCACTGACGGTCGGACAGGGCAGGTTGGAGGCTTCGATCCTTACCAAATCAGGAACTCGCGGGGTTCAATTTGTCGAAATCGAAAAACTGCCATAGCAGAACCCGTGTCTCAATGGGGGATCGCTGTCTGCAGCGTGCCGTTTGATTGAATACAATAGGTCGGTTTCCGCTCGCTGGGTCAGTCGCCCTACCTTTCAGGAATCCTCAGGTTATTTGGATTATGGGTTGCTGTTGAGTCAGGCAGTGAAACGAGCCTAATCCCCACGCTAATGCCGTTGAATCGATTCCGATTACCTCACGGTCCGGAAAGGACTCACTTAAAATTGCTGCGGCATTAGAGTCTTCGGGGTCATTAAACTTCGGGACGATCACTACCCCATTGGCAATGTAAAAATTGGCATAGCTGCACGGTAGTCTGATTCCGTCCTGATAACGGTTTTCCGGCATTGGGAGGTCCACTATTTTCCAATTGTCTTCCGAACTTTTAATGAACTGCTCCAATCGATTCCGATTTTCTATAAGAATTGGATAGTTACGGTCTTCTAGATTCTCGCAGCGACATAACATGATCTTCGACTTTCCTACAAATCTGCAGAATTCGTCAATATGCCCGTCCGTATCATCTCCGGTGATACCGGATTTCAACC
>DUCD01000297.1:0-10831 GCA_012959985.1 Verrucomicrobiales bacterium | reverse complement strand
CATGGGAGGCGCCGAGATAGGAATTAAGAATTTCTTCCATTCTGGATTTGGTCATGTTTCGATTTCGGTTGGGATGCAGTAGGCAGGATTCGGTAGTTATCAGAACACCGTTTCCGTTTGTATCAATAGCCCCGGCTTCCAAGGTGATTTTCGGTGAAGCACAGGGGATATCCAAAAAATCAGCAACCAGCGCAGGGATCTGATTGTCCTTCTCCCAAGGGGGGTATTTACCTCCCCATGAGTTGAATTCCCAATTGATTATGCACAGCGATTCACTGCTGCTATCGCCTTTTTTCATGAATACGGGACCATGGTCCCGACACCACGGCTCCTCAGTGGGAAACCAGTGAAATCGTATGCTTTTTGAGTGGACTCCTCTGCGGGTCAATGTTGATCTGACTTGCGATTCCTCCTCCTCCGAATCGACACATATGTTAACCCATTCGTTGTCCGCTAAAACTTCGATGAGTCGACAGTAGGAAGGAAGGACCGGATCATAGTAGGGATCCGGATAGCTGCGACTGCAACGTTTCGGCCAGGAAAGCCAAGTGGCTTCGTGGGGTTCCCACTCGGCTGGTAGCCGATATCCAGATTTTGATGGGTGTTTAGGGGTATCCATTCTCATGCAGCAATCCCACGTGATAGGCCTTCTACAAAGGGGAGTTGCCTTAGTCCATCAATTTCGTCAGATTGACCGCCACTTGTTTTTTGCGCACTTTCAATCAAATCGATGGAATCTGTTCATTGCGGCCGGCTTACTGGGCGCTTGTCTTGGTCTTACGTTTTCTCGATTGAATCCGGCTATTCTCGCCTGGATTGTTCCAGGTGCGTTGCTGGCATTGACTTGGAGACTGCCACGGAGTCAGGCCTTCCGGGTGGGGGTCATTTTCGGTGTTGTTCATTATTTTGTGAGTCTGTCCTGGCTCCTCAATATGCCCTATCCTTTTGGTGCCTGGATTGGTTGGTCATGCATTTCACTGTATCTGGCATGTTATCCAGCGATCTGGATCTGTGCATGCATATTCATGCTCCCTTCTTTCCAGCATGGTCAACAAAAGTCGAGCTTAAGTCGTCCTCTGAATGACGATGCTTTTTTTTGCGATGAGGGATTCCTGCAACGGAGTGGTTGGTGCCTGTTTTGTGCGGTTGCCTGGGTGGCTCTGGAAATGATCCGTGGTAGATTGTTGACCGGATTCCCCTGGAATTTTCTGGGAGCATCCCAATATACCTTTCTGCCACTCATTCAGATTGCTGAATTCACCGGAATCTATGGGATCTCGTTTCTGGTGGTCTGGTGTTCGGTCGCCGGATTTCTTGCCGTGATCTCCGTTATTCGGCATCCAGCACGTCCCTGGCGATGGTTGGCTGATCTGGCATTGCCTCTGGGCGTTTCGACAATTGTTTGTTCCATCGGTTGGACACAGGTTCGTGAGCATGAACAGGGTCGATCCAGTTTGAGAGTCAGTCTGATTCAACCTGCTTTTCTCCAGACTCTAATCTGGGACGATAAGGAAGACTCGAACCGATTTAATGTTCTGGAGAAGCTGGTTACCTCTGCGCTGAAAACTCAACCGGAACTAATGATTTGGCCTGAGTCGGCAATTCCCGGTCTGTTGGATCCTGTTTTGGATCCGGAAACGCATCATCGGGTGATACAGTTGCTCAGAGAAAAGAACGTAAAAGTAATTTGTGCAAGTGACGAGATCGTTATCAGCGGCAGTAATCCGGAAACAAAGAAGACGGAGTACGATGTCTACAATAGTAGTTACTTGATTGATTCTGAATCCGGATTATCGGACCGCACGTATCGGAAACAACGATTGGTCCCCTTTGGAGAATACGTTCCCCTTAATAATGTGTTACCGTTTTTGGGGTGGTTTACGCCCGTCCAGTATGGATTCACTGCTGGAGTTTCCCCGGTTGAGTTTGAAATTTCAGACCTCGGTCTGAAAACTTCCGTGCTGTTATGTTATGAAGACAATTTTCCTCATGGGGTCAGATCTCATGTCGGCCCAGAAACGGATTTTCTTATTAATTTGACCAATGATGGTTGGTTTGGAGAAAGCGCCGCACATTGGCAACATGCTGCCAATGCAGTTTTCCGCACTGTAGAAAACAGGGTTCCCCTTGTCCGTTGTACCAACAACGGACTTACCTGTTGGATCAGCGCCGCCGGTCGACTCCATTCGGTCTTTTCTTCAGTTCCCGATCGAATCTATGACCGGGGTTTCTACACTGCGGACTTACCTCTGTTGTCAAAAAAGGACGGTGCTCTAACTTCATTCTACAACCGGCATGGGGATGTATTCGGGTGGAGTTGCCTCCTCGGAGTCAGCGTCCTTTTATTCGGAAAGAGATCAAACCAGTAGGCCTCGCCGTCCTCGACCCTAAAGACAGCACGCCCTCCTTACTCAGGACAGCGGAGAATTCAGGCAATCTTCGAAAAAACCACCTGAGTCCAATTCTGCCTTGAGGGCTGATTTTTCTTCATCGGAAAGTTCTCGCAACGGTGAGCGCAAGGGGCCGCATTCCATTCCGAGGAAAGATAGAACCGCTTTTCCGGATTGGATGATACCGAATTTGATCATGATATTAATCATGTCGCCTGCTCGGGATTGCAGTTGTTGCGCAAGAGGGATATCTCCACTCTGGAACGCTTCGATGATTCGCGTGAAAAAGTCTCCCGCAAAATTATAATTGCTGCCGACCGCCCCGGTGGCTCCCATGCTCAATCCGGGCAGAAGCATCTCATCTCTTCCAAAGAATATTTCGAATGAATTGTCGTCTGCCATCGTGCCACGGGTCGATTGGAGGTCCGACAGATCCCAATGGGAATACTTAATTCCGCGCAGGGTGGGAATTTGCTGTCGTGCCAATTTCACCCAGTCATTCATCGAAAAATCAACACCCGTCATTGAGGGGATATGGTAGTAGTAAAAAGGCGTTTCCGGGGCCGACTCTGCAATGGGGCCACAGTAGTCGGTCAAGTCCTGAAGAGTGGCCGGTTTGAAGAATGAAGGCGCGGTCACCGAGATTCCATCCACTTTCAACTCACCTGAGTGTTTTGCAAGTTCACATGCTTCCTTTTGTGATAATTGACCTACATGAGTGATGATTCGAAATGAATCCGGACGGTGCTCCATCCATTTTTCTGTCAGGACCTTTCTTTCGTGTGAAGAAAGTGAATAACCTTCCCCGGTCGTTCCGCAGATGAAAGCCCCCTGCACTTTATGAGTATTCAGAAAGTTGGCGAGATCCTGAACCATTCCTGTATTCAGTGAACCATCTGGGTGAAATGGAGTCAGAGGCGCGGCGATCAGACCTCGAAAATCGGTGTTATTGGATGCCATACACGGTCAGCTTTTATTCGTAATCCATTTGATGTCAACTCAGAATTCATGGAAGGGAATTTGGGATTTACAAATTTGCAGTTACAAAGGATGGTTTTGGCTTTTCCTGAGTAATGGAAACAGTGATTTCAGACAAATCAATCGATTCATGGGATTTGAAGATTTTTCAGGAAATCGATACACCAGCCTACATTGTGGATGAAGTCCGCCTGAGAAAGAACTTGGAAATATTGAACCGAGTTCAGGTGGAATCCGGTGCCGGAATCATTCTGGCGCTTAAAGGATTCGCGATGTTCGGGGTGTTCCCCTTGATTAACAAGATCTTGAGAGGGACCACAGCCAGTTCCCTTCATGAAGCACGTCTCGGTTATGAGGAGTTCGGCGGAGAAGTGCACGTTTATGCGCCGGCCTATAAGCATTCGGAAATATCCGACTATATAAAATACGCTGATCACATCACCTTTAATTCATTTGGGCAATGGAAACAGTTCCAGAAGATTATACAGCGATCTTCAAAACCTGTTTCTTGCGGCTTGAGAATCAATCCGGAGCATTCAGAGGTTGATGTGCCCCTATATGATCCCTGTGCACCCTGTTCCCGACTGGGCATGACAACGAGTTCTTTTAAAGGCGAATCGATCAAAGGAGTTGATGGATTTCACCTGCACACCCTCTGCGGGTCGGATTCAGATGCTCTAGAGAGAACTCTCCAGGTAGTCGAAAAGAATTTCGGGGATTACCTGCATGACTTAAAATGGATCAATCTCGGTGGAGGGCATCATATCACACGGCAGGATTATGATCTGGATGGGCTCTGCAGCGTGATTTCCCACTTGCGGAAGACCTATGGTCTGAAAGTTTATCTGGAACCAGGTGAAGCCATTGCGTTGAATGCCGGCGTTCTTGTCGCTACCGTCCTGGACATTTTTGAAAATGAAATGAATCTTGCCATCCTGGATACATCTGCCAGCGCCCATATGCCCGATGTTCTTGAAATGCCTTATCGGCCCGAACTTCAGGGGGCCGCAGCACTGAATGAGTTTCCTCACGGTTATCGGTTAGGGGGGGCTACTTGTCTGGCTGGTGACGTCATCGGAGATTATTCGTTTCGCACACCACTGGAAGTGGGGGATAGATTGGTGTTTAAAGATATGGCCCATTACACGATGGTCAAGAACACCGCCTTCAATGGCCTGAATATTCCTTCCATAGGTATCTGTAATTCTGAAAAAGGCACCTTGAAAATTATCCGTAAATTCGGGTATGAAGACTATCGATCCCGACTCTCTTAAACGGTTCAGTTATGGCGGAAATCCTAATCATTGGGGCAGGCGGTGTCGGGAATGTGGTTGCTCATAAGTGTGTCCAGCATCCGGATGTATTTAGCACGGTGACGCTGGCTAGCCGTCGTATTGAAAAGTGTGAGGCCATT
The DNA here is from genome assembly GCA_012959985.1 of Verrucomicrobiales bacterium. Taxonomy (GTDB): domain Bacteria; phylum Verrucomicrobiota; class Verrucomicrobiia; order Limisphaerales; family DUCD01; genus DUCD01. Next base: position 6,049 of record DUCD01000297.1, on the reverse strand, counting down.
CGCGATCGGAAATCGATTCCTATTCAAACAGAACAGGTCAACGCCGATAAAGTCGGTGAGTTGGAGCAATTGATCCAGAGGGTCGTTCCCGACATTGTCATCAATTCTGCATTGCCTGGGACAAACCTGCCGATCATGGAAGCTTGCCTGAGTCAGGGCGTGCATTATGTCGACACCTCCGCGCCGGAACCTGATACCACCACTTACGAGCTGTTCGCCTACAGCCATCAGCTGAAATTCCATTCAGCCTTTAAGGAAAAAAACCTGACGGCTGTCTTGAGTTGTGGATTCGCTCCCGGAGTAACTAATATTTTTTGCGCGCATGCTTTGAAGGAACATTTCGATGAAATTCACTATGTGGATATCGTCGATTGCAACGGAGGAGATCATGGTCATCCGTTTGCCACTAATTTCGATCCGTTTACAAATATCGCTGAAATCATTCAACCCTGTATGCATTTTCAAGAGGGTAAGTGGATTGAGTCGGAGGCCCTGAAAACGTTTCGTTCATTTCCATTTCCAAACATTGGAACCCGGAAAATGGTTCAGATGTATCACGAGGAACTTGAATCCTTGGTCGCATTTCTGCCTGATCTTAAACGGATCCGGTTTTGGATGACCTTCACGGATTCCTATCTTCAGCACCTCGATGCCTTTCGGAACATTGGTCTGACGGGGTTGGCACCTATCCAACATAAGGGCATGGAGATTGTTCCCCTGGAGTTCCTGAAGACCCTGCTTCCCGATCCTTCGGAACTGGCTCCCGGTTATACGGGAAAAACTTGTATTGGATGTCAAATCGAAGGGTTGTCCGGTGGGCAATGGAAACGCTTTTTTATTTACAACATATGCGACCATCAAGCATCTTTCCGAGAGCTTGGATCACAGGCGATATCCTATACTACAGGTGTGCCGGCCATGATTTCAGCGATGTTGATCGCTCAGGGGAGTTGGCAAAAACCCGGAGTGCATTGTTGCGAACAGCTGAATCCATCGCCATTCTTGGAGCAGCTGAATCGTTGTGGCCTGCCCTGGGTTGAGACAGAAGTTGAAATGACTTTGAATGAAGACTTGAAGTCATGATTTTTAATTTGAAATACCCTGATTGCTATCATCGTGCATAAACAATTGAACTGGGCACGCTGCATTTACATTCACTTGAGCCATCTGCTTATTGTACTCGGAATGCTTTTGTTTCAATGGTTGGCCTATCACGGAATCATTGGCATTTTCCAATTACTGCAGGATTTGGGAGTCGAAAAGCTTAAACCGGGCATTTACGTGCTAAGCAAGATCTACCTGCCCTGGAAGCTCCTCATTGGTCCCATTATATTTGGAATTGCTTTATTCGGATGGTTGCCAGTGAAACGTGGTCTGATTCAAGGGCGGTCGTTGAGAAACTGGCCCTATTTTCTGTGCGTGGCCTTGTTATATCGTCGTTTGCCCGGAAGGAGATGTCGTCCAGCAAGGGGGCACTATTGGAGTCATTACCTCATCCGGATGCGCTGGATCCTCTTATTAACCAAATCCTATTTTCTGCCACTGACCATCGGCTCTTTGTATACCAGTATGTATTTTTTTTATCTGGTGCAGGAGTCATCCGATCGAGTATGGAACATACTCTTAATCGTCTTAGCCTTCCGGAACATAGGGTTTTTGGTGGATGCGGCATTTGCAACCGCCGGTTATGCCTTGGAATCCAAACGATGGGGGGCTTCGTTCAAGGCGGTTGAAACCAACTGGCTGGGTTGGTTTTTCTGTCTGGCTTGCTATCCACCCATGGGAATTATTATGGGTTTGTTTATCGGGGGAAATCTGCCCCATCAATTAGAGATGTTTTCACCCGATTCCGGATTTCGAATAGTCTGCGTGATTCTTGCCGTTGTCTTTCTCCTGTTGTACGTATTCAGCATCGTTGCCCAGGGTTTGAGATTTGCAAATCTTTCCTATCGCGGAACCGTTTCACGGGGCCCTTTCGCATGGATCAGACATCCACAATACACTTTCAAGATTTTGGGATTCTTTTTCGAGTGGTTGCCATTCTTTGCGTATTGGCCGAATATCTTTTTCTTTGCTGGTTGGGTGGGTGTTTACGTCGGCCGCGCCTTGACTGAAGAACGTTTTCTGAGTCAATTTGAGGATTATCGCATCTACAAGAAAAAGGTTCTCTGGCGATTTATTCCGGGGATCCTTTAAAGTATTTGCCTTGATTTGAATATGGAATGAAAATACTTTAAGGTCGCACTTCATGCTGCGGTGAAACAATGACAGATTCTCAAGTAGTCCTGAAAGCGAAATTGGATGAGCTTAAAGAACTCGTTGGAGCGGAGGCTTTATCGGAGCTTCTCCAACTGGTCATGGAGGAAATACCGGCGAAGTTGGGAGAATTGAAAGCGGCTATCATTGGGAGGGATTTTGAAGAACTACGAAAGGTTTCCCACAGTATGAAGGGCAGTTGCGGGAACCTGGGGCTGGAACAAATGATGGTCATCTTTAAGCATCTTGAGGAAATTTCCGAGTTTCCGTCAATTCAGGTTGCTGAAGAGATGTTTCAGAAACTTGAAGACCTTTATCAGGAAATCCTGGGGACCTTGAAATGTTATTTGTGACCGACGACGGACGCGTTAATTCACTTTATTCTGATCCTCAGTGATTTTGGTGCTGCAGGAGCAATTGCCTCCACAGTTACCTGAAGAGTTGGACCATTTTTTGCGATACAAGCGGATCAAATACCCACAGGCAGCAACAATCACTATACCGATGATACCCGTTTCAAGGTGATTCATGTTGATATCGATTTTTCAGCCACTGATCAGCATTCCTACCTGAAAGATTGTTACCGCACACAACCAAGCGAGTGCTGTCATATATGTAAAACAAAATAACGCCCAGCTCCAGTTAGTTTCTTTGGAAATAATAGCCAGAGTGGACCCGCATTGGGAACAAAGAGCAAAAAAGACCATAATGGCCATCACCACCGGTAAAGTGAATACTTTCCTTCCAGCCAAAGGACCTTCCTTCCATTCTTCCCCGGCCATCGAACTTCTAAGGTCTGATGACTCTTCATCGATTTCATTTCCTAGACTGTAGATCACTCCTAATGTCGGAATGATTTCTTCCCTTGCCGGAAAACTGGCCAGAATTCCAACCGTGAGCTTCCAGTCAAATCCAGCCGGAGCAAAGATGGGCTGGATAAACCGGCCGGTGCGCCCCATCAGGCTTTGGTTAATGTAGTTTCTTGCCGTTTGCTTCTCCAATTCCCTGGAAAGTTCAGATTCAGGATCATCCAGAATGGATTTAATCGCTTCAGGAGTTTGTTGTAGTTCCTGAGATTTTTCCGCCACGAATACGGTTCGTGTTTCTGTGGCCACACCGGCCGGTCGTGGAAAATACAGCAAAGCCCAGACTAGTATGGTAATGGCGAAAATGACGGTTCCTGCACGAATGACAAATTCTCTCGCACTTTCCCACATCTTCCAGAATAGATCGCGTACATTGGGAACGCGGTAGGGAGGCATCTCAAGAACAAATGGATGAGGTTTCGTCTTGATCAGGTATTTCGTAAATAACCAAACCAACGGAATGGCAATGGCCAGACCCACAAAATGCATCGCAAATAGAGTGAAGCCTGCCCACCACGGACCATACCTAGGCTCCACAAATGCCCCAATCAACAGGACATAAATCGGAAGGCGTGCTGAGCAACTCATCAGAGGTGCGACCAGAATAGTCGCCAGTCGTGATTTGGGTTCTTCGATCGTTCGAGCTGCCATGATCCCCGGTACGGCACAGGCATAGCTGGATAGCATCGGGACGAAGCTTTTTCCATTGAGTCCGCACCAGTGAAACAGTTTGTCCATGAGGAAAGCTGCCCGTGCCATATATCCGGTGCTTTCTAGTAACGCGATAAAGAAAAAGAGGACCAGTATCTGAGGAAGGAAGATCAGAAATGCTCCAACCCCTTCGATGATTCCATCCGAAACCAAGCTCTCGAGCATCGGTGTGGATGCCAGGCTCTTGCTGACTGTCTCCTGCAGTTTCCCTTTGATCATTTGGATCAAATCCATAAGTGGAACAGCCCAGGTATATACCGATTGAAAAACGACATACATCATCCCAAGGAAGAAAACCAGCCCCCAACCGCGATGCAGTAGAAGCCGGTCAATGGATTCAGAAGACTGGGGCCGGATATCCCCTTTGTTGCTGATGATTCCCTCCAGTTGGTCTCCCAAATGCCGATACTGAATCAGGGCTTCCGCTGCAAGAGGGTTCATCCCACTCTTCCAAATGATCTGTCGGGCATCTTCGATGGCCTTCTCAGTCTTTTCTCGAGGAAGGTTAACGAGGTTGGTGACTGAAGAATCCGTATCGAAGAGCAGGCGACGAAGTTCAGAATCTGTCAGGTCCTGATTAGCGTCAGTCTTCAGTCTTGATGACAGCATCTTCTGCGCCCCAAGGATAGGTTCAGGCCATCTAACCCGAACCGATTTATGTTGATGGCTAAGCGATTCTTCGATGGCTCTCTTCAGCTCAGATAAGCCCGTTCCTCGTGTTGCAATGGTTGGGATCACTGGAATCCCGAAGCGTTTTTTCAACCGTTTAAAGTCAATCGTAATGCCCTGCTTTTGAGCCGCATCCCATAGGTTGACGGCAAACACCATGGGAAGGCCAAGGTCCGCCACTTGAGATGTCAGGAATAGATTGCGCTGAAGGTTTGTGGCATCCAGTACACAGACAACCAAGTCAGGGCGGGGGATTCCGTTCAGATTGCCGCTCAACATATCGATGACGATTCGTTCATCGATTGAAGTCGCGGAAAGGCTGTAAGTGCCAGGTAGGTCGATCAGTTCGTAACGACGGTCCTCATGGTGAAAGAATCCCTGCTTCTTCTCAACCGTTATGCCTGGATAATTGCCTACTTTCTGATGCAACCCCGTCAGCCGGTTGAACAAAGAGGTTTTCCCGGTGTTCGGATTTCCTAAAAGGGCAACTGTTGTAATACGAGTTGAAGAAATAGTGAGCGTTGCAGTGGGCATTCAGGTATTAAAATACAACGGAACATCAGTCTTTTAGATCGACGAATACTCCCGCTGCCTCCGTCTTGCGCAAACTGATCTTCTGGCCTTTGAATTCAACAGCGATTGGATCTCCAAGGGGAGCAACTTGAACTTTTCGGATTTCAGTCCCCGGGATCATTCCCATGGTCATCAATCTCTGGTTCACCGAAAGGTCCCCGCAAATCTCTGATATGACGGCCAATTGGCCCAGAGGCAACTGACTTAAATTTCCCACTAAATCCATTCGTTTTCCCTTGGTTTCAGCTGATTTCCATCTTATTGAGACTGAGACGCAATAACATCTGCATACTTCTAACTCAATATGTGAATATTGAGAAGCAAATAATTGGCAAGATTCCAACCTTTTTTCGGAAGGAATCGTCCTAAGCCAAAAGGGATTCATGGAGAAAATTCAAAATTATCTTCTTTCCGCCTTCGCTCACCAAGCGAAATTACTTGCCTCCAAGTTTCAGCAGTGCGTAATATCCGCCGCTGCTTGCAAGACGGTAAAGGTTATCGCCCAACCGTCCTATCGAAACCATTCGGTTTCATTTTACAGCTTTGTCTCTCTTGGATCTAATGAAAGTTTCAAGGTGACAAAAGATCGTTACGCCGGATATTTGTGGGCGTAACTCTTACAGAATTACCTTTTTATGCCAATGTAGCTCAGTTGGTAGAGCAACGGTTTCGTAAACCGTAGGTCATCGGTTCGACTCCGATCATTGGCTCCATCTTAAATGTTCCAAAACTTTAGTATTTCCTCCTGTTTTCCCGGTTTATTCCTTCCTGTTGTGATATTTCGCTTTTCACAAAAGTGAACATTGGATTACATTTTATATCAAAGTATTTGACGATATCGCCAATTTGCGCTGGCGATATCGCCAAATCCACATAACATTGGGTTCGCCCGTTGGCGCTGAGATAAATTGACCCTCCGGTTGCGAAGGAGTGCGGAAATCTTTCTTTCCAAGGAGCTTTTTTCTGAAATAGTT